>DAOTWZ010000043.1:0-35327 GCA_034435615.1 Dehalococcoidia bacterium
GTGGGCGGCCTGGTGGCCGCCAACCGCCTGCGCCAGCTCCTGCCCCGCCAGCATCGCGTCCTCCTCATAGACCGCAGCGCCATCCACGCCTTCGCCCCCGCCTTCACCTGGGTGATGACGGGAGAGCAGAGGCCGGCCCGCATCGTGGGAGATCTGCGACACCTCCAGCGCAAAGGGATAGAGGTGGTGCTGGCCGAGGTGACGGCCCTGGACGTGGAGCGCCGGCGCGTCTATCTGGGGGACCAGGGATACGTCTATGACTACCTCGTCCTCTCCCCCGGCGTCGAATACAGCACCGGCGACATCCCCGGCCTGGGCCTGGCCTGGACCTTCTACTCCCTGGACGGGGCCGAGGCCCTGGCGGAGGAGCTGGCCAAGCTCCAGGAGGGGCGCATCGTCATCCTCATACCGTCCGCCCCCTACAAGTGCCCCGCCGCCCCCTATGAGGGGGCGCTGCTACTGGACTACTACTTCCGCCGCCGCGGCCGCCGCCACAGCGTAGAGATCGCCATCTTCACCCCGGAGCCCTACCCCCTGCCGGTGGCCGGCCCGTCGGTGGGGGAGCAGGTGCTGGAGATGCTGGACCGCCGGGGCATCCGCTTCACCCCGGGCGCCCGCGTCCGGGCGGTGGACCAGGAGGGGCGCAGGATAAGCTTCGCCGACGGCAGCGAGGCCCCCTTCGACCTCCTCATCGGCGTGCCGGTGCACGGGGCGCCCCGCCTGGTGCGAGAGGCCGGGCTGGTGGGCCCGAGCGGCTGGATAGAGCCCGACCCCTACACCCTGGCCACCGCCTGGGAGGGCGTCTACGCCCTGGGAGACGTCACCCACATACCGCTGGCCCACGGGCTACCCCTGCCCAAGGCCGGCGTCTTCGCCCATGGGGAGGCGGAGACGGTGGCCCGCAACATCGCCGCCGAGATCGAGGGCAGCCCCCAGCGCTGGGCCTTCGACGGCCACGGCCAGTGCTTCCTGGAGACGGGCTACGGCCGGGCCGCCCTCGTCCAGGGGGACTTCTTCGCCGAGCCCGCCCCCAGGGTGGAGCTGCGGCGGCCTGGCCGCTTCTGGCACCTGGTGAAGGCCGGCTTCGCCCGCTGGTGGCTCTGGCGCTGGCTGTAGCGGCCGCCTAGCGGCCAGGGAAGAGGGGCCGCCGCTTCTCGGCGAAGGCCCTGGCCCCCTCCTGCATGTCCTGAGTAGCCAGCAGGGCCAGGATCAGCTCCGTCTCGTGCTGCAAGGCGTGCCAGAGGGTGGACTCCGCCCCCATCTGCAGGCTGGACTTGTGCATAGCCACCGCCACCGGCGAGTTGGCCATGATCTCCCGGGCCACCTCCCGCACCGCCTCCATGAGCTGGGCCCGCGGCACCACCTTATTGACCAGCCCCAGCGCCAGCGCCTCCCGGGCGGTGATGCGCCGCGCCGTAAAGGCCAGCTCCTTGGCCCGCGGGAGGGGCAGCAGGCGGCTTATGCCGTAGGTGATGCCGCCGGTGATGGTCATGCCGATGCTCGCCTCCGGGAAGCCCAGGCGCGCCTCCTCCGCCGCGTAGGCGAAATCGCAGATGAGGGCCAGCTCCAGGCCGGCGCCCAGCGCCCAGCCGTTGACGGCGGCGATGACCGGCTTGGGCATCCGCACGATGTCCAGGGAGACCTGCTGCAGCAGGAGGGTGATCTCCCGTACCGCCATCATGCTGCCGCGGCCGGCCAGCGCCTCCTCCATTAGGCGGGCCACCTCTTTGATATCGTCGCCAGCGCAGAAGACGTCCCCCACGCCGGTGATGACGACGACGCGCACCTCCTCGTCCCCGCCCAGCTCCTCCAGCACCCGGTGGAGACGCTCCCAGCCGGCCCTGGGGAGGGCGTTGCGCGCCTCCGGCCGGTCCAGGGTCACGGTGGCGATGCCCCCGTCCCTGGCCACTGAGACCCACTGCTCGGCGGTCATGGTCCCTCCTTTCGCTGCAGGCCCGCACAGACCCCGACGTTGGGGCCATGGTAGGGCCCGGCCCGGCCTCCGTCAACGCCGAAGGCCCGCCCTTGCCACCCCTGGGGGCATCGGTTAAGATGGAGCCACGTGACCGACTCCTCCACCCCCGGCGACACGAGATGGGCCGCAAGCTGAACGTAGCCATCGTCGGCGCCACCGGCCTGGTAGGCCGGGAGCTGCTGAAGGTCTTCCGGGAGCGGGACTTCCCCATCGGCAGCCTGCGGCTGCTGGCCTCAGCCCGCTCCGCCGGCGCCCGCCTCCCCTTCGGCGACGAGAAGATCGTGGTAGAGGAGACTGCCCCGGACTCCTTCCAGGGGGCGGACCTGGTCTTCTTCTCCGCCAGCAGCCAGGTCTCCCGGGAACTGGTTCCCCACGCCGTCAGGGCGGGCGCTGTCGTCATCGACGACTCCAAGGCATGGCGGCTGGAGCCCCACGTGCCGCTGGTGGTGCCGGAGGTGAACGCCGAGGCTCTCCAGGGCCATCAGGGCATCATCTCCACCCCCAACTGCGAGGTGACGCCCCTGGTCCTCTGCTTGTGGCCCCTCCACCAGCGGGTGCCCGTTCGGCGCATCATCGTGGATACCTACCAGTCCGTCTCGGGTACGGGCTACGCCGCCATGCAGGAGCTGGTAGAGCAGGCCAAGACCGCCCTGGCCGGCCAGACGGCCGAGCCCCAGGTCTACCCGCATCCCATCGCCTTCAACGTCTTCCCCCACGTGGAGGACTTCCAGGAGGACGGCTACACCAAGGAAGAGGCCACCATAGTCCACGAGACCCGCAAGCTGATGGGAGAGCCCTCCCTGGCCATCTCCGCTACCTGCGTGCGGGTGCCGGTGATGATAGGCCACAGCCTGGCCGTCCACGTGGAGTTCCAGGGGGCCCTGGACCCCAGGGAGGCGCGGGAGATACTCATAGAGGCGCCCGGTGTCCAGGTGCTGGACGACCCCGGCCGCCACCTCTACCCCACGCCCCTGGCCGCCGCCGGCGCCGACGTGGCCATGGTGGGACGGATACGGCGCAGCAGCGCCAGCGAGAACGGACTGGCCCTCTGGATCGCCTGCGACAACCTGCGCAAGGGCGCCGCCCTCAACGCCGTGCAGATAGCCGAGGAGTTGCTGGCCCGCAACCTGATATAAAAGAGACTCCAGGGAGGTGGAGCTATGGAGATCGGCAGGTTGCTGACGGCTATGGTGACCCCCTTCGACGACCAGGGCCAGCTCGACTACGCCCAGGCGAGACGGCTCGCCCTCTCGCTCCTGGAGTCGGGGAGCGATGGCCTGGTGGTGGCGGGCACCACCGGCGAGTCCCCCGTCCTGGAGCACGAGGAGAAGTTGCGCCTCTTCCGCGAGGTCAAGGAGGCCATAAGCGGGCGGGGCGCCCTGGTGGCCGGCACCGGCACCAATAACACCGCCGAGACGATAGAGCTCTCGCGGGAGGCGGAGCGGCTGGGGGTGGACGCCCTCCTCCTCATCACCCCCTATTACAACAAGCCCAGCCAGGAGGGGCTCTTCCAGCACTTCCGGGCCGTGGCCGAGGCGGTCAACATCCCCTGCATCCTCTACAACATACCCGGCCGGACCAGCGTCAACCTGGAGGCCCAGACCACCCTGCGGCTGGCCCAGATAGACAACATCATCGGCATCAAGGAGGGAAGCGGCGACCTGGTCCAAGTGACCCGCATCACGGCGGCGGCCCCGCCGGGCTTCCTGGTCTGGAGCGGCGATGACGCCCTCACCCTGCCCATCATGGCCGTGGGGGGCTATGGCGTCGTCTCCGTCGTCTCCCACCTGGCGGGCGTGCAGTTCAAGGCCATGATGGAGGCCTACCTGGCGGGCCAGGTGCAGGAGGCGGCCCGCATCCACCAGCGCCTCCTCCCGCTGATGACCATCCTCCTCACGGCCGCCCCCAACCCGGTGCCCATCAAGTACGCCCTCAACCAGATAGGGTTCCGGGTGGGCCGGCCACGCCTCCCCCTGGTGGAGCCGGACGAGGCGGCGGCCCAGCGCATCATGGCCGAGGTGCGCAAGGTCACCCTGGACCTCAAGGTGCCGGTGTAGAGGAGCCTCCCCACCGGCGCAGAGGCGCCGCGGACCGCAGACCTGGCCCAGGAGAGGGGAGATGTGCGCCTCCGCTCAGGATAGACCACAGCTCAAGGCCCTGGCCTTCGACGCCTACGGCACCCTGTTCGACATCCAGAGCCTGGCCGCCACCGCCGAGGAGCTCTTCCCCGGTCACGGTCAGGCGCTGGCCCAACTGTGGCGCACCCGTCAACTGGAGTACACCTGGCTCATCAGCCTCATGGACCGCTACGAGGACTTCGGCCGCATCACCCGTCGCGCCCTGGCCCAGGCGACCAAGCTCCTGGGCCTCCCCCTGGACGAGGCGGCCGCCCTGCGCCTCATGGAGGCCTATCTGCGCCTCCCACCCTACGGGGACGTCCCCGGCGCCCTGGAGGCCCTCGGCCAGCGCTACCCCCTGGCCATCCTCTCCAACGGGTCCCCTCAGATGCTCCAGCCACTGCTGGAGCACGCCGGCCTGGCCCGGCTCTTCACCGCCATCCTCAGCGCCGACGAAGCCGCCATCTACAAGCCCAGCCCCCGGGTCTATATCCTGGCCTGTCACAGGCTAAACCTAACGCCAATGGAGATCGGCTTCGTCTCCGCCAACCCCTTCGACGTGGCCGGGGCCAAGAGCTTCGGCTTCTGGGTCTGCCGCGTAGACCGCACGGGCATCCCCCTGGAGGAGCTGCCCGGCCAGCCCGACCTCACCGTGCCAGACCTCACGGCGCTGGCCCGCCACCTGGGGGCCTGACGCCCTGCGCCCGGGCCCGAAGCGGGGGCCGATATCCTCTCAAGACGTCTCCGGCGAGGGCGGTAGGGAGGACAGGGCGACGGAAGCAGGGGAGGGTGCCTGACCCCCGACGAGGGCTACGGCCGCTCCCGCTGGGCCAGGAAGCGCTCCCAGCGCCGGCGCAGGACGGACTGGCCCCAGCGGTAGCCCAGGGCATCCCCCACCGTGTTGGCCAGGTTGGCGAAGAAGACGTAGCTGAAGGCCAGAATGCCGAAGAGCCCCAGCACCGTCCACCAGTGCACATCGAAGAAGGCGATGGGCAGCAGGGAGAGGACGATACCCGCCACCAGGCCAGCATAGGCCAGCGTGCGCACCACCAGCCCCTCGCGGAAGCGCTGCGCCTCCACCATGGCCAGCACCTCCAGCGGCAGCCGCTCCGCCGGCGGGCGCTCCGCCGTGGCCAGGCCGCAGTGGGGACAGACCGCCTCACCCTGGCGGAGGGGATGATAGCAGCCCCCGCAGAAGCGGCCGGTATTGGGCGCCCGCCCCTCCAGCATCTCCTGCACCGCCTCCAGGAGCCGCTCGGAGGGGAGGGGTCGCTGCGGAAGACGGGTCACGCTCATCCTGCCGGACTCCAGTGTAGCGCCGTCGCTCCCCTGGCCCAAGAGCCGACGTCCGGCCCTCACACCGGCTGGAAGGAGAAGGCGTGATTGGCCAGGAGCGCCGCGGCGAAGAGGATCCCCAGGGAGGCCAGCAGCACCAGGGCGCTCAGGAGCATCGTCGCCCGGCGCACCCGGGCCAGCTCCGGCGAGGGAGGGCCGCCCGCGGAGGCCTCCATCAGCCGCAACTGGCGCGGCCCCACCACGAAGGAATGGAGGGCCGTCAGAATCACCGCCAGCCCCAGCAGGGACATCTTGGTAACGAAGATCCAGAGATAGCGCAGGTCAGGGTTGAAGACATCGAAGCCATCGTCTATGCGCTGGAACAGGTTGCTGATGCCGCTCAGCACCAGCACCACCAGGGCAGCGCCGCCCAGCCAGCCGAAGCGCTGCGTCAGCACCCGCAACGCCCTGGCGCGGGCGGGAGGCTCCAGCACCCGCAGGGCGGGGATCACCAGCACCAGGAAGAGCTGCGGCCCCACCCAGGCGGTGGCAGCCACGATATGCAGCCAGAAGGTGATGGTGCTGGTCACCCCAAGCCTCCCGCTCTACAGGACCTCCTTGATGACGATGGCCTGCTCCCGCTCCGGCCCCACCGATACCAGATGCACCGGCACCCCCAGCAGCTCCTCGATGCGGCGCACGTAGGCCTGGGCCCGCGGCGGCAGGTCAGCGAAGCGACGCACCCCGGAGGTGTCCTCCAGCCAGCCCGGCAGCTCCTCATACACGGGCTGGACGCGGAAGAGGGCGGAGGTGCTGGCCGGGAAGGAGTCCATCACCTGACCGTCCAGACGGTAGGCGGTGCAGACGCGTATGGTATCGAACTGGTCCAGCACGTCCAGGCGGGTGAGGGCTACCGCCGTCAGGCCGTTGGCCCGCGCCGTGTAGCGGGAGGCCACGGCATCGAACCAGCCACAGCGACGCGGCCGGCCCGTGGTGGCCCCGTACTCCGGGCGGGGGCCGGCCTCCCGCAGCCGGTCGCCCAGCTCGTCCGTCAGCTCCGTGGGCATAGGGCCGTTGCCCACGCGCGTCATGTAGGACTTGTACACCCCCACCACGGCGCTCACCTGCGTGGGGCCGATGCCCAGACCCAGGCAGGCACCCCCGGCCAGGGAGGAAGGGGTGGAGGAGGTGACATACTCGTAGGTGCCCAGGTCCAGGTCCAGGAGCGCCCCCTGCGCTCCCTCCAGGAGCACCATCTCCTGACGGGCCAGCGCTTCCTGGGCCAGGAGGGCCGTGTCCGCCACGAAGGGCCGCAGGCGGGCGCCGTACTCGGCATACTCGTCGAAGATGGCCTCTGCCTCCAGGGGCGGGGCGTCATACAGGCGGGTGAGGATGGCGTTCTTGACGGGGAGCACCTTGGCCAACCGCTCCCGCAGTGCCTCCGGGTCCGCCAGCTCCACCATGCGCACCCCCAGGCGGCCCACCTTGTCCACAAAGGTGGGGCCGACGCCACGGCCGGTGGTGCCGATGGCCCCCTTGCCCCGCATCTCCTCCTCCAGCCGGTCCAGGAGGGGATGCCAGGGCATGGTGACGTGAGCGCGGTCGCTGACGAAGAGGCGCCCCCGCACCCTCACCCCCCGCTCCTCCAGGGACTGGATCTCCTCCAAGAGCACCCTGGGGTCCACCGCCACCCCCTGGCCGATGAGGCAGAGCTTGTCAGGATAAAAGATGCCAGCGGGCACCAGGTGCAGGCGGAACTCACCCAGAGAGTTGACGATGGTATGGCCAGCGTTGCTCCCTGCAGAGTAGCGGGCCACCACCTGGGCCCGCTGGGCCAGCAGGTCCACCACGCGTCCCTTGCCCTCGTCCCCCCACTGACCGCCCACTACCACCACTGCCGGCATACGTTCTCCTCCTCGTCCGCCCGCTAGGATAGGCCCTTCAAGGCCGCCGCGCAGTATAAGGGCAGGGCTAGTAAGGGTCAAGGCCCAGGTTGTCCCAGTAGCTACACGCCTCTTACCATATCCCCGAGGGGCACCAGCCAGGAGGGGAGAGAGGATGGCCAGGGAACGGCTCGTAGTCATCGGTGGCGACGCAGCGGGGATGAGCGCCGCCAGCCAGGCCCGACGCCGCCGGCCGCCGGACGACCTGGCCATCACCGTCTTCGAGCGCAGCCCCCACGCCTCCTACGCCGCCTGTGGCATACCATACTTCGTCGGCCAGGTGGTGGAGAGGGCCCAGAGCCTCATCGCCCGCACGCCGGAGGACTTCGCCAACCAGAGCATAGAGCTCCACACCCGCCACGAGGCCCGGGAGATAGACCTGGAGCGACGACGAGTGCTGGTCCAGCCCCTGGACGGCGGCACCCCCCGCTGGGAGCCCTTCGATCACCTGCTCATAGCCACGGGCGCCGTCCCCATAAGGCCGCCCGTCCCCGGCATAGACGCCAGAGGCATCTACGGCGTCAGCACCCTGGAGAGCGGCATCGCCGTGCGGGAGGCGGTGGACCGGGAGGGGCCGCGGCGGGCCGTCATCGTCGGCGGCGGCTACATCGGCCTGGAGATGGCGGAGGCCCTGGTGCTGCGGTGCCTGGAGGTCTCCCTGGTGGAGAAGGAGCCCCAGGTCATGAACACCCTGGACGAGGACATGGCCGCGCTGGTGGCCCAGGCCCTGCGCGAGGCCGGCGTCCGCCTCTACCTGGGCGAGGCCCTCACCGGCTTCGAGACGACGAACGGCCGTCTGCAGGCCGTGGTCACCGAGGCCCGCACCCTGCCGGCCGATATCGTGGTCCTGGGGCTGGGGGTGCGGCCCAACACGGAGCTGGCCCGGGCCGCCGGCATCCCTCTGGGCGTGCGGGACGCCATAGTGGTCAACCGCCGCATGCAGACGAAGGTGCCGGACGTGTGGGCGGCCGGCGACTGCGCCCAGAGCTTCCACCTGGTGCGCCAGGAGCCCACCTTCATAGCCCTGGGGACCGTGGCCAACAAACAGGGGCGGGTGGCCGGCATCAACCTGGGCGGCGGCTACGCCACCTTCCCTGGCGTGGTGGGCACCGCCATCAGCAAGATATGCCAGGTGGAGGTGGCCCGCACCGGCCTCCAGGAGCGAGAGGCCCGGGAGCTGGGGCTGGAGTACGTCACGGCCCGCATTGAGGGCAATAGCCGCGCCGCCTACTACCCGGGCGCCGGCCGCATCACCGTCAAGCTGCTGGCCGAACGGGGCAGCGGCCGCCTCCTGGGGGGCCAGATCGTGGGGACGGAGGGAGCAGCCAAGCGCATAGACATCATAGCCACCGCCCTCCACGCCGGCCTGACCGCCCAAGAGATGGTCAACCTGGACCTGGCCTACGCCCCGCCCTTCTCCCCGGTGTGGGACCCCGTCCTCATCGCCGTCCGCCAGCTCCTCACCGCCCTGGGCGAGTGAGCGACGCTTGACAGGCGGGGGCCAGCGGCCTACCTTTTGGGCCAAAGGAGAGCCACAGCGGGAGGAGCGGAAATGAGCGACATCGCGCTGCCCATCGGCAAGAAGTTCCGGAGCCAGGGCCGCACCCTGGGCGAGGGCGACTTCACCCTGCTCACCAACCTCACCTGGACCTTCGACACCATCCACTCCGACGCCCAGTGGATGAAGGAGAACAGCCGCTTCGGCGAGCGGATCCTGGCCGGCCCCTGCGTCCTCAGCGTCGCCATCGGCCTGGCCAGGACGAGCCGCATCTTCGACGTCTTCGCCGAGAACGGCCTGCGCATCATCGCCCTCCTGGGCTTCGAGGACGTCCGTTTCACCGCCCCCGTCCTCCCCGGGGACACCCTGCGCGTGGAGAGCGAGATCGTAGAGGCGCGGCCCAGCAGCAAGGAGAACCAGTACGTCATCAAGGTGATGGACACCGTCTACAAGCACACCGGCGAGCGCTGCATGTCCGCCGTGCGGGCCATGCTCTTCGAAAAGGTGCGCTAAGGCCTCAGCGGCCCCGCTTGGAGGCGGTAGGGGCCGGCGGCCCCGGCAACAGCAGCCGCCGCAACGACGGCCAGGGCAGACGCGCCACCATGCTCCCCAGCCAGGGATAGGCCAAACGGCGCATACCCAGCGCCACCGGTATACCCAGCAGGGAGACGGCTGCCCCCGCCGCCGCGTCCAGGAAGTAGTGGTTGGCGGTGATGGTGATGGCGAAGACCTGGGACGCCGGCAGGAATATGCCCACCGGCACGGCCAGCCAGCGCAGAGGCGTCTCCCAGAAGACCCAGATGATCCCCATCCCCAGCAGCAGGTCCCAGCCGAAGTGCAGGCTGGGCATGGCAGCATAGGGATTGACGAAGGCCGTCGTCTCCTGCGTCTGATAGGCGTAGCCCAGATAGACCTGCATGGTGTCCACGAACTGCGCCACATAGGGCGGCGGCGAAGGATCGAACTGGGCGGCCAGCTCCGGCAGCAACCGCGGCGGCGCCACCGGATGCACCCAATAGACGATGAGGGCCAGCGCCCCCGAGGCCAGAAAGGCGTCCCGCAAGAGGGTATAGCGCTCCCGCCGGAAGTAATAGCACCAGATACCGAAGGCGATGATCAGCGGGAAATGGAGCCAGAAGTAGATGATGTTGAAGGTCTGGACCACGAAGAGGTCCTGAATGGCCCAGCGGTGGAGATCGTCCTCCCAGAAAAAACCCAGCCGGCGCTGCAGGTCTATGATCTCCAGGGCGTTGAAGTAGGCCGCCTCCGGCCGGTCCACCACCGCCCCCCGCACCGCGAAGTAGGCCAGAAAGCCCCCGGCCACCAGCAGGGCCTCGAACAGGTCCCGCCGGCTGAAATGGCCGGCCACCCTGTGCCACCAGGCGACCAGACCGACCGACCGGTCAGAAGACATAGCCCTAAACGGCCACGATAGAGACCGGGACTGCCCGCCGCCTGAGACGCCGCCAGAGGCGGGGGCCCTGCCGCTGCCAGAGCCTGGCCAGCCCCAGCCCCAAGAGGGCCACCACCGCCCCCGCCACTATGTCCAGGATGAAGTGATTGGCCGTGGCCACGATGGCCACCGCCATGGCCAGGGGCATCATCACCGCTACCGCCCGCAACAGAGGATTGCGGGTAGCCTCCAGAATGGCCAGGGCCAACAGCAGGTTCCAGGCGAAGTGCAGACTGGGGAGGGCGGCATACTGGTTCACCAACGCCGCCGGCTGGCTGTCGTAGCTGATGTGAGAGAAGGCGGCCACCGTATCCACAAGACCGTAGGGCCAGGGCAGGAGCCGGGGCGGCGCCGTGGGCAGGAAGGTGAAACAGAGCAGGCCGATGCCGCCCGCCAGGAAGAAAGCGTTGCGGTACAGGACGTAGATGGGCCGGCGGAAGAGGAACATGGCCAGTGCCACTATGCAGATGAGGGGCAGGTGCCCGTAAACGTAGATATAGTTGAAGATGTCCACCAGCACCTGGCTGGTCAGCACCACCCCCTGCACCTGGCGCTCCCAGAAGAGGCCCAGCGCCCGCTCCAGCTCCACGATGCGGATAGCCCGGGAGACCGCCTCCGGGGCCCGGCCGTCCACCATACCCCGCACCACGTAATACACCAGGTAGGCCACCACTACCAGGGCCAGGTCCCAGGCCCCGCTACGGTGCGCCAGCCGCCAAGACCTTACGGCGACTCGTGCCGTCTGCTGCCACATACCGACAGAATAGACCCCTGAGATCCATTAAACCACCGTCACGACCTCAATAGCAATCGCCACCACTTCTGGCCAATATTACAAATGCCGGTCACTTCACCCCATTACGGAGGGGCGCCAGGGCCATCGCCCTTGTCCGGCGCTGCAGGCAGCCCTATCATGGCCGGCGAGGCCACCACCGACGGGAGGAGAATGCCATGGAGATACGGGTGCAGGCAGGGGACATCGCCACCGTCGCCGCCAAGGCCATCGTCGTCAATCTATTCGAGGGGGTGCAGCAGCCGGGCGGCGCCACCGGCGCCGTGGACCGCGCCCTGGGTGGCGCCATCAGCCAGCTCATCCAGGAGGGAGAGATCAAGGGCAAAGAGGGAGAGGTCACCGTCCTCCACACCCTGGGACGTCTCCCCGCCCCGCGGGTGCTGGTGGCGGGGCTGGGCAAGCAGGAGGAGTTCAACCTCCAGAAGGTGAGAGACGTCACCGCCAACGTCCTCCGCCAGGCCCGCCGTCTGGGGGCGGAGACAGTAGCCACCGTCGTCCACGGTGCCGGCGCCGGCGGACTGGAGCCGGAGGCCGCCGCCCAGGCCATCGCCGAAGGGGCCGTCATGGGCCTCTACCGCTTCCGTCGCTACAAGAACAGCGGCGACGACGAGAAAGAGCTCAGAGAGCTGACGCTGGTGGAGTTCGACGCCAGCAGGACGGAGGCCCTGCAACGGGGAGTGGAGCGGGGGCGCATCCTGGCCGAGGCCGCCAACCACACCCGCGACCTGGCCAACGAGCCCGCCAACATGCTCACCCCCAGCGAGCTGGCCGAGCGGGCCCGCGCCCTGGCCGCCGACGCCGGCCTGGAATGCGAGGTCTGGGGACGGGAGGAGATAGAGCGCATGGGTATGGGCGCCCTCCTGGGGGTGGCCGCCGGCTCCACCCAGCCCCCGCGCTTCATCATCCTCCGCTACCGCGGCCGGCCCGATAGCCAGCGCACCATCGGCCTGCTGGGCAAGGGGATCACCTTCGACTCCGGCGGCATCTCCCTCAAGCCCGCCCAGGGGATGGAGGAGATGAAGGGGGACATGTCCGGCGGCGCCGCCGTCATCGCCGCCATCTGGGCGCTGGCCAAGCTGCGCGCCCCCATCAACGTCGTCACCATGGTGCCGGCCACCGAGAACATGCCCTCCGGCTCCGCCACCAAGCCGGGCGACGTCCTGCGGGCCCGCAACGGCAAGACCATCGAGGTCATCAACACCGACGCCGAGGGACGCCTCATCCTAGCCGATGCCATCTGCTACGCCAGAGAGCTGGGGCTCTCGCCCATCATAGACGTGGCCACCCTCACCGGGGCCATGGCCATCGCCCTGGGGCCGGCCGCCACCGGCTTCTTCGCCAACGACGAGGCGCTGGCCCAGAAGATGATCGCCGCCGGCGAGGCGGCGGGCGAGCGCATGTGGCGCTTCCCCATCATAGGCGAGTACCGGGAGATGCTGCGCAGCGACGTGGCCGACCTGAAGAACGTGGGCGACCGCTACGGGGGCGCCATCTCCGCCGCCGAGTTCCTCCGCTATTTCGTGGAGGACACCCCCTGGGTGCACATAGACATGGCCCCCACCGACAACGTGGACCGGGACAAGGGCGTCTGGGTAAAGGGGGCCACCGGCATCCCCACCCGCACCCTGGTCCACCTGGCCCTGTCCCTGGCCCAGGAGGAGTAGATGAGTGAGGGCAGAGCTGTCCCCGCCACCACCAGGGAGCTGGAGGCGCTCCGGCAGGCCATGCAGGAGCGCTGCTTCCGCTACGGGGACTTCGTCCTCGCCTCCGGCCGGCGCGCCCGCTACTACTACGACGGCAAGCAGGTGACCCTGCATCCTCGCTGGGCGGCCAGCATCGGCCGGCTCCTCCTGGGCCCCCTGCTGGGGGCGGGCGCCCGGGCTGTGGGCGGGATGGCCACTGGCGCCATACCCATCGCCGTGGCGGCCTCGCTGGCAGCCCTGGAGGTGGCGGGGGAGGAGCTGCCCGTCTTCTACGTGCGGGAGTCCAGGAAGGGGCACGGAGTCCAGGACGAGGTGGCGGGGGCGGAGCTGGTGCGGGGCCTGCCCGTAGCCATCGTGGAGGACGTGGTCACCACCGGGGGCTCCTCCCTGCGGGCGGCCGCCGCCGTGGAGGCCCTGGGCTGCCAGGTGCGGGTCATCGCCTCACTGGTGGAGCGCCACGAGGGCGGCGGGCAGGAGATCAGGCGGCGCGGCTACCCCTTCTTCCGCCTTTTCTACACGGACGAGGACGGACAGCTCCACGTGGCCCCGGAGGCCCTGGCCAGCCTCCAGGACGCCTGATCCCTAGGCCCGCTGGGCCACCACCAGCAGCCAGTTGCGGGGGGAGCTCTTGATCCCCAGCTCGGCGAAGGTCTCCCGCACCGCCTCCTTCAGGGCGACGCTCCCCGCCTCCAGGGGAACGCCCGGCAGGACGCCCTCGATCCACAGGGAATACTCGCTGATGTCCTCGAAGCTCTCCAGGGGCATCTCCACCCGCACTATCTCCCGGTGGTGCACCCGGAAGCCGTTGGCCTCCAGGAGGGCCAGGTACTCCTCCTCGGAGAGGCGCTCCCGGGCCGGGGTGCGGGCGTCGCCAGGGGTGAGACCGTAACGGGTCTTCAGGTGGCGCATGGCCTTGATGAGCCAGCGCCGATAGAACTGGTGGGCCTCCGGCGGCTCCGCCCCCTGATAGAAAGAGGTGTTGAAGGCGAAGCTCCCCCCCTCCTTCAAGGTGCGGTAGACCTCCTGCAGCACCCGCGTCTTCTCGCGCACCAGATGGATGGCGTTGCAGAAGACGACAGCGTCCACCGGCCGCTTCACCACCTGGGACAGGCGCTCCGCCCCGCCCTGCACGAAGCGGACCACCGCCCCGGAGACCTGGGCCAGGTTGCGGCGGGCCACCTCCAGAGCGGAGGCGGAGGGCTCCACGGCTATCACCTCCGCCCCCCGGCAGCCGGCCACCTCCTCCACCAGGAGACGGGTGACCGCCCCCGTGCCGGCGCCCAGGTCCACCACCCTCTGGCCAGGACGCAGGCTCACCAGCTTCACCAGCCGGCGGTTCACCTCCTGGTAGAAGGGGTGGCGCGCGAACTTCTCCAGCGTGAACTGTTCAGTGGTCATCGGACCTACCCCCTGCGGTCGAGCAGCCCTGCTACACGGTCCAGGATACGCCAGGCCACCTCATACTTGGAGAGCAGAGGCAGCTCCTCCTGGCCCCCTTCCTGGTCAAGGATCACTACGCGGTTGGTGTCGGCGCCGAAGCCAGAGCCCGGGGCGGTGACATCGTTGGCGACGATGAGGTGGACGCCCTTCTCCCGTAGCTTCTGGCGGGCGTTGGCTATCAGGTCTTCGGTCTCGGCGGCGAAGCCCACCTTCACCAGGTGGGTGGCCTCCCGCAGCTCGCCCAGGATGTCCGGGGTGCGAACCAGCTCCAGGGTGAGCCCCTCCGTTCGCCGCTTGACCTTGTGGGGGATGACGGTCCTGGGCTGATAATCGGCCACGGCGGCGGCCATCACCAGGGCGTCCGCCTCCTCGCAGGCCTCCAGGACGGCGTCCCGCATCTCGACCGCCCGCCGCACCCGCACCAGACGCACGCCGTAGGGTGCGGGCAGGGAGACCGGCCCGCTGATGAGGGTGACCAGGGCGCCCCGGTCACGGGCCGCCTCCGCCAGGGCATAGCCCATCTTGCCCGAGGAATGGTTGCCCACATAACGGACGGGGTCTATGGGCTCCTGAGTGCCGCCGGCCGTCACCACGATGCGCCTCTCGACCAAGTCGCCGTAGCGACGCCCCAGCACGCCACGGACGGCGCCCAGGATATCGTCCCGCTCCGCCAGGCGGCCCGCCCCCACGTGGCCAGAGGCGAGACGCCCCACCTCCGGCCCCACGATGACGGCCCCCCGCTCCCGCAGGCGGGCCACGTTGGCCTGGGTGGCCGCGTTCTCCCACATGTGGGAGTCCATAGCGGGGCAGACCACCAGGGGCGCCCGGGTGGCCAGGGCAGTGAGGGAGACCAGGTCCTCGGCCAGGCCCAGGGCCAGGCGGGCGATGGTGGTGGCGGTGGCCGGCGCCACCAGCAGCAGGTCCGCCTGTCGCCCCAGCTCCACGTGCAGCTCGGCAGTGCCGGAGGCGACATCGAACATGTCCACATGGGCGGGACGGCCCGTCACCGCCTGGAAGGCCAGAGGCGTCACGAAGCGGGTAGCCGCCTCCGTCAGGACGGCGTCCACCAGGGCGCCCGCCTGGGCGAGCTGGCTCGCCAGGTCCACCGCCTTGTAGGCGGCGATGCTGCCGGCCACGCCGAGGACGATGCGGCGCCCCTCCAGGTTATACATGCCCCTCGCCCCGGTTCATCTCGTAGATCAGGCGCAGGCCGATGAGGGTGAGGTCCGGGTTGACGTGGTCTATGACGGGAGTCTCCGCGGCGATGAGCTCAGCGTAGCCGCCGGTGGCCACCACCTGAGTGTCCGGCCCCAGCTCCTCCTTGAAGCGGGCCACCAGCCCCTCCACCAGCCCCACGAAGCCGAAGAGGATGCCGGACTGCATCGCCGTCACCGTGTTGCGGCCTATGGCCGCCTTGGGGCGGGCCAGCTCCACCCGATAGAGCTTGGCGGCCCGCTGGAAGAGGGCCTCGGCCGCGATGCCCAGCCCGGGGGCGATGGCGCCGCCCAGGTACTCCCCCTCGCGGTTGATGGCATCGAAGACGGTGGCGGTGCCCAGGTCCACCACTATGAGGGGCGGGCGGTAGAGGTGAATGGCAGCCACCGCGTCGGCCACGCGGTCGGCCCCCACCTCGCGGGCGGAGTCGTAGAGGATGGGGAGGCCGGTGCGGACGCCCGCCCCCACCACCAGGGGCCGGACGCCCAGGTAGCGGCGACATATCAGCTCGAAGGTAGGCTCCAGGTCCGGCACCACAGAGCAGATGACGGCCGCCTTGACCTGGTCCGGCCGCACGCCCTCGTACTGGAGGAGGTTCAGCATGAGGCTGCCGTACTCGTCCGGCAGGCGCCGGACGTCAGTAGCGAAGCGCCAGGTGGCGCGCAGGCGCGCCCCCTCGAAGGCGCCAACAGTGACGGTGGTGTTGCCTACGTCTATGGCTAACAACATGGCGGCCGCGCCGGGGCTCCGTCATTATAGCCCAGCGCTATAGCTACCACAAGAGGCGTAGGGGCGGTGTCGACAAGCCGTGAATTTTTCTCCCGTGAGTTGTCATAAACCATGTTGAAAGGCCGTAGCTGGGCGTGTTAACTTGCCACTTGCGTCACCCCCCACCGAGACAGTCCCATGAGCGACGAGGCTGCCCGCAAGCTTTGGGAGACCGTCCTGGGCCAGCTACAGCTTCAGGTGACCCGGCCCAACTACGATACCTACCTGCGGGACACCACGGGCCTGGAGCTAACGGCTGAGCACCTGGTGGTGGGCGCGCCCAACGACTACGCCGCCGCCTGGCTCTCCACCCGCGCCCTGCCCCTCATCTCCAGCACCGTCAGCCGCGTCCTGGGGCGGCGGGTGGAGGTGACCTTCCGCGTCCATCAGCCCCGCCCGCGGGATTCGGCGCCCTCGCCCCTCTTCCGCTCCACCCCCCTGCCCGGCGGGGAGCGCTCCGCCCCACGCTTCAATCCTCGCTTCATCTTCGAGCGTTTCGTGCCGGGGGAGAACAGCCAGCTCGCCTGTGCCGCCGCCCAGGCGGTGGCGGAGAACCCGGGCGAGCTCTACAACCCCCTCTACATCTTCGGCGGGCCGGGCATGGGCAAGACTCACCTCCTGCACGCCATCGGCCACCGCCTCATCGCCCAGGGGAAGCGCGTCCTCTACGTCACCGCCGAGCAGTTCACCAGCGACTTCGTCACCGCCCTGGGCCAGCGCCGCGTCGACGAGTTCCGCTGCCACTACCGCCAGCTCGACGCCCTCCTGGTGGACGATGTCCACCGCCTGGTGGGCAAGGAGCGGACACAGGAGGAGTTCTACCACACCTTCAACGCCGTCTACCTGGAGCGGGGTCAGATCGTCCTGGCGGCGGACCGCCCGCCCCACGCTCTCACGGGGCTGGACGCCCACCTGCGCTCCCGGTTCGAGGGGGGACTGGTGGTGGACATCCAGCCGCCCAGCCCCCAGACGCGACTGGCCATCCTGCGGGCCAAGTCCCAGGAACAGCGCATCGACCTTCCGCAGGAGGTGGCCTGCTACCTGGCGGAGCTGGCCAGTCGCAACGTGCGGGAGCTGGAGGGCTACCTGAACCGTGTCATCGCCTACGCCCGCCTCGTCCAGGCGCCGGCCATAGACCAGCGGGTGGCCCAGGAGGCCCTGGCCGCCCTCTCCCACGCCAGCCCCCTGCAACCGCCCACCGCTGAGACGGTCATCCGCACCGTCGCCCAGTTCTTCAACCTCTCGCCCCAGACCCTCTCCAGCAAGAGCCGCTCCAAGCTCCTGGCCGACGCCAGGCACATCGCCATGTACCTGCTGCGGGAGGAGTGCCAGCTCTCCCTCAAGGACATCGGCCGCCTCCTGGGCAGCCGCGACCACACCACCGTCATACATGCCATCCGCAAGATCGAGGTGCTTCTGCGCACCGACCCCCTCCTCCGCCGCCAGGTGGGCGAGATCCGCTCCCTCCTCTCCTCCGGCCAGGCCTTCAACCAGGCCACAGCCTGACGCCCACCACTTCCCCACAGCCCCATCCACAGCTTCCCCCAACCCGGCCCGTTTCCCATTCCCCGGTCTCCACACCCCCTATAACGACCGACAGATCTCCTGCTACTCGGCTGAGGGACGGAGCTGGCTATAATGACTTGTGGTGATCGATAGAACGACGCTGTGGGTAAAGGCCGGCGATGGGGGAGACGGTTGCGTCTCCTTCCGGCGGGAGAAGTTCGTCCCCCGCGGCGGGCCCGATGGCGGCAACGGCGGCGCAGGGGGCAACGTCTATCTGGTGGCCGATCCCCATCTGCGCACCCTGGAGCGAGCGGCCATCCAGCACCGCTACGAGGCGGGGCGGGGCCAGCACGGCCGTGGCGGCGGTATGCACGGTCGCAAGGGGGAGGACGTGTACGTCCCGGTGCCGGTGGGGACGCTGGTGCACCGGGTGGAGGAGGACGGCAGTCTCACCTTCCTGGGCGACCTGGACCGTCCGGGGAAGGCCCTGGTGGTGGCCCGTGGTGGGCGGGGCGGCCTGGGGAACGCGGCCTTCGCCACCCCGACGCGGCGGGCGCCCCGCTTCGCCCAGAGGGGGGAGCGGGGGGAGGAGTGCCGCCTCCAGCTAGACCTGAAACTACTGGCCGATGTGGGCCTGGTGGGGATGCCCAACGCCGGCAAGTCCACCCTCCTGAGCGCCCTGACCAGGGCACGGCCCAAGATCGCCGACTATCCCTTCACCACGCTGGAGCCCCACCTGGGCGTCGCCCAGGTGAACCGCGACCACGAGCTGGTGCTGGCCGATATCCCGGGCCTCATCGAGGGGGCGCATGAGGGGAAGGGGCTGGGGCTGGAGTTCCTGCGCCATGTGGAGCGGACGCGGGTGCTGGTCCACCTGGTCGACGGCTCCCGGCCCGACCCTCTGGCCGACTACGAGGTGGTGAACCGCGAGCTGGCCCGGGCCCCGGGCGACCTCATGGCCAAGCCCCAGGTGGTGGCCGTCAACAAGCTGGACCTCCCCGAGGTGCGGGAGCGCCGGGCGGAGATAGCCTCCGCCTTTCGCCGGCGCGGCCTGGAGGTGGCCTTCATATCGGCGGCCACCGGCGAGGGGACGCGGGAGCTGCTCCTGGAGGTATGGCGTCGCTTCTTCGCCGTGGCCCCATCCCGACCACAGGAGGCGGCGGAGACGGAGGAGGCGCCGCGGCGCGAGCCCCGCTTCCGCGTCCGTCGGGAGAACGGGGCCTTCCGCGTGGAGGGACGCGACCCTGTCGGCCTGGCGGAGATGATGCCCCTGGAGGTGCCGGAGGCCCGTCGGGAGTTCTGGCAGCGGCTGAGGCGCATGGGCGTATGCAACGCCCTGCGACGGGCCGGCGCGCGCCCCGGCGACGAGGTCCGCTTCGGTCAGCTCTCCCTGGAGTGGGAAGGTTGAGGATAGGTGTCCTGGGGGGCACCTTCGACCCCGTCCACCTCGGCCATCTCATACTGGCCGAAGAGGCGCGGGAGGCGCTCTCCCTGCAGCGGTTGCTCTTCGTGCCGGCCGGGATGCCCTGGCGGAAGACGGGGCGCCCCATCTCCCCCCCCGAGCACCGCCTGGCCATGCTCCGTCTGGCCCTGGAGGGCTCACCGTTCGAGCTGAGCACCCTGGAGGTGGAGCGGCCCGGGCCCTCCTACACGGTGGACACCCTGCGGGAGCTGCACGCCGCCTTGCCGGCCGCCAGCCTCTACTTCATTATGGGCTACGATGCCCTCCTCGATCTGCCCAACTGGCACCAGCCGCAGGAGATAGTGCGCCTGGCCCTTCTGGCGGTAGCGCGACGGCCGGGCGCGGAAGACTCGGTGGAGGAGCTGGAGCGAGAGCTGCCCGGGGTATCCGGCCGGGTGGTGTGGGTGACGATGCCACCCATCGGCATCAGCGCCAGCGACATCCGCGCTCGGGTGAGGGCGGGCCGCTCCGTCCGCTATCTGGTGCCGCCCGGGGTGGAGGAGTACATCCACCGCCATCGCCTCTACCGCCAGGACTGAGGTCCTCATCTACAGGACGTAGGTGAGGCGGACGCGGGCGCCCTGGGCGGCGGCCCAGCGGGCGATCTCGGCCAGTTCCTGGAGGCGGTCGGCCAGCCCCGGGAAGTCGGCCGTCAGCTCCTGGAGGCGGGGCGTAAGCCGTATGGCCTCCGCTGCCTGGGCGGCCGTCTGGGCGAGGGGCCCCGGCTCCTGCCAGAGGCGCTCCAGCTCGTCCAGGTCTTCCGGCCCCTCTGGCTCGGCGCTGCTGAAGCGCAGGAGGGGGGAGAGGTCTATCTTCATCTGGCGCTTGAGGAGGGCGGCCGCCTGGGCCAGTTCGTGCTGAGCGCCGTAGCGCTCGGCGGCGGCGAAGGACATGAAGTAGACGAGGGGGGCCGTGTCGCCCTGGAAGTCCAGGGGGCACGGCTCCTGCGCTGTCGTCTCCACCAGGAGCATGGTCATGGGCATCCCCGGGGCTCGCCCCCTGGCCTATTGTAAGGGAGCTCTGGCAGGGGCGAGGAAGGGGGCCCCTATACGTCCAGGTTGCGGACCTGGTGGTAGTGGCTCTGGATGAAGCTCTTGCGGGGGCCCACGTCCTCACCCATGAGCTGGCTGAAGACCTGGTCCGCCAGGACGGCGTCCTCCACTGTGACCTGAAGGATGGTGCGGCGCGCCGGGTCCATGGTGGTCTCCCAGAGCTGCTCCGGGTTCATCTCGCCCAGGCCCTTGTAGCGCTGGACCTGCACCGTCTTGCCGTCCTTGAGCCGCTTCAGGTAGTCGTCCTTCTCGCGGTCGGAGTAGGCCCAGAACTGTTCCTTCCCCTTGCTGATGCGGTACAGGGGCGGCTGGGCTATGTACAGGTGTCCCCCTTCTATGAGGGGACGCATGTTGCGGAAGAAGAAGGTGAGGAGGAGGGTGCGGATGTGGGAGCCGTCCACGTCGGCGTCGGTCATGATGATGACGCGGTGGTAGCGGAGCTTGGCGGGCTCGAAGGAGTCGCCGAAGCCGGCGCCCAGGGCGGTGATGATGGCGCGTATCTCCTCGTGGCCCAGCACCTTGTCGGGGCGGGCCTTCTCCACGTTGAGCACCTTGCCCCGCAGGGGGAGTATGGCCTGGAAGCGGCGGTCGCGCCCCTGCTTGGCGGAGCCGCCGGCGGAGTCCCCCTCCACGATGTAGAGCTCGCGTCGGCGGGGGTCTTTCTCCGAGCAATCGGCCAGTTTGCCGGGGAGGGTGGTGTCCTCCAGGGCGCCCTTCTTGAGGACGAGGTCACGCGCCTTGCGGGCGGCCTCCCGGGCACGGGCGGCGGTGAGGCACTTCTCGATGATGCGGCGGGCCGGCGTGGGGTGCTCCTCCAGCCAGCGAGAGAGCTCCTCCGCCACTGCCGACTCCACCTGCCCCTTCACCTCGGCGTTGCCCAGGCGGGTCTTGGTCTGCCCCTCGAACTGGGGCTCCGGCAGCTTGACGCTGATGACGGCGGTGAGCCCCTCCCGGACGTCGTCGCCCGTAAGGTTGGCCTCGTCGTCCTTGAGGAGCTTCTGGCGGCGGGCGTAGTCGTTGAGGACGCGGGTGAGGGCGCTGCGGAAGCCGGTCAGGTGGGTGCCGCCGTCTATGGTGTTGATGCAGTTGGCGAAGGCGTAGGTGGAGTCGCTGTAGCCGTCGTTGTACTGGAGGGCGACCTCGATGATGGTGCCGTTGACGGCCCGCTCGAAGTAGAAGGGCTCATGGAGGACGCGCCGGTTGCGGTTGAGGCGCTGGACGAAGCTCCTGATGCCGCCTTCGAAGTAGTAGTTGGCCTGACGGCCGCTGCGCTCGTCCTCCAGCCGTATCCATACCCCTTTGGTGAGGAAGGCCATTTCGCGGAAGCGCTGGGCCAGGGTGTCGAAGTCGAATTCGGTGCTGGGGAAGATGTGGGGATCGGGGCGGAACCAGGTGGTGGTGCCGGTCTCGCCGGGGGCGGCCTCGCCCACTATCTGGACCTCGCCGTTGGGGCGACCGCGGCTGTACTCCTGGCGGTAGACCTTGCCGTCGCGCCGCACCTCTACCCACAGCCGCTCGGAGAGGGCGTTGACCACGGCGGCGCCCACGCCGTGGAGACCGCCGGAGACCTTGTAGGCCTGGTGGTCGAACTTGCCGCCGGCGTGGAGCTGGGTCATCACCGTCTCCAGGGCGGAGCGTCCGGTGCGTGGGTGGACGTCCACGGGGATGCCGCGGCCGTTGTCCTTCACCAGCACGCCGCCCTCCCGGTCGATGCGCACTTCGACGCGGTCGCAGAAGCCGGCCATGGCCTCGTCTATGGAGTTGTCCACTATCTCGTAGACCAGGTGGTGGAGGCCGCGGGCGTCCGTGGAGCCGATGTACATGCCCGGCCGGCGGCGGACCGCCTCCAGACCCTCGAGGACCTGGATATCGGCGGCTGTGTAGGAGCTAGACGGCTTATCGCTCATGGGCCTCCTGTGGCGGAAAAGAGGGTTCTCTGACCATTTTAGCACATATTATCGGCTGGCGCAGGGGCCGCCCGGCGTCTTCAGTGCCTTTCGCTATCCTCGCACGGGGGCAGAGGGCGGCCGCTGGCCCAGCCCTTCGGCCCGGGCCACCGTCAGGAAGACCAGGGCGGCCGCCACCTGGGCCGCCAGGGAGAAGGCGACGAGGGTAGGGATGGAGAGGTCATACAGTAGGCCCAGGAGGGCGCTCCCGGCGAACCAGGCCACTCCGTAGACAGAGTTGAAGAGTCCGAAGCCCAGCCCTCGCCGCTCCACCCGCACCATGGTGGCCACGGCCGCCCGCAGGACGGACTCCTGGGCGGCCATGCCGGTGCCCCACAGGGCCATGGCCAGGACCAGCAGGAGGGGTCCGCCCCCGCCGAAGACGAGCAGGGCGAAGGGGGCGGCCAGGAGGGCGGAGGCCGCCACCACCAGCAGCCCCAGGCGATCGAACAGGCGGCCCAAGACCAGAGCGGCCACGGCATCCACTCCCATGGCCATGGTGTAGAGCAGGGGCACCCAGGAGGCGGCCAGCTCTCCCTCTCGCTCTAGATGGAAGGCCACCAGGGGGAAGTCCACGTAGCCGGCGGCCAGCAGCCCGGCGCCTAGGAGATAGGCCCAGAAGCGGCCGGGCAGGCGGCCGGCCTCCCCCTGGTCGGGCGACGTCACCTCCATATCCACCGTGCGGGGATAGCGGGTGCGGGCCACCAGCAGGATGGCCAGGCAGGCCAGGGCCGGCAGGAGGAGGAGGGCGAAGGCATCCCGGTAGACGCCGCCCAGGTAGAGGACGAGGGCCACCAACAGAGGGCCGGCCACCGCCCCCGCTTGGTCCAGCGCCTCGTGCAGGCCGAAGGCCCAGCCGAAGCCGATGCGGCTGGCGGCGTGGGAGAGCATCAGGTCGCGGGCGGGGGCGCGCAGGCCGCGGCCGGCTCGCTCCGCCACCATGAGGGCCGCCGCCACCTGCCAGGTGCCGGCCAGGGCCAGAGCGGGGACGGCTAGCAGATTGAGGGCGTAGCCGAAGAGGGCGATGGCCCAGGGGCGGGCCAGGCGGTCCGAGAGGTAGCCGGAGCCCAGGCGCAGGCCGTAGCCCACCATCTCGCCCAGGCCGGAGAGGACGCCCACGGCGACGCCGCTGGCCCCCAGCAGCGCCAGGAAGGGGCCGACGACACTGCGGCCCCCCTCATAAGTGGCGTCTGCCAGAAGGTCGGCCGCTCCCAGCAGCAAGACGAACTGGAGGGCCATCCCCATGGGAGCCAGTCTGGGCAGGGGGGAGAGGGGGGCGTCCCGCGGAGGTTTCTCTGCCACCGGCGGCTTCCCTACAATTAGGGCCGTGCGATTGCCCTCGGGACTAGTATCGGCCATCCTGGTGCGACGGCTCAACCGCTTCGCCGTGGAGGTGGAGCTGGAGGGAGAGCGGCTGACTGCCCACCTGGCCAATTCGGGACGTCTTCAGGAGCTGATGCTGCCGGGCGCGCCCGTGCTGCTGCGCCCTCGCCGGGCGGCGGGGCGGAAGACGGACTATGATCTGCTACTGGTGGAAGTCGGCGGCGTCTGGGTCTCCGCCGATGCGCGGCTGCCCAACCCTCTCTTCCGGGAGGCGCTGGAGGAGGGACTGCTGGCCCCTCTGGCGGGCTACCGGGTGGCCAGGGCGGAGGCCCGCTTCCAGGGGGTCAGGCTGGACTTCTTGTTGCAGGGGCCGGAGGGGCCGGCCCTGGTGGAGACGAAGTCGGTGACGCTGGTGCAGGAGGGGCTGGCTCTCTTCCCTGACGCCCCTACGGAGCGGGGGCGACGGCACCTAGAGGCGCTGACGGCGGCCCGCCGGCAGGGGCTGGGGGCGGCGGCGGTCTTCGTGGTGCAGCGGGAGGACGCTCTGGCCTTCGCTCCCCACCGCGGCGCCGACCCCCGCTTCGCCCGTGCCCTGGAGGAGGCGGCGGGAGCGGGCGTCCTGGTGCTGGCCTACCGCTGTCTGGTCACCCCCTGCCAGGTCTCTATCGTGGCTCCCGTCCCAGTGGAGCTGTGAGGAGGAGAACATGCTGGAGAGGCTGAGACGGCTCTGGGGAGGCGAGGAGGAGGGGCCGGGCCCCCTGCCGGAGGTGTCGCTACGGCCCATCGGCGTGGTGCGGAACGGGGTGCGGCAGCCCCGGGCTGAGGGCTGGGAGGGTGTGGAGAGCCGCATCGTCCTGCGACGGGATCTGTCGCCGGCCCTGCTGGGCCTGGCCGATTACTCCCACGTCATCGTCGTCTTCTGGCTGCACCTGGTGCCGGAGGAGCTGCGCGGGGGCCGCCTGCAGCTCCATCCCCGGGACGACCCCCGTTATCCCCTGCAGGGGGTGCTGGCCACCCGCAGCCAGTCGCGTCCCAACCCCCTGGGGGTGGCGGCGGTGCCCCTGCTGGCGGTGCGGGGCCACGTGTTGCGGGTGCGGGGGCTGGACGCCGTGGACGGGACGCCGGTGCTGGACATCAAGCCCTACATCCCCCACTACGATGCCGTCCCGGCCGCCCGTATCCCCGCCTGGGCCGATGCTACCCGCGGGACGGGCTGAGGCCGGGGCTCAGTGGAAGAGGATGTGGAGGACGTCGCCGTCCTGGACGGGGTAGCCCTTCCCCTCGCTGCGGAGGGCGCCCTGGGCCCTGGCCTGGGCGAAGGAGCCCAGCTCCAGCAGCCGGTCCCAGGGGATGACCTCGGCCCGCACGAAGCCGCGGGCCATATCGCTGTGGATCTTGGCGGCGGCGTCCAGGGCGGTGCCGCCCTGAGGGAGGAGCCAGGCCCGACACTCGTCCCCCACCACGGTATAGAAGGTGACGAGGCGGAGCAGCTCCTTCGCCTGGGCGAGGAGGCGCTGGGGGCTGTCGCCGGTGGCCCCCAGGGCGGACCGGAAGGCGGCGGCCTCCTCGGGCGAGAGCTCCGCCAGCTCCGCCTCCAGCCTGGCCGACAGGGCGGCGAACTCCACGCCCGGGCCAGCGTGGCGGGCGCGGAACTCCCGGGCTATCTCCGCCGAGCGCTCGGCGTCGGCCTCGTCCAGGTTGACCACGACGAGGAGGGGCCGCAGGGTGAGGAGGTTGTAGTTGGCGAGATGTTTCAGCTCCTCGGCGGAGAAGCCTTCCTCGCGGAGGGGGCGCTCCGCCTCCAGGGCCTCCCGGGCGCGGGCCAGGAGGCGTTGCTCCCGCTGGGCCAGCTCGCGCTCGCCCGGGCGGGCCGTGCGGGCGGTGGTCTCCAGCTTCTCCAGCCGGCGCTCCAGGATGGCCAGGTCATGGTAGGCCATCTCCAGGGATACGGTCTGGAGGTCGCGCTCCGGGTCTACGCTGCCCAGGGGATGGGGGACGTCCTGGCGCTGGAAGGCGCGCAGGACGAGGAGAAAGGCATCGGCGCGGGCCATGGCGGTGGCGGCCTCGGGGCTTGGGGGGCGACCGCCGGCAGGCCAGGGTGGCAGGTCATGGAGGAGGGCCTCCGGGCGGGTGACCTTGCGGGGCTGGAGGAGGGCGGCCAGCCGCTCCAGCCGCTCGTCGGGGACGGGGACAGCGGCCAGCCGCTGGCCGCGCCTCTCCTCCTCGGGGGCATGGCCGGCGGCTAGGGCGCGGAAGAGGGTGCTCTTGCCCGCCTTCTCCAGGCCGATGATGGCCAGCTCCATACGAGCCCATTATCCCACCGACCGCCCAGGGCCAGGAACGGGCCGCTGGCCCGGCCATCGCCTCAGCTCTTGAGCGACCCGCCCTCGGGCCGAGGCGCTCAGGGCCGGCCTCTCCTGCGCCCGGACGAGGCTCTTCCGGCTTGCCTGTGGCGAGAGAGGTGCGCCTGGGGAGAGAGGCACCTTCTGCACCCGGACGGGGCCCGCTGGTCTGCCTGTGGCGCGTAAAAAATGGGCGAGGCAGGGGCTGCGGCCTGCCTCGCCCGGGCCCAAATGGGAGGAAGGGTTGAACCCGCAGGAAAAGACGCAGGCACAGCCCTCGCGTTACACAGGAGCGGAGTTTCCCTGCCGACCGGTGGGGCAGAGCTCTCGCAGGGGACAGGCCGGGCAGAGGGGCCGGGTGCGACAGACGTCCTTGCCGTGGCGCACTATCAGGGCGTGATACTCGTTGTAGAGGGCGGCGTCCCGAGGGAGATGGGCCATGAAGAAGGACTGCCAGGCGTCATAGCTGTCCCGCTCAGGTCCCAGCTCCAGCCGACGGAAGACGCGCACCGTGTAGGCATCGACGACGAAGTAGGGCTGACCGGCGGCGTAGAGGAGTATGGAGTCCGCCGTCTCGGGGCCGATGCCGTAGGTGGCCAGGAGGAGCTGGCGCAGCTCCTGGGGCGGGTGGGAGAGTAAGCGATCCAGGTCGCCCTGGAAGGGGCCCATGATGAGGGCCATCAGCGCCTTCAGCTTCCGGGCTTTGGCGTTGAAGTAGCCGGCGGGGCGGATCAGGCGGGCCAGTTCCTCCTCCGGCACCGCCGCCAGGGCCTCCGGTGAGAGGAGGCCGGCCGCCTTGAGGTTGGCGATGGCCCGCTCCACGTTGCGCCAGGAGGCCGCCTGGGTAAGGACGGCGCCTACCATCACCTCGAAGGGGGTCTCGGCGGGCCACCAGCCCTGAGGGCCGTAGGCCTCGTAGAGGCGGTCATAGATGGCGGCGAGCCGCTGGGCGGGCCCCATGTCGGTGAGATAGTGTAAGGGGTGAGGGGGCCGGGGAGCTACGCCTCTTCTTGCCCTGGAAGTGGCCGGGGTGGCTTGAAGGGTGATGGTGGGGGGCTGGTATACTGCTGGTGGGCAGGGGCGTAGCTCAGCGGCAGAGCACCGGTCTCCAAAACCGGAGGTCGGGGGTTCGAATCCCTCCGCCCCTGCCAGGCGGCCTCTCTCCTCGCTAGTGGCAGTCCGTTCCCTGGCTGGCGCGTCCCATCGGCGCGCCCTGGCGGGCGGCGCCTCCCGCCCGCCAGGGATTGCCCCTGCCTTCAGGCGGGGCCGATGTTCTGGTTGAGGCGGAAGAGGTTGGTGGGGTCGTACTGGCGCTTGACGGCCGCCAGGCGGGCATAGGTCTCTGGCGGGTAGGCCTCGTGGATGCGCCCCTCGCCCTCGTCCTCCAGGAAGTTGACGTAGACGCCGCTGCCGTAGCCTCGCAGGGCCTGCCAGGCCGTCTCCGTCCAGTCCGTCTGGGCCGCCGTCTCGGCCGGGTCGTGCCACTCGTTGAGGACGCTGACCATGAATGGTTTGTCCCGGTGGGCGAAGGCGGTGGCCCCGACGGGCACACGGGCCATAGCGCCCCCCAGCACCCGCACCTGGAGCATGTGCATGAAGGAAGCGGCCTGGGCTGTGTGCTCAATCATCGCCTCCAGGGCGGCGTCCGGGACCGTCCGGGCGAACATGGAGCGGGTGCTCATGAAGGAGCGGTGGGTGGCCTCCTCGCTGAACTGGTAGATGGCGGGGTAGGGCATGGGACCGGTGGCGTCGGCGATGGGCCTGGCCAGCCGCCGCAATGGCTCCACCAGTCGCTCCGCCTGCTCCCTCTCCCCCAGGGC
This sequence comes from Dehalococcoidia bacterium, assembly GCA_034435615.1. Classification (GTDB taxonomy): domain Bacteria; phylum Chloroflexota; class Dehalococcoidia; order SM23-28-2; family HRBIN24; genus H17-190. The sequence goes on from DAOTWZ010000043.1 coordinate 27,632, forward strand.
GACGAGGAGGATGGCGAAGGCGAGCTTCCCCTGCTCCGCCTCCGGGATGAAGGGGGCCGGCGGCAGGTGGGTGAGGGCGGAGATGGTGGTCAGCTCGTCCGGGGCCTGGGAGGCATACTCGATATAGCCCCGTAGCACCTCCTTCGTCGCCGGCAGGACGAGGGCGCCCCCCACCACGATGCCGGCCGGCTGGAGCCGGTAGCGGAAGCGGGTGACGATGCCGAAGTTGCCGCCGCCCCCCCGCAACGCCCAGAAGAGGTCGGGGTGCTCCTCAGCGCTGGCCTCGATGACCTGACCATCGGCGGTAACCACCTGGGCGGAGATGAGGTGGTCTATGGTGAGGCCGTACTTGCGCACCAGGTAGCCGATGCCGCCGCCCAGGGTGAGGCCTCCCAGCCCCACGGAGGAGACGTCCCCTGTGGAGAGAGCCAGGCCGGACTCCTGGGCGAGCTGGGCCAGCTGGCCCGAGGTCACGCCGGGGCCGGCCTGGGCGATGCCGCTCCCGGGGTCTATGCTCAGCTCGTTCATGGCCGACAGGTCTATGACGATGGCGCCATCCGCCATCCCCTTGCCGGATAGGCTGTGGCCGCCGCTGCGCACGGCCAGCGGTAGCTGGTGCTCCCGCGCGAAGCTGACGACGCGGGCGACCTCGGCGGCGGTGCGGGCCCGCACGATGGCCAGGGGGTAGCGGTCGGCCAGGGCCTGCCGCACCTGGCGGGCCTGGTCGTAGGTCAGGTCGCCCGGGCGGACCATCTCGCAGGCCAGCTCCTCCCGCAGCCTGTCCAGGGCGCGCGAGAGGCGGGGCAGATCGAACGTTCCGGTGGTCTCCATGGCTCTCCCTCCTCGTCTCTTGTGCGGCTTCTCCAGCCCTTACTTTCGCTCCGGGCAGAGGCCGGCACATCGGACGGAGGACCCGACCGCTGGGGGGACGAGGGGAGGGGAGGTGCCCTCCGTCTTTGGACGGAGGGCGGGGGGTCAGGGGACGGGGAGCCAGCCCCGGACGGTGGTGCCCCGGCCGGGCGCGCTGGCGATGTGGAGCTCCCCGCCCAGGTTGCCCGCCCGCTCCCGCATGGACTTGAGGCCCAGGTGGCCGGCGAAGGTCTCCTCGTCGTCGAAGCCGACGCCGTCATCGGAGACCAGGAGGGCGAGGCCGCCCTGAGTGGCCTGAATGCGCACCGTCACGCTGCTGGCGCGGGCGTGCTTGACGACGTTGTGGAGCGCCTCCTGGACGATGCGGAAGGCGGCCTCTTTGACGGCCAGGGGGGCGGAAGGCTCCTCCGGCGGGGCCCAGTCTATGTGGAGGCCGTGGCGCACCGCCGTGGCCTCCACCCGCTTGCCGATGGCGGCCACCAGACCCTCCTTCTCCAGGAACTCGGGCCGCAGCTCGAAGATGAGGGCCCGCATCTCCGCCAGCGCCCCTTCGGCCAGGGCGAGGATGTAGTCCAGGGGCTCGGCGGCGGCGCCGGGGTCCCGCTTCAGGAGGGTGCGGGCGGTGCTGGCGCCCAGCGCGATGCCGTAGAGGGCCTGGGAGACGGAGTCGTGCAGCTCCCGGGCCAGGCGCTGGCGCTCGTCCAGGACGGCGGCCCGCTGGGCCTGGTCGTAGAGGCGGGCGTTCTCTATGGCGACGGCGGCCTGGGCGGCGAAGGCGGCCGCCAGCTCCGCGTGTCGCTCGTCGAAGCCCCCGGGCTCGATGCGGGACATGGCCAGGAGCCCCACCACCCGACCCTTGACGAGCAGGGGGACGCCGATCCAGGAGCGGACGCGGCGGAGGCCGGTGTCGCCGCTGCTGGCCATGATGGAGCGCCAGGAGCGGGCCATGTCGCTCTTCTCTCTGACGTCGCGGATGAGGATGGGCTGGCCGGCCTTGATGGCCTTCCAGAGGGGCTCCCCCTGCATGGGGAAGCGACGGCCCATGTCGTGCTTCACCAGACGGTCGGGCAGGGCGCGGGAGCCGGCAGCGGCGGCCACCACCAGCTCGTCCCCTTCGGCCAGGGAGAAGGTGGCGCGGTGGTAGTCCACCACCCGTCTCGTCTCCTCCAGGATCAGGTCGAGGAGAGAGCCCAGGTCCAGGGTCATGGCGACGTTGCGGGAGATCTCCAGGAGGGTGGCCAACTCCCGGGTGCGGGCCTCCACCCGTCTCTCCAGTAGCTGCTCGCTGCGCACCTGGTCGGTGACGTCGCGCTGGACGCAGAGGAGGTGGGGCTCGCCCTTGAGGAGGAAGGGCACGCCGGTGGACTCCATGTCGAAGGTGGTGCCGTCGCGGCGGATGCCCAGGGCGCGGGTGCGCCGGGGGCGGCCGTCCCTGGCGGCGTTGATGAAGTCCGGGTCCCAGGAGCCGGGCTGCATGAGCTCGCCGGGGAGCTTGCCCAGGAGCTCCTCCCGGCTGTAGCCGAACATGGCACAGGCGGCGGCGTTGGCCTCCACCACGTGGAGATCGCCCGGGGCGTGGATGAGGAGGCTGTCGGTGGTGGCCTCGAAGATGCCGCGATAGTGCTGCTCGCTGTAGGTCTGTGCGCTCATGTCGCGCACCATGCCCAGGAGGGCGGGCCTCCCCTGGTAGGTGAAGCTGCGGCCGGTCACCTCGACGTCGAAGACCGTCCCGTCGCGGCGCACGTCCTGGGCGCGGCAGCGGAACTCGCCGCCGGCCCGGGCGACCCGCACGAACTCGTCGAACAGGTGGTGGCTGTCGGGGTGGATGAACTGGGTGGGGTGCATGCCGGTCATGTCGTCGTAGCCGTGCATGCGACAGAAGGCGGGGTTGGCGGCCAGGAGCCTCCCGGTCTGGAAATCGTTAATGGCCAGGCCGTCGCTGGTGGACTCGAATATGCTGCGGTACTGCTCCTCCTGGCTGGAGAGGCGCTGCAGGGCCTCTCTGGTGGCTGTGATGTCCCGGCTGAGGCAGAGCACCTCTCCCCCGGGCAGGGGGGAGACGGTGGTGGAGAGCCAGAGGGGGCCTTCGGGGAGCCACGCTCGCTGCTCCAGGGACTGGGACGTCCCCGTTTGCAGGGCGTGACGGATGGCCTCCCGTAGCCGTGTCATCTCCTCGGATGGGAGGAGGTGGGCCAGCCCCTGGCTGGCGGACAGGGCGCCCCCGCTGTGGAGGAGGTGGAGGCAGCTACCCTCTCTGTCCAGGACGAGGGCCAGGTCGGCGGTGGCAGCCAGGGCGGCGGGCAGGAGGGCGGCTCCGGCCTCACAGTCCCGGGCGGAAGGGCCTTCCTGCGCCAACCGTCTCTCCGTTCAGCCCCGCCGCAGCTCCGCCAGCCCGGTCTGGGCGGCGTAGAGGGCGGCCTGGGTGCGGCTCTGGACGCCCAGTTTGGCCAGGATGGCGCTGACGTGGCTCTTCACCGTCTTCTCGCCGATGCCCAGCGCCCGGGCGATCTCCTTGTTGGCCAGCCCCTCCGCGATCAGCCGCAGCACCTCTGTTTCCCGCTCGGTGAGGGGCTGGGGCTCGTCGGGTGCCCGCACCTCTCGCATGAGGCGGGCGGCCGCCTCCGGCGAGAGCTGCACCTGGCCTGCGGCGGCGGCCTTGATGGCCCGGCACAGCTCTTCTGCCTGGGTGTCCTTCAGCAGATAGCCGATGGCGCCGGCCTTGACGGCGCTGACCACGGAGCGGTCCTCCAGGACGCTGGTGAGGGCGATGACCTCCGTCTCCGGCAGCTCCTCGCGGATGATGGCGGTGGCCTGGATGCCGTCCATCCTGGGCATCAGCAGGTCCATGAGGACCACGTCCGGCCGCAGGGCGCGGGCCTGGCGGACGGCCCCCTCGCCGTCGGCCGCCTCCGCCACCACCTCTATCTCCCCGTCCAGGGCCAGGAACATGCGGAGCCCCTGGCGGACTACGGCATGGTCATCGGCAATGAGGACTCTTATGGGCACCCCGGTCCGCTCCCTCGGCGAATGGGTACAGTTTACCATAAACGGACCGGCCGGGGGCGGATGTCTCCCTCCGCCCAAAGACGGAGCCCGGGCCGGCCCTGTGTCCCCGGCCGGGGCGGCGTGGCCACTGGTATAATTGCTGAGGGTGGCCTGCGGGCTGGAGGACTGGAGGCGTTTTGTACATTCCCTCGCCGTCGTCCCTCATACGGACGCCTGACCAGCGTCTGCGCGTCTTCGTCAGCTCGACCCTGAAGGAGATGGCGGCGGAGCGGGCCGCCGCTGTGGAGGCGATAAAGTCCCTTCGCCTGGCGCCGGTGCTGTTCGAGCTGGGGGCGCGTCCTCACCCGCCGCGTGCCCTCTACATGGCCTACGTGCAGCAGAGCGAGATCTTCATCGGCATCTACGGGCGGGAGTACGGCTGGGTGGCGCCGGGGATGGAGGTCTCCGGCCTGGAGGACGAGTACCTGCTGGCCCAGGGAAAGCCGCGCCTGGTCTATGTGAAGTCGGTGCCGGAGCGGGAGGAGCGGCTGCAGGCGCTGCTGCAGCGCATCGCCGCCCAGGGGGACGTCTCTTACAAGCGTTTCTCCACGGCGGAGGAGCTGCGGGAGCTCATCGCCGATGACCTGGCCCTGCTGTTGACGGAGCGCTTTCAGGCGGCGGGGCCGTCGGAGGCGGGGGAGCGGGAGGCGGCGCCCTCCCTTCCCTCGGTGCCGTCGCGGCTCATCGGTCGGGAGCGAGAGGTGGCGGAGCTGAAGGCGCTCCTGGCCCGGCCCGATGTCCGCCTGGTGACGCTGACCGGCCCAGGAGGGACGGGCAAGACGCGGCTGGCCCTCCAGGTGGCCCATGACCTCCTGGCGGAGTCCGGGGGGCCCGTCCATTACGTCTCCCTGGCTTCGGTGCGGGAGCCTTCCCTGGTGGTCCCGGCCATCGCCGGGGCGTTGCATGTCCACGAGTCCGAGGGCCAGCCGCCGCTGGAGGCCCTGAAGGACGAGCTGAGGGAGAGACGGCTCCTCATCGTCCTGGACAATTTCGAGCAGGTGGTGGAGGCCGGCGTCCACCTCTCGGAGCTGCTGCTGAGCGCCCCCGGGCTGAGGCTGCTGGTGACCAGCCGCGAGCCTCTGCAGCTCTACGCCGAATACGAGTTCCCGGTGGCCCCCCTGCCCGTCCCCCGTCCCGGCGAGGGGGAGGACTCCCTGGCCGCCAACCCGGCGGTGCAGTTGTTCCTGGAGCGGGCGGCCGCCGTCCGCCCTGACCTGCCCCGCACCCTCGCCACGCTGGCCACCGCCGCCCGCATCTGCGCCCGCCTGGACGGACTGCCCCTGGCCATCGAGCTGGCGGCTGCCTGGGTGCGCTTCCTCTCCCCGGAGACGGTGCTGGAGCGCCTGGCCAACCGCCTGGACCTGCTGACCCGCGGCCCGCGTGACCTCCCCGAGCGCCAGCGGACCATGCGGGCCGCCATCGCCTGGAGCTATGACCTGCTGGAGCAACGCGAGCAGGCCCTCTTCCGGCGGCTGTCCGTCTTCGCCGGCCCCTTCACGCTGAGGGCAGCGGAGGCCATCGCCAACCCTGGTGGAGAGCTGGGCCTGGAGACCCTGGAGGGGCTGGCCTCCCTCACGGCCAAGAACATGCTGCGCACGGGCGAGATGGGGGAGGGCAGCCCCCGCTTCGAGATGCTGGAGCTGATGCGGGCCTTCGCCGCCGAGCGGCTGGCGGCGTCGGGGGAGATGGCGGCCCTGCGCGACCGCCACTGCCAGTTCTTCGCCCGCCCCGTGGGCGACGAGGGGGACGCCCTCATCGGCGTGGAGGCGAGCGCCCTGGTGGAGCGTTCGGAGCGGGCCTACCCCGACTGGCGAGAGGCCCTCTCCTGGGGGCTCCAGTGCCTGGAGTCGGGCCGCCAGCCCCCGGCTGGCCTGGAGACCCTCCTGGTCTACCTCCCCTTCTTCTGGTATCTCTCCGGGAGGCTGAGCGAGGGGCGGGAGCTGAGCGAGCAAGCGGTGCGGGCCGCCCGCCCGAGCGCCGGTGAGCGGGTGCTGGCCAGCGCCCTGAGCGCCGCCGGCGCCATGGCCCTCTGGCAGGGCGACATCGCCCAGGCCCGGCGCTGTCACGAGGAGTCGGTGGCCATCTGGCGGCGCCAGGCCGATCCCGTGCGCCTCCGCCAGGCCCTCATGTGGCTGGGGCATACGGCTGTGGGCCAGGGCGAGGCGGAGACGGCGCGTTCCGTCCTGGAGGAGGCGCTGGCCCTGCTGGAGTCGGAGTCGCCGCCCACGCCGCGCCTGGGCATCGCCCTCATGCACCTGGGGGACGTGGCCCTCCAGCAGGGGGACTATGCCAGGGCGGAGGCCTGCTTCCAGCGGGGGCTGACCAACCAGCGGGAGGTGGGCTCACCCTGGGGCGTGGCCTCCCTGCTCAACAACCTGGGCGAGGTGGCCCGCTGCCAGGGCGACTACGAGACCGCCCGTCGCTACTACCTGGAGGCGCTGGACATCTTCCAGCGCATGGGGGCGACCGCGGACGTGGCCCGCGGCCAGCATAGCCTGGCCTATCTGGCCCTGCGGCAGGGGGAGGTGCCCCAGGCCAGGGAGCTCTTCCGCGAAGCCCTGGCGGAGTTCCGTCGTCAGAGGCACCGCCGCGGCATCGCCGAGGCCGTCCAAGGGCTGGCGGGGGTGGCGGCTGCCCGCGGCGCCTGGGAGCTGGCCGCCCGCTTGCTGGGCGCCTCCCAGTCCCTGCTGGCGGAGGTGAACGCCCAGCCCTGGCCGGCCGACCGCCTGGAGCGGGAGCGAGATCTGGCCTCCGTAGAGGCGGCCCTGGGCCCCGGCGCCACGGCGGCCCTGGCGGCCGGCCGCCGCCTCTCTCTGGAGGAGGCCGTCCGCCAGGCGGGAGAGGCCTGACCTGCCGCCCTACGCCTCCATGCTGTCCGTCACTGCAGGAACTCGTTGATGACGTCCCGGTAGGCGTTGTACCAGTCCTTGGCCAGGACGAACCTGCCACCCTTCACCTGGTAGACCTGGAGGAAGCCACCGCCCTCGTGGTCCTGGGGGCTCATGCGCACCGTCAGCAGCCCGCTGAGGTCGCCGCGGACGCTCTCCAGCCCCTCCTTGGCCTTGGTGCCGTCCAGCGGGTAGCCGTGCTTTCTCAGCGCCTGGCGCAGCCCTTCCACCATCAGGGCGGCGCTGGTCAGCCCCCGCATGTAGTAGACGTTGCTCTCCACGGCCATGGCGGGTAGCGTCCTCCCCTCGTCCCGGTACATCTTCTCGATCTCCTTGACCACCGGGTGGTCGACGCCGATGGCGGTGAACTGTAGCCCGTAGTAGCCCTCTGCCACCTGGAAGCCGCCGGCGGCGTTGATGTCGGCGTCGGCGGAGGCCCAGACGAAGGCGACCACCCGGTCCAGGGGGTAGCCCGCTTCCTTGAAGGTCTTGATGACGACGCCAGGGGTGCGGCCGGCCGTGTGGGTGATGACCCAGTCGGCCCGGTAGCGCTGGACGATGTCCGTCACTTGGGCGGAGACCTCCAGCCCGGGCAGGGGCACCGGGAAGAGGCGCAGCTCGAACCCCTCCCGCTCGGCCAGCCGCTTGAAGACGTCCAGGGGCTCCCGGCCGGCCGGGTTGTCCCAGTACAGATAGGCCACCTTGGGCTTGCCGGGGCGTCCCTCCTTCTTCCACTGGTCCAGCACGAACTGGACGGAGGCCGCCGCCTGGGACCAGTAGCTGGCGGCGGCGGGGAAGACGTAGGGGAACTTCTGGCCGTTGGCCGCCGCGGCGATGCCGAAGCCCGGGGTCAGGCAGGGGATCTTGTCGGCGTTGCAGCGGTCGGAGAGGGC
>DAOTWZ010000044.1:0-54807 GCA_034435615.1 Dehalococcoidia bacterium
TGGCAGACGGACACGGAGGTGGGGGCGGAACGGCTGGTGGAGGCGGGAGGCCGCGTCTGCTACCTCTCCTTCGGCAAGGGGCGCAAGAGCAACGCCGAGTATATCGCCAACCTGATAGGCCAGAAGCACGGCTCGGTCCTGGAGCACGCCGTCTGGAACTTCATCATCGCTGGCGTCTCTCGCTCCTTCTCCCATGAGCTGGTGCGCCACCGCGCCGGCTTCGGCTACTCCCAGCTCTCCCAGCGCTACGTGGACGAGTCCGACGCCAGCTTCGTGGAGCCGGACGTCATCGCCGAGGACGAGGAGCTGCACCGCATCTGGCTGCGGGCTATCGAGTCCTCCCGTCAGGCCTATCTGGAGCTGGTGGAGCGGCTGATGGAGAAGCTGCGGGAGGTGCCGGACCGCACCCAGCGGCGGAAGATGGCCCGTCAGGCGGCCCGCAGCGTCCTGCCCAACGCTACGGAGACCATCATCTTCGTCACCGCCAACGCCCGGGCGCTGCGCCACTTCATCGAGCTGCGGGGCTCGGAGTGGGCGGAGGCGGAGATCCGCAAGGTGGCCCTCCAGGTGCTGCGAATCATGCAGCGGGAGGCCCCCAACATATTCGGCGACTACCATATCGTCCGCCTCCCGGACGGGACGGAGGTGGCCCGCACTCCTCACGAGAAGGTGTAATCGGACCGCGCCGGGCTGTCGGTGGCTGGCGGCAAGGCCGTACTGTCGAGGAGGTGAAGCCGTGAAGATAGAGGGCGTAGACCACGTGGACGTGGCGGTGCGCGACCTGGAGGGGGCCGTCCAGACCTGGACGGAGGTGCTGGGGCTCAAGGTGGTCAATCGCTATCGGGACGAGGCCGGCGAGAAGATAAACGTGGCCCAGCTCCAGGCCGGCGACACCATCCTGGAGCTGGTGGAGTCCACCGACCCGGAGGGCCCCGTGGCCCGCTTCATCCGCGACCGTGGCGAGGGCTTCCTCTTGGTCTCCCTGAAGGTAGACAGCGTGGATGAGGCCATAAGGGAGCTCAAGGCCCGCGGCGCTCCCGTCCTGGACGAGAGGCCACGGCGCATCGGCAACTCCCTCTTTACCTTCGTCCACCCGCGGGCCCTGAACGGCGTCCTGGTGGAGCTCATCACCCACGAGGGCTAGGAGGGGCGAGATGGAGATCAAGCGTCTGGCCATAATCTCTATAGCGGTGCGAAACCTGGAGCAGTCCGTGGCCAACTGGGAGCGCACCCTGGGCCTCCGCCCCGACGTCCGCTTCCACGACGAGCACGAGAAGCTGGACATCGCCCGCTTCTACCTGGGCGGCACCGCCCTGGAGCTTATCCAGCCCACGGCCGACAACGCTGTCTCCCGCTTCCTGGAGCGCCGGGGCGAGGGCGTCTTCGTCCTGGTCTTCGAGGTGGACGATGTCCGCCGCGCCATGGCGGAGCTCCGGGAGAAGGGCGTCCCCCTGGTGGAGGACTCCCCAGTGGAGGGGATGGAGGGGAGCTACTTCAACATCCACCCGCGGGCCATGAATGGCGTCCTGGTCCAGCTCTGGTCCGGCCAGCTCCTGGCTCCGGCCAAGTAGCCCCTGGGCGTCCCCTGGCGCAGCCGCCTCCGCTGTGTTATCTACATAGAAGGATGACCGGACAGACAGGGGGCCCGGCCGCCATCATCGACGGGCGGGCCGTGGCGGCCGCCGTGCGTCAGGAGGTGGCAGCCGGCGTCCGCGAGCTGGTGGAGCGGGCCGGCGTCACCCCTGGCCTGGCCTTCCTCCTGGTGGGCGACAACCCTTCCTCCATCTCTTACGTCCGCTCCAAGGGGGAGGCGGCCCAGGAGGCGGGCATCTTCTCCGAGACCTACCACCTGCCGGCCGAGATCTCCCAGGGCGAGCTGATAGAGCGCATCCAGGCCCTCAACGCTGACCCCCGCTTCCACGCCATCCTGGTCCAGCTACCTCTGCCGCCCCACCTCTCCGAGGACGCTGTCATCGGCGCTATAGACCCGGCCAAGGACGTGGACGGCGTCACCGCCGTCAACATGGGCCGCCTGCTGCGGGGGGAGCCCTGCCCCCAGCCCTGCACGCCGCGGGGCGTGGTGGAGCTGCTCCTGCGCTCCGGCCACCGCCCGGAGGGAAAGCACGTGGTCATCTGCGGCCGCTCCAACATCGTCGGCAAGCCCCTGGCGGCCATCCTGATGCAGAAGCGAGAGGGGGCCAACGCCACCGTCACCGTCTGTCACACCGGGACGCCCGACCTAGCCCGCTTCACCCATCAGGCGGACATCCTGGTGGCGGCCATGGGCAGCCCCCGCGCCATCACCGCCGATATGGTCCGGCCGGGGGCTGTCGTCATCGATGTGGGTAACAACTGGATACCCGACCCCAGCCGCAAGAGCGGCCGCCGCCTGGTGGGGGACGTGGACTTCGAGGCGGTGAAGGAAGTAGCGGGGGCCATCACCCCCGTCCCCGGGGGCGTGGGGCCCATGACGGTGGCCATGCTCCTCTACAATACCCTGGAGCTGGCCCGGGCCCGCTGCGGCCTGGCCTAGCGGGACCAGCGGGCCAGCACCTCGCCATCGATGAAGCGGGGCTCCTCCTCCAGGTGCTCCACCAGGCGCCGGTACCAGCGGTCCTGCTCAGGGTCGTCGGCATTGGCGAAGTAGTCCTCGCGGCTGTCGAAGACCACCACCCCTATCAGCTCGTTCGGGTTCTGCTCGTTACGGTAGAGGTAGGAGGCGACGAAGCCCTTCACCCTGGGCGCCCGCTCGCGGGCCCAGTCGTCCATGAGGCCCAGCACCGCCTCCTCCTGCCCTGTCTTGGGGTGGAGGAGCATTATCGTCCCGAACATCCCCAGCATCCCCTTTCTTCTCGTTCGCGGCCGGGCTCGGGGTCACATCATGGTGGGCAGCACCCCCGGGTTCAGGATGGCCAGGGCGCCATAGGCCATGAGGACGAGGGCCGCCGCCAGGCCCGCCTGTCGCCCCAGGGGGAGCGCCTTCTCGGCGAAGATGAGGAGGGTGATGAGGGCCATCACTCCCACGTTCATCACACCCAGGGGGAAGAGGATGACGAAGAGGAGCCAGCAGCAGCCCAGGCAGTAGCCGCCGTGCTCCAGCCCCATGCGGAAGGAGCCCCAGTAGCCGTCCCGCCAGGAGCCCAGGATGAAGGCCACGGGGGAGCGGCACTTGCTCAGGCAGACGTGCTTGAGAGGCGAGAGCTGGTAGAGGCCGGCCAGCACCAGCACCGCCCCGCCGATACGCCCGGCGTTCTCCATGAGCCAGGGAGAGCGACCCGCCAGGGACTCGGCGCCCACGGCGACGCCGTAGGCCGCCGCCCCGAAGGCTACCCACACCGTCAGGTAGGCCGCCACGAAGACCCAGGTGGGGACATAGGGCTGTCCCCGCTCTCGCTTGCTGGCGTGCACCCTGGCGAAGGTGAGGATCATGGGCGCCGCCGTGGGGAACATCATGGCCACCATCATGACCACCCACAGGGCGAGAAAGAGGGGAGCGGTCATCCCCATGGTGAGGCCCATCATCTCCTCGTCCATGGCGCGGGACTGCCACAGCAGGACGGCCCAGGAGGCCGCCGCCAGGGCCAGGAGGGAGAAGAGGATCAGGTTCCGCTCGCGGGCCAGGGGGACTTCATAGGCCATGGTCATTCCTCCTCTTCCACTTCCGCCACACACTCTATCTCCACCAGCAGGCCGGGCAGGGCCAGCGCCGAGACCCCCACCGAGGAGCGGGCGGGGGGCTCCTTGGGGAAGTACTCCTGATAGACCCGGTTCATGGCCGGCCAGAGGGAGATGTCCGTCAGGAAGACCGTCACCTTCACCACCCGCTCCAGGGAGCTACCCGCCCGCTCCAGGATGTCGCGGATGTTCTCCAGGGCGAAGCGCGTCTGCTCCTCTATCCCCTGGCCCAGCCTGCCGTCCCGGTATCCCACCTGTCCGGAGACGAAGAGGAGGTTACCGGTGCGCACCGCGGCGGAGAAGGGATAGGGCAGGTCGCTGGGGTAGCTCTTCTTGACCATGGGGCCTCCTTGCGACATCGAGCGAGGTGCCCGGGGCAGCCGCGCAGCAGGGGACGGCGTGGGCCAGGGGCGCCCTCCGGGCCGGGGCCGGCGCCGGCCCCGCCGCAGCGGTGCCTGTCCCTGGTCGGTGGGGGTGAGGAGCGTCCCCACCACGGGGAAACGGCCAGGGAGCGGCCCGCCAGGGAGGGTCAGCCGGGGCATGGCGAGGGCGGAGGGCGCACCGCTCCCCCCGCGGTCTCGGCCCGTGCGGGGAGCGCCCCCTCAGGGGGCGTCCCCACTGGCAGCGCGGGAGGGCGGTGCCGTCCCCGCTCATGGCTGGCCTCAGGGCCCAGTCCAGCTAAAGCTGGCGTAATCGGCGCACTTGCCGGTGTTGTCCCAGGTGAAGCCGTGGTCGGTGTAGGTGGTCTTGACGCCGTAGGCCTGGACCGTCTCGGGGAACATGGGGTGGGCGTTGCGCTTCACCACCTCCTCGCCCCGCCTGGCTCCGGGGACGGCCTCTATGGTGGAGTCCAGTATCCCCGGGATAACGACGCTGCGGCGGCGATCCTCCTTCTGGAAGTTGATGGGCACCACCTTGACCCCCAGGTTCTGGCCTATGAGCCCGGCCATGGCGGCGAAGGGGCCGCCAGCCTGGCCGGAGAGGATGGCGCCCAGCGCCTCCTGTTGCTGGGGGGAGGCCCGCTCGTCCAGGTAGGCGGCCACCGTCCAGTTCCCCTCCAGCATCGGCCCCGGGGCGTGCAGGGCGACGACGAAGTTGAGGCCGCTCAGGTCGACGTCGCCGTAGCTCCCACGGTCGATGTGAAAGGCCAGGAAGACGTCGCAGTGGCCCTGGGTGGGCCGTGCCCGCATCATCCCCTGGGGCGATACCTCGCAGGGGCAGACCACATCGCAGTTGCAGTTCTCGAAGTAGTCCCCGGAGATGCTCCAGCGCTGTGCCTGTGCCATGCCTCCCTCCTGTGCTGCCCTCTCCTCGCTCAGGTTCGACCCATTATAGGCGTCCTCACGGGGCCTGTAAACACTGGCTACCTAACTCCCACCTCTCCGGCGGCCAGGGGCTGGGGGACGACGGCGTGCCAGCGCTCCAGGTGCCGGGCGTGGGTCTCCAGGTAGGCGCCGGCCTGGAAATAGGTGTCGTAGAACTCGGTGTCGATGTGCTGGGCCTGCACCAGCACGCTCACCAGCCAGGTGGGGGAGCGGGGCGGGATGCGGCCGTAGGTCTCGTAGACGTACCGGGCCATCTCCACGATGCAGGCCTGCAGCTCCGGGCTGTAGCGGGCCACGCTACCCTTGACGGCGGCGTTGTCCCGGAAGGGGCCGGGCGTCTCCGGGTCGAAGGCGCCGCCGGGGCCGAACTTGCGCCGTGCCAGCTCCGTCACCGCCGCCGCCATGTCCGGGTAGTAGGGCGGGCAGAGGCCCTCCAGGAGGCCGTCCAGCCCCACCGGGTTGGGGAGGGGCCAGCGAGGGTCCCGCAGGAAGCGGAAGCCCAGGCCGGGGACGCCGCGCTCGGCGTAGAGGCCCAGGATGGAGTAGGGGTTGACGCCTGTGTACATCCAGCCTCCCAGCCCCATGGCCTGGAGGACGAGGACGATATTGTGCCCCATGATGGCCAGAGAGGTGGCGGCAGAGGTCACCACGTCCTGCTCCACCAGCGAGAGGAGGGCGCGCCGGCGCTCCTGGAGGAGGCCGGAGCGCAGGAAGGGGCCCAGGTCGCCGGCGGGGACGTTGCCGGCGTAGTCGTCCAGGAGGACCTGCCCCTGCTGGACGACGATGGCCAGGACGGAGAGGAAGTACTCGGACATGTCGAAGACCGGTATGAAGAGGGTGGAGCCCGGGAAGTTGGCGTTCCAGCGGTTGTGCTCGAAGATGTGGGGGTACTCGCGGGGGAGGTGGAGGCGCTGGTCGCTCAGCTTCACGATGGCGCGGCGGCAGCCCTCCAGGAGCCGCTCCACGTCCCCGGCCTCCTCCACCTCCCGCTGGCGGGCGGGGGCCAGGTCGCGGGTGCGCACCAGGTAGGTGCCTTCGTCGTCGGTGTAGAAGAGCTCGGCGCTGCCCACGCCAGCGCCGGTGGGGAAGGTGCGGCCGCCCAGCCGCACCGGGTAGTTGGCGACGCCGCCGGTGGTGGGTGTGTAGGGTATGCCGAAGTTCCAGCCCGTCACCCCGGTGGCGGCGGCGATGAGCACCGCCTGCTCCAGCTCCGTCAGGGGCAGGGGCTGGTGGCGGGATCTGTAGGCCAGCGCCCCCTCCGGTATCTCCATCCCCAGGGCGAAGCGGCGGGCCCGTCGCCCGAAGATGGCCCTGAGAAGGGGGAACTGCCAGAGCTCCTGCAGCAGTGCCTCCTCGTTCTGCTCCCGGCCCGTCATCTCAGTCATGGTGCGACCTCCCCCATCTGCCGATCGCTGTGAGGTTTTACCATATTGTAAAGGCAAATGGGCGAGTCCTGACCACTTTCGTGGCGGTTCGGCGGCGGGCATCGCTGTGGCGCCCCCTATCTCTACCGACCGTCCCAGCGCCCTCCCTACTGGGCCTGGACGACCCCTGCCATGCCGCTGGGGGCGTGCAGGATGCAGATGTAGGCGTAGCGCCCTGGCTGGGCCACCACGTAGGTATAAGTGCGGGCGGCCTCGGGCGGGGCGCTCCCCGGCGGGGCGTTGGGGGGCAGAAGGCCAGTGCTGAAGTAGTCCCTGGCGTTCAGGGTCTGGGGCGATGGCCCCGGTACCACCTGCCCCACCTCGGGCGAGTCGGGCGACGGGGCGCTGCGGCCGCCCAGGAAGGTAGCGGTATGGGGCGCCCCGGAGTTGTTGATGAAGGTCACCCGGTCGCCCGTCCGCACGGAGACGGGGGCGGGGGCGAAGGCCAGGACGTCGGTGTGGTCGGTGGTGGTGCCCATCTCTACGTACCAGGTGGTGGTGCCGTCGGCGTTGGCCACCTGCCGCGGCTGCTGGGACATGAGGCGCTGTTTGGCCGACCGTCCCTCCTGGAGCCAGCGCTGAAGCTCCTCGTCGCCCCGCCGGGTGACCTCCTGCTGGCTGTCGCCCTGGCCGCCCTCCTCCGTCACCGTGACCCTCCCCGTCATCTGGGGGTGGATGACGCAGACGTAGTTGTATTCGCCCGGCCGGGCGAAGGTGACCTGGAAGGTTACGGGCCCAGGCCCCAGGGGCTGGAGGCCGGAGTTGACCAGGGTGCTGCCATCGTAGGGGCCGCTGGGGGGCGAGGGGGCGAAGAACGGTGGCAGCTCCTGCTCGGAGGTGGGGGGCCGCTGCCCGGGGGCCAGGAAGGTCACCGTATGGGGCTCCGGCCCGGTGAGGCGCCACTCCACCGTCGTCCCCACCGGCACGGTGACGGACTCGGGCAGGAACTCCAGGACGGCGATGTTGACGTCCTGAGGATCGTTGAGGCCGGCGCGCAGGGAGATGAGGCCCGGGGTGGCCTGGCCGCCTGGCGTCTCCGCCTCCTCGCCACCGCCGCAGGCCGCCGCCAGGGCGGCCAGCGTCAGGAGCGCCAGGGCCCAGGCCAGCCGCGAGGGGCCGGCGGGGATGCCTCTCGTGTGTGCTCTCGTCATTCTTTCCATCCTTCCTCGCTATGCGATGCCTGCGATGAGACGCGCCGGGGCCCCAGCCCCCCTGGTCTGACGCCCCGGCCGCGTCCTCCTCCCCATGGATGAGGGCCCAGTGGTAGCCGTCCTAGGCGGGGCGCCGCTGCAGGATCTCTGGCCCCAGCCGTAACCCCTCTTCGGGCGTCGTCGCGGGGACGACGACGATGTCGAAGACATCGCCCCAGGTCATCTGCATCTCCAGGATGGGGGCGAAGTCCGAGGCCTCGAACACGGCTATCACTGCCGGGGAGTGCGTCCCCAGCCAGTATTCGCCGATGACCTCGGCCCCGGCGGGGTACTGCCATCTGGAGCGCCGGACCAGCGCTCCGTCCATCTGCTCGCGGTCTACGCCGGCCTTCCAGTGCAGGAGCATCGTGTAGAGCATCGTCTCCCCCTGTCTGCCAGGCGGTCCCGCCCGGCCATCCTTATCCCGTCTCCATCGGGTCGCTCTGTCAACCGCTCCAGTCGAAGGTGGCCATCTCGCTGTGGCCGCCGCTCTCCCACTGGCGCATTTCGGGGTCGCGCCAGTAGGAGCCGGTGCCCCTGGCCAGCACCACCTCGTCCCTGAAGGCGAAGGCACCGTGCAGGAGCTTCGTCACCTCGCCGGTGCTCCCCTTCAGCGGTCGGGTGACCAGCAGCCCGAAGTCTCCCACCTGGATGCGGGTCTCCTCCTCCCCCTTCTGGATGCGGATGGGTGCCTCCCGGGAGGGAAGGAAGCGGGGCACCAGGCTGGCCACCACCTCAAAGACGCCGCCCTTCTTGCCCTGGAGGACGGACTCCAGGGCCTGCCGCTGCTGGGGGGAGAGGGACGAGTCGAAGTAGAGGCGGGCCGTCCCGTCCCCGGAGATGAAGCCTTTGGGCCAGTCGCCATCGAAGACCACCCGGGCGCCGCTGACGTCGGTGCCGTCCACCTGGCCCCGTTCTATCTCCAAGGCCAGGGCGCCCGAGCAGTAGCCCTGGTCGCCTTCGGGCTCGCCCAGTTCACATGGGCAGCTCACCTTGCAACTACAGGGGCCCCAGTAGGTGCCCACGATCTGCCACGCCATGACCACACCTCCCCATTCCTTAGGGGGCCGCGCCAGCGCGGCCCCTATCTGCCCTGCAGGGCGGCCGCCTCTGCCGCCGAGTCCTTGAGGATCTGGAACCGCACCACCTCCTCATCCCTGAACTGCCAGACCATGGCCCAGTCCGTCTCCCAGGCCTGGCCCGTCTCGCGGGCGCGGAAGCGATAGTGGCCCAAGGCCACCACCACATCCCCCTGGGCCAAGAATTGCCGGGGCTGGAACTCCTCCACCTCCGCCGTCGTGGCCAGGCGCTGGAAGAACTGGCCCACTGCCTCACGGCCGCGGTGGGTGCCGCCGAAGGGTGGCGGGCCCGAGGGCGGCTCGTTCCATTCCACGTCCGTCGCCAGCCGAGAGAGGATAGCGGGGATGTCCCCCCGGGAGAAGTCGGCATAGAGCTGGCGGACGAGGGCGATGTTCCGTTGCTCGGACATCTCTCGCTTCCCCTCGTTCAGGGGGCCTGCAGGAGGCCCAACTGGCCCAGGATGCGGGCCATGTCGAAGTAGCGGTGCTCGGCCTCGATGATGTCGCCCTGTCCCATGTGGCAGAAGATGGCGATGTCCAGGTCCACCGGCCGGCCGGTGGCGGACTGCTCTCCCTGCGGCATGGTCAGAGGCCCCTGGTTGGTGCCGGTCATATGGAGGCGCATGGCTGCGTCGCTGCCGGCCACCAGCGGCTCCCCCTGCAGTTCGCAGTGCACATCGGGGAAGGCGCGGAAGAACTCCTCTATGTCCCGCTGGATGGCCTCTTTACCTTTGAGGGGCTCCTGGTACATGGGGTCGTAGACCACGGCGTCCTGTCCGTAGCAGGCAGCGAAGGCGGCGGCGTCGTGGCGGTTGAAGGCATCCAGGAGTTTGAGGACGGCGTCATGGCTCGGCATGGTCAGCTCTCTCCTTTCTCTGTCTCTCGCCCTTCGGATGGGCCCGGGCCTCGTCGGCCTGTCTATCTGGTCCGCCGGAACTCGGTCACCTGGAACTGGTGCCACTGGCCGTCGCTCCCCAGCATCAGCGACCTGAGCAGGCGGTGGTCTTCGTCGACGACCTCGATAACGTCGCAGTAGCGCGCCAGCCTCCCCTCCCCGGCCATGGCCGGGCCCTCGGTATTCAGGGGCAGCACGTTGTCGCCCTGCTCCAGCGAGCCCTCGTACAGCCACAGGTGGCCCATCATGCTACCGGCCCAGGTGCCCACGAAGCGGCCCTTGCCAGTGTCGTAGCCCAGGAGCATGAGCCAGGAGCCGCTGGTGCCGTCGGGCATCTCGCCCTGGCCCTCCATCAGCACCCAGAAGTCTCCCAGGGGGCGTACGGTCTCAGAGCCTCTAAGGGTCTTCGGCCCCTCCGGGGTGTCGACCCTCGCCTCGTAGGTCCAGTGGCCGACGAGCCTCTGGAGCCACTGGTGTTCTCTTTGCGGCCCGCTGTTCACTGCCTTCCCCTCCCCTCCAGCGTGGCCACCAGAAACAGCTCCCTGCGAACGTCGCTGCCGGGGCCGGCGTTCTGTCTCCAATGCCCCGTCTGGCCGGCGCGGCGCTGGCCTACTTCGCCAGCCCCTTTTCCGTGTGGGTGACTTCGGCCAAGGAGCTGTGGGTGCCTTGCCAGTCGAACTCGATGGCGCCGCTGGAGCGGAGAACTTCCGCCTGGGCCACCTCCATCTCCCTGTACTCGAAGCCGTCCGGCATGCAGACGATGACTCGCTGCTCCTGGCCGGTGCCCGGTACGACCAGGGGGCGGGAGACCGTCTCCACGAAGCCGGGTACGGTGAGGCGGGCCCGCCGCTTCGCCCTGTCGAACTCGAACTGGATGGGGACAAAGTGGACGCCCTTCACCTCGCTGACGATGGCAGCCAGTATCTCGAACAGCGTTCCCCCGGCCTGGCCGGAGAGGATCTGGAGGAGGGCCTGGCGCTGCTCGGGACGGGAGCGCTCGTCGATGAAGAGCTCCAGGGTGCCGTTGCCCTGGTGCAGGGGGCCTGGCCAGTGGGCAGCGGCCACCCAGCGCAGGCCGTCCAGGGGGACGCCATCGAAGTCCCCTTCCTCGATCTGCATGGCGAGCACGCCTTCACAGAAGCTGTTGGGGGCGGGCACGCCGATGGTGTCACAGGGGCAGGTAGCCAGACAGGAGCAGTTCTTCAGGTACTGACCCTTCATAGTCCAGGTGGGCATGGAACACCTCCCCACAAGGAATGCGGGCTGAGGAATGCTGGGGGACAGTGGGTGGCGCCCGCCCGCTATTGCCTCCTCCCTGGCGGGGCCGAGTCCGGAGCAGTGCGGATTGAGCCTATTATGGCGCTTCGTGCGGAGATGTCAATAGTAACGGCGCACCAGCCCGGCCGATTTTTTCCTCCGGACTGTGACCGCTACCTCCCTTCCCGATCCCGCCGACCCGTGGAAGGCTCCGGCCGGGGAGGCGAAAAAGTTCAATCTCTTTGTCAACGACTCTTGACAACGATGCGCGCAGGGGCCAAAGATGATTAATAGAGAAATCGAATATCGGCGTCGAGTCGAGACAATAAGTGGCCGCCCGCTAGCCGGCGGGAGAGAGAGTGCAAGGAGGAGGTTGGGAGCTATGGCGGCTATCTTCCCACCCATCAGATGGGGCGCCAGGGAGGTGGGCTGGACGTGGGTGCCGGCCACCACCCGGGAGATGGCGGAGGCGGCACGGCCGGTCTTCGCTGAGTTCCTGGGTACCCTGGCCTTCGTCTTCATCGCTGGTTCGTTCCTCGTTCTCATCCCGGCGGCGGAGCGGGGCTTCAGCACCGTCGGGCTGCTCATCCTAGCCCTGGGGACGGCCCTGGCGTATGCAATCATAGTCACCGCCCTTTATCCCGTCTCCGGCGGCCACGTCAACCCGGCGGTGACGCTGGGCCACCTGGTGGCGCGGCGCATACCGCCGGCGATGGCCATCCTCTACTGGGCAGCCCAGATGATCGGCGGTGTGCTGGGGGCCCTGATGCTCCAGTTCGTCTACCGTGACGTGGCCGACGCGGCGGCCCGCCAGGCCACCCTCGCCTTCGGCGAGGCCTACCGGGGCTCCTGGGCGGCCCTCTTCACCGGGGGCTTCCTTGAGGCGGCCCTGACCTTCCTGCTGGTCCTCACCTTCCTGATGACCCTGGTGGACCCCAGGGGTCAGCGGGCCTTCGGCGCCCTGGCGGTGGGGCTGGCGGTGCTGGTTGCCACGCTGCTGGCCTTCCCCCTGACGGGGGCGGCCCTCAACCCGGCCCGCGTGCTGGGCACGGCCGTGGTGGCCAACCACTGGAGCGACTTCGCCATGTACTGGATGGCGCTCCTGGGCGGCCTCCTGGCCGGCCTGGTCTACGACTTCCTGGGCGAGCACCCTGAGGAGAGGAGGTCGCCACAGCGGTAGATCGCTGAACGATGCCGGCGGCGGGCGGCCAGGGCGCCGCATCATGCGGCGCCTCTTTTCTTGTGCTCTCGGGAGGCGTTGGGATACATGCGCCAGGCAGTAGGCAGCGCCTCTTTTCTTATGCTCTCGGGAGGCGCTGGGATACATGCGCCAGGCGGTAGGCGGCGCCTCTTTTCTTATGCTCTCGGGAGGCGCTGGGATACATGCGCCAGGCAGTAGGCGGCGCCTCTTTCCCTGTATCGTTCCCCGCTCTCGAGATGGGGTGCCGGGCACGGGCCGGCTGAGGACACCCCCGCCGCTCTCGCCCCCTCCGTTCGTCGCCCCGCAGGGAGGTCAGCAGGCGCTGGTCCGGCCGGGGGCGCTATCTCGGCGGGCCCGCAGGGCGCTGGAGGGAGGATATTGCGTCAGGAGGGGCCGTATCGTTAGCATTGAACGCAAAAAGGCCCTCCCGGTATTGGACCTCCCGACGGGGAAGACCACAGGAGGAGGGAGCTATGGCTGTAGAACCTTTGCCGCGCGTGCTGGGGCTGACGTCGGAGGACATGGGCCTGCGCACCTGGCGGGCGGTGCTGGCGGAGATGGTGGCGGTGGCCCTCTTCGTCTTCATCGGTGCCGGGACGGTGGTGGTGGTCACCCAGGTGCTGGGGCTCTCGCCGGCCGAGGACGGCTCGGCCCTGGTGGCCATCGCCTTCGCCCATGGCCTCCTCATCGCCCTGCTGGTGGCGGCCACGGCCACCATCTCCGGCGGACATGTGAACCCGGCCGTCACCTTCGCCGCCGTCATCACGGGGCGGATGAGGCTGGTCACGGGGCTCCTTTACGTCGCCGGTCAGTTGGCGGGGGCGGTGGTGGGCGCCGTCCTGCTGAAGGTGGTGCTGGCCGATGGCATAGAGGGCAACCTGGGGGCGCATGGCCTGAACCTGAACGCCCTGCCCAACGCCAGCGCTGGCGTCGTCGTGGAGATCGTCCTCACCTTCGCCCTGGTCTTCGTCGTCTTCGCCACGGCGGTGGACCGGCGGGCCTACCCTGGCCTGGCACCCCTGGCGATAGGCTTCACGGTCCTGGCCGACCACCTGGTGGGCGTCCCCCTGACGGGCGCCTCCATGAACCCGGCCCGCTCCTTCGGGCCAGCGGTCATCGCCAACGTCTGGGACGACCACTGGGTCTACTGGGTAGGGCCCCTCATCGGCGGGGGGCTGGCGGGCCTCGTCTACACCTTCACCTACCTGGTGGCCCGGACGGAGGAGCGGGGGCCGCCGCCGCCAGCGGTGCAGCCGCCCGAGGAGCGGGTGCGGCCCCGCTAGGGGCTCAGCGGCCCGTGGAGCCGTGGCCGCCGCTGCCCCGCTCGGTGGGGGAGAGCTCTGCCACCTCTCGCACCGGGAGCGCCTCCACGCGGGCGATAACCAGCTGGGCGATGCGGTCGCCCCGCCGGACGGTGTAGGAGCGGCGGGAGCCGAAGACGTACATGGCCACCAGTAGCTCGCCCCGGTAGTCGGCGTCGATGGTGCCCAGGGACACTCCCACCCCCTGCAGGGAGAGGCCGGAGCGGGGGCGCACCTGCCCCTCGTAGCCCGGCGGCAGCTCTATGGCGATCCCCGTGGGGACGAGGACGGGGTCGGGCCCCAGCTCCATCTCCTCCCCTTCCGGGCAGGCGTAGAGGTCCAGACCGCTGGCCCCTGGCGTGGCCCGGGTGGGCAGACGCGCCCCCGGGCGGAGCCGCTTCACCTTGAGGACGGGCGCCTCGACCATGCCGGCGGGGGTCAACCTTCCACCAAGAAGCGCTCTATGACCCGGGCCACGGCGTCCGGTCGCTCCATGGGCAGGAAGTGGGTGGTGCCGGGCACCGCTTCCAGGCGGGCGCCGGGTATGCGGCGGGCCGCCTCCTCCGCCGAGGCGCGGTAGAGGGGGCCGGTCTCTGCCCCTACCAGCAGGAGGGTGGGGCAGGAGATGCGGGGCAGGAGGCGCCAGATCTCGTCAGCGGACTGGGCGCCCCCGGCGAAGGTGAGGGACTCCGCCTCCGGCGGGCACTTCAGCTCCACCTGGCCGTCCTCCCTCCCCTGGGTGCCGTGCTCCACGTAGAGGCGCAGCACGTCCTCCCGCCAGGTGGCGAAGGCGGGGCGCTGCCGGTAGCTGCGGAATATCTCCTCCCGGCTGGGCCAGACCTGTCGGCGCCGTCTGGCCCCCTCGATGAGCCCGGTCAGCTCGTCGGGCAGGTCGGGGCCGGCGTCCGGCAGGGGGAAGATGGGCGGCTCCATGGCCACCACCTTGGCGAAGAGGTCTGGCCGCTGGGCGGCGCATACGAGGGCGGACTTGGCCCCCAGGGAGTGGCCCACGGCCAGGACGTCCCGCAGGGAGAGGGCCTCCAGGAAGGCGGCCAGGTCGCTGGCGAAGTCCCGCCAGGAGTAGGCGTCGGCCGGCTTGTCGGAGTCGCCGTGGCCGCGGGCGTCGTAGGCGTAGACATGGTAGCGGGAGGAGAGCCTTTCGGCTATAGGGGCGTAGACCCAGGCCAGGAAGCCGGTGGCGTGCTGTATGACGAGAGGAGGGCCATCGCCGGGCCACTCCAGGTAGTGGAGACGCAGGCCGTTGACACTGACGTATCCCTCCCTAGGCGCCACTGCTCTCCTCCTCTCGGTAGTCGATGGCGGGGACGAGGGTGCGGTCGAACTCCTGGAGGCGGGAGGGGCCCAGGGCCTGGAGCTGTTCCAGGCAGCGCTCCACCGCCCGGACCAGCCCCTCCACGTCCACCCCCAGGCAGCGGGGGCGGAAGGGCTCCAGGAGCTGCAGCGCCCCTTTCAGCATGATGATGGTGCCGCGGTAGTTGCCGCGGTTCAGGTGGTGGAAGCCAGCGGCCGCCTTGATGAGGCCCTGGTAGAAGCCAGCCAGGGAGGTCTGCTCCTCTCGCCATACCTCTTCCAGGGTCTCGTGGCAGTCCCAGAAGCGCCAGCTATTGAACTGGCGCAGGGCGGTGCGGAAGGCCTCCGGGTCGTGCGGGCGGTAGGGGCCGCTGGGGGGCGGCCGGGGCCGCTTCAGGCTGGGGGGCACCGTTATCTCCCCGGCCCGGCCCTCGCCCGGGCCGGGGAGGCCATCCCTGTCCCGCTCCTGGCCCTTCGTTTTCCCTACCCTCCAGCCGACGGGGGAGGCCGGCCTCCCTGACCGCGACCGCTTCCGATTCTACGCGCCCCGGGGGCTGAGGGTCAAAAAGGGCCGCTAGCGGTAGGAGTAGACCTGCACGCCCTGGGCATCGGCCACCACCAGGACGCGCCTCCCGGAGGCGGCCGCTATGAGGCCGGCCAGGGACTGCAGGCCCTCCGGCGAGACGCTGGGCGCCCCGACGCCGGGGTCGGCCCGCCGGAGGACGCGCACCCGCTGGCCCAGGTGGGCCTCCAGCGCCTCCACGAAGGCGCCCCCGTCCTCGCCCACCAGCACCGTCACCAGCTTGGCGGGCGGGAGCTCCCCCTCCTCGGGGGCCCGTCGCCTGTCCTCCAGGAGGGCCAGCCAGTGGTAGGGCCCCCAGCAGGCGGCCGCCGCCAGGACGCCCAGGCTCCAGCGGCCGTCGTAGGCCACCCGGGCGGAGAGGTCGGCCTCCAGGAGGGCGTTCACCAGCAGATAGAGCAGATGGCTGAGGCCCCCCAGGGAGGCGAAGACGGCCAGGGCCAGGCTGCCGTAGAGGAAGAGGCGTCGGGCCAGGCTGGCCCGCTCCTGAGGGCTGGCGGCCGCTCGCTGGCGGCGCCACCAGTGGTACCACCACACGGGCACCCCCACCAGGGCCAGGGTCAGCAGGAGGGCCAGGTCGTCCCGCCACCAGCCGGGGCGGGACGCTACCGTGCCGCGGGCGTCCTCGGTGGCCAGGGCGACGAGGGTGGCCACCAGGAGGAGGGTGGCCGCCACCAGGGCGCCCAGCCCCTGGGCCGTCAGCAGGTAGTCATAGGTGCGGCGAGCGGCCGCCTCCTCCTGCTCTCTCTGGGCCACCAGCCAGTGGTAGGCCCAGAGGGTCACGCCCACCAGGAGGGCGGAGACCGCCCCGGGCAGGAAGCGAAAGTGAAGGCCCGCTGCCTCAGCGGTGGCGCCCAAGGCCCAGGCCAGCGTGCCGTAAAGGGCCGTGGCAGCGGCGGCGATGGCGACAGCCGCCCCGCCCAGCAGGGCGAAGGCGTAGAGATAGAAGTGACGCAGGGGCTGGCCCCGCTGGCGTCCCCCGCTGTGGGCCCAGTGCCAGGGCCAGAGGATGGCGCCGCCCAGCGCCACCGCCAGGGGGCCACGGACCGCCTCCCACAGTCCCGCCTCCCCGGCGAGGACGGTCCGGGGCTGGAAGAGGCTATCGTAGGCCTCCCGCAGGGCCAGGGCCAGGACGCTGCCCAGCCCCACCGACAGTATCGCTAGGCCGGCCGCCGCCGCGCCGTGCAGATAGAGGCCGTGGACGATCCCCTGGTGGAGGGCAGGCGGCCCGGCCGTCGCCTCCCGCCAGTGGTAGGCCCAGAGCAGCCCCCACACGGCCAGGCCCGCCAGGGGATAGCTCCGGAAATCCTGGGCGCCGAAGGCCTGTCGCAGGCCGTCCACCACCCCGAGGGCGACGAAGACCAGCGCCACCGTCAGCGTCAGGTGCAGGTGGAGCTGGTAGGGTAGGGAGAGGGCCGTCACCGGCGTCTCCCGCGCCAGGGCGCGCAGCCGGCCCCAGTGCCACAGCCAGGAGGGCGTCCAGATGGCGCCCAGCACCAGCCCCAGGGCCAGCGCTCCCTCATCGGGGACGAGCCTCACTGGCCCGAAGAGGGCATCCAAGACGTAGCGTCCCACCAGGGTGGCCCCACTGGCCGCCACCATCAGGGATACGAAGGCCGCCCCGGACAGATAGAGCCGCTTCAGGGCCTCTCGCGCCTGCCCCGGCGGGCCGCCCTCCTCTAGCTCTCCCCGCGGCCGACCGACGATGACCGCCACCGCCACGATTCCCGCCAGCAGGACGATGCCCAGGACTAGCAGGGGCCCGAGCATATAGAAGACGAAGGACACCGCTCTCCTCTCCTCAAGAGGTGGGCGCCGGGAGGGAAGGCTCAGGAGGGCACCAGGGCCGGTAGGGGCCGCTCCCGGTGATGCGCCACTGGCCGGCCTCCCGCCGTAGCTGGAAGGTGGCGCGGTAGCTGTGTTCCTGCAGGAAGGGGCCGAGCCCCTGGCTGAAGCGCACCGTCACCAGGGCGCGGTCGTCCGTCAGCTCCACCGCCTCCAGCGCCACGCTCTCTTCCCGCTCCCCCTCGTAGCCCAGCACCGAGACGAACGTCTCGTAGCTGCAGCGGCCCTCACTGTGCAGGTAGCTGTAGGCCTCGCGGAACTGCCGGCCGTAGATGGCCTGCAGGAAGCGCTGGACCACTCCCTCGGGACTGTCGGCAGGGAGCTGGCCCTCCCCACGCGTCCAGAGGGCGATGGCGACAGCCGCCCCCAGCAGGGCCAGCGCCACGATACCTGCGCCTGCCAGCCAGAACCTAGCCATTGTCGGGCCCTTCCTGGCCGTGAGCGCCCGGGACAGCGGAGAAATGGCCAGGAAGAGGCAGCTAAATTATATCAACGCCCTTTCCCCTGTCTACTGTGTGTCACGCATCGGCACTCTCTATGAGAGACAGGCTGTACATAAAATTGCAGGCATGGCAGGAGTGGGGTGGACGGGGTCGTGTGTATAATAACCATGCCCTGGAGGAGGCACCTCCGGCGCCTCCACTCGGCGGCCGGGTGCGGCAGGGGGGCGGCGGTCATGGTCCAGTCCCTGCGAGTCCTCATCGTCGATGGCCAGCAGGCGGAGGCCTCCTACCTGAGACGCAGCCTCAATCGTTGTCGCCATTACGCCGAGGTGGCCCACGGTGAGGAGGAGGCCCTCTCCCTCATGGAGTACTGCCCACCCGATGCCCTCCTGGTGGACGCCGAGCTCTCCTTCCTGCGACGTTTCCTCCCCCAGGCGCGCCAGATGGGCCCGCCGGTGGTCATCGCCCTAGCGCCGCCCCTGGACTGGCAGCGCCCGGCGATGGAGGCGCTGGCGCTGGGGGCGGACGCCTTCCTGGTGCGGCCGGTGGACCTGGAGGTGCTCATCGCCCTCATGGAGGCCCAGTTGCGCCGCCTCCGGTCTTCCCAGCCCGGCCGCCTGGCCCTGGGCGGTCTCGTCATCGACCTGGAGGCCGCCTCGGCCACCACCCGCTGGGGGACCCCGCTCTGTCTCACCCGCACGGAGTGGGCCCTCCTGCGCTATCTGGTCAGCAACCGCGGTCGCCTGTTGCGACACGAGGAGCTGCTGGCCCGGATCTGGGGGCCCCAGTACCAGGGGGAGCGCCACCTCCTGCACGACTGGATGTGCCGCCTCCGACGGAAGCTGACGGCGGCGGGCCTGCCGCCGGGCGCCATCGAGACGGTGCCGGGGCTGGGCTACCGGCTGCGGGACGCCATCTCCCCGGGCGAGGAGGGGGCGGGGGAGGCCCGAGGTCAGGAAGGGCATGCGCGGCTTCGCTCCGGCTAGAATAGGCGCCCTCCCCGTCTACACCCTCATCCTGGCGGGGAGCCTTCTGCCGTCGGCCAGCTTCGCTGCCGCCCTGGAGAGGGTCCGGGAGGAGTGGGCCATCTCCAGCGCCCAGGCTGGCCTCGTCTATTCCATCTATCAGTTGGGCTACATCCTGGCCGTCGTCCTGGTGCTCCCGCTCACGGACCGGGTAGACTCCCGCAAGGTGGTGGCCCTGGGCTCTCTCACCACCCTCCTGGCCAGCCTCCTGTTCCCTCTGGGGGCGCAGGGGTTCGCCTCGGCCCTGGCGCTGCGGGGACTGGCGGGTCTGGGACTGGGGGCCGTCTACATGCCCGGCCTGCGGCTGGTGGCCCGTCGCCATGCCGGTGAGCGACTGGGGTGGGCGCTGGGGCTATACGTGGCCGGCTACTACGTGGGCAACGGGGCCTCCCTGGGGCTGACGGGGCTCTTCCTGGAGGCGTATCCCTGGCGGCCCGCTTTTCTGGCCGTCGCCTCCCTGGGGCTGGCCCTGGTGGTGCCCCTGCTGTGGCCGGCCCTCAGCGGCCCCGGCGAGCCGGCCGTGGGGGCCGCCCGCCCCTCCCTGCGGGCCCTGGCCAATTGGGCCGTGCTCCTGTTCATCGTGGGCTACTGTGCCCACGCCTGGCAGCTCTTCAGCGTCTGGGGCTGGCTGGCCTCCTACTTGACGGACATCCTGGAGCGCCAGGGCTACGGTAGCGCCGTGGGCGTGGCGGGGGCTATCTCGGCCGTGGTGCTGGGGCTGGGGGCGGTGGGGGTCTGGACGGGGGGTGCCCTGTCGGATCGCTTCGGCCGGCCGGCCACCGCCGCTGCCATACTGGGGCTGGGCGGGGCCATCTCCCTGGCCTTCGGCTGGCTCCACCAGGTGCCCCTGCCCCTCCTGGTGGCCCTAAGCCTGCCCTATGCCCTTCTCATATCGGCCAGTTCGCCCATCTACGCCGCCGGCATCAGCGAGGTGGCGCCAGCCGGGCTCCTCGGCTCCGCCCTGGCCCTCCAGGCGTCGCTGGGCTACCTGGCGGGGCTGGCCGGGCCGGTGGCCTTCGGGGCGGTGCTGGACCTGGCGGGGGAGCCGGAGGGCTGGGGGCCCGCCTTCGCCACCGCCGGCCTGGCCGCCCTGGGCGGGGCTTTCGCCATGCTCCGCCTGGGCGTGGCTCGCCCCGCCCCTGTCCCCGCCCCCGAGGCGGAGCGCTGAGCTTTTTCTAGCTTTTTTCGAGAACCGTCCTCTCCCCACAGATAGAAATGCGATGCCACCCGCCCCTTTCATGGAAGGAGCGGGTGGTGAGGCTGGGATGCCCCTTTACGAGTACCTCTGTCTCTCCTGCAATTGCCGCTTCAGCGCAGTCCGAAGGATGGAAGAGCGCCACAGCCCGCTGCCCTGCCGGGCGTGCGGCGGTGAGGAGGTGGAGCTCCTCCTGTCCCCCTTCTCCGTACTGGTCAGGCAGCCACCCTGGTCTCCCTGGTCCACCAAGGAGGGGCGGGAGAGGCTCCAGTCCCTCTCCCGGCCGCCCTGGGCCGTGAGCCACTGAAGCCCCCGTGAGCCGAGGGGGTGAGAGTCGCCCGCACAGGCAGACGCCGCCCCGAGAGCGCCAGTCCTTGGAAGAAGGAGGGAGTGGCATGACTACTCAGCTCAGAGGCTTCGCTCAGTACGGCGTCTCCCGCTTCGAGGACCGTGACCTGGGGGCCAGGCGGGTCAGGGTGCAGGTGGGCAAGCCCCTGGCCGAACAGCGGGAGATCGGCCATAACCGCTGGCATTACGATATAGCGCCTCTGGCGGAGCTGGAGCCGGGCCAGGACATCATCCTGGAGAGCATCGGCTACGACGACTACCAGCTCAAGGACACCGACGATATGAACGACGTGCGGACCATGGACCTCTCCCGGGTGCACCCCCTGACCGGCCCTGTCTACGTCAAGGGCGCCCAGCCCGGCGACCTCCTGGTGGTAGACCTGCTGGAGGTCTCCCCCCTGAGCGGCGTCGGCTACTCCTGTGTCATCCCGGGCATCGGCGGCATCGTCAAGGAGATGTTCCCGGAGGGGTTCAAGTCGGTCTGGTACATGCGGGGGGACACCTACGCCGAGTCCCGCCACATCCCGGGCGTGCGCGTGCCGGCCATACCGCACCCCGGCGTCATCGGCGTCGCCCCCTCCCGGGAGATGCTGCAGATGTGGAACGAGCGGGAGCGCCCCCTGGTGGAGGAGGGCACCGGCAAGGCCTACGGGCCGGAGCCCAGCACAGCCATCCTGCGCACCGACACCACCCAGTCCAAGCTGGCCGAGGCCGCCCGCACCGTGCCGCCCCGGGAGAACGGGGGCAATGTGGACATCAAGGATCTGGGCCCGGGTGCTCGGGTCTACTTCCCCGTCTTCGTGGAGGGCGCCCTCCTCTCCGTCGGCGACCTCCACTTCGCCGAGGGCGACGGCGAGGTGACCTGGAACGCCATTGAGATGGACGGCATCACCTGGCTGCGGGTGGGCCTCATCAAGGAGGGGGCGCGCAAGTATAACGTCACCACCCCCATGTTCATGCCGGGGCCGGTCCGCCCATCGCCCTCCAACCCGGGAGACCGCTTCCTGGTCTTCACGGGCTTCCCCTTCCGGGACCGGGAGCAGGCCTACAACGACGCCACCATGGCGGCGCGGGAGTGCGTCCTGAAGGCCATAGACTACCTGGGGAAGTTTGGCTTCTCGCCCGGGCAGGCCTACACCATTCTGAGCGTCGCCCCCATCGAGCTGCGTATCAGCGGCATCGTGGACGTGCCCAACGCCTGCGTCACTCTCCACCTGCCGCTGGACATCTTCGACAAGGACATCCTGCCGCGGTAGGAAGATGCCGCGAGCCAGGGGGCGCGGGGCGAGGGGCGGGGCCCCGCGCCCCCCAGGGTGTGAGGGAGCAGGCCGAGCCTCAACGCGGAAGAAGGTGATGCGATGGTGGCCCTGCCCTGGCCCACGGCGAAGCTACCGGAGCGGGTGCCCGGGTATGAGGAGGTGGTGAGCAATCCCGTAGGCGGCTTCCTGGACTCCCTGCTGCGGGGCGTCAGCCAGATCATGTTCCAGAACAACCCCCTGACCGGCGCCCTCTTCCTGGCCGGTATCTTCTACAACAGCGTCACCTTCGGCCTTTACGCCCTGCTGGGGGTCTCCGTCAGCACCCTCACAGCCATCGCCATGGGGGTGCCGAGGGACCTCTGGCGGGCTGGCCTCTTCGGCTTCAACGGGACGCTGGTAGGTATAGCCCTGGCCTTCTTCCTGGAGCCCAGCGGCGCCGTGGCCGCCTACGTCATCGTCGGGGCGGCCCTCTCCACTGTCATCATGGCCGCCCTGCTGCACCTGCTGAGCGGGCGGGGCGTCCCCGCCCTGACCGCCCCCTTCGTCCTGGTCACCTGGTTCCTCCTCTTCGCCTCCTTCAGCTTCCACGTGCTGGACCAGACGGCCTTCATCCCCAGAGGGGCGTTCCCCTCGCCGGTGATGGAGCGGGCGGAGCCCTCGCCTGGCATGTTCTTCGATGGCTTCTTCCGGGGCTTCGGCCAGGTGATGTTCCAGGACAACGTGGGGACGGGGGCCTTCTTCCTGGGCGGCCTCCTGGTGAACTCCCCCATATCCATGTCCTTCGCCGCCGCTGGCTCTCTCATCGGTCTGCTGGTGGGGCTGGGTATGGGGTCGCCGGAGACGGCGCTGCGGTCCGGCCTCTTTGGCTTCAATCCCCTGCTGACGGGCATCGCTCTGGGGGGCTTCTTCCTGGTGCTGACGCCCTGGAGCGCCCTCTTCGCCGTCCTGGGGATGGTGGTGACGGCGCTGCTCTTCCCCACTTTCGTCAATGCCCTGACTCCCTGGGGGATGCCGGCCCTCACCGCGCCCTTCGTTATCACTACCTGGCTCTTCATCGCTGCCGTGCCGTTCTTCCGCGTCCTGCGGCCGGTGCCCCTGACGGAGCTGAGCTCACCAGAGGGACACCTGCGGGCCTACGCCGCCGCTGGCGGCCGGTAGACGCCAGGGGCAGCAGGCGACGGGGAGAGGGGGAGCTAGGGCGCTTTTTCTTGACAGGGGGGAGGGTCGATGTTAGCCTCTGCCGGCAGATAGTCTGACATTCAGGGGAATCGGGGGAGGGTGGGCATGAAGGTCTGCGCCTACATCCAGACTCCCTACCGCGAGTTGCCGGCGGACTTCGAGAGGCGCTACCCCTCGGTGGTGGAGGCTCCCTGGTGGGAGCTGGCCCGACCGGAGAAGGTGGGCCAGTACTACCGTTCGACCATAGGGGCCCTGGCCCATGCGGCGAGGGCCGGCCTGGACGGACTGGTGCTGACGGAGCATGCCCAGAACGTCTACGATATGGTCCCCAACCCCACCCTCATCATGGCCAGCCTGGCCTGCCTCACCCAGGGGCTGGGGACGGCGCTGGCGGTCCTGGGCACCAGCCTGGGCAAGTCCCACCAGCCGCTGCGCGTGGCCGAGGAGTATGCCATGCTGGACTGCCTCAGCGGGGGACGCCTCATCGCCGGCCTTCCCCTGGGCCTCTGCTACGATGCCAACGTCAACTACGGCATCGGCCCTCTGGAGACGCGTGAGCGCTACCGGGAGGCGTTCCAGCTAGTCCTGAAGGCCTGGACGGCGCGGGAGCCCTTCCCCTGGAATGGCCGCTTCTGGCAGTTCCCCTTCGTCAATCTGTGGCCGCGGCCCCTCCAGCAGCCCCATCCTCCCATCTGGATACCGGGCGTGGGCAGCCCCGGCACCATGCGCTGGGTCCTGGAGAACGATTACTGCTACTGCTACCTCAGTTCCTACTGGCCTCAGGCGGCCAAGCTGGTCACCGCCAGATACTGGGAACTGGCGGCGGAGCTGGGGAAGGACCAAAACCCTTACCGCTTCGCCTACGTGGTGAGGGTGGCCGTGGCGGAGACGGACGCCCGGGCTGAGGAGGAGTATGGCCCTCACGTTGAGTACTTCTTCCACAAGTGCCAGGGCAACATCCCCGTGCGGATGCTGGGCCTGCCGGGGTACGTGGACTACGCCGGCGTGGAGCAGCAACTGCGGGGGGCCGGGGGCTTCGCGGCCTTCCCTCAGTTGAAAGAGATGGGCTTCCGGGAGCTGGCCGAGGGGCAGTTCGTCATCGTCGGCGGGCCGGCCAGCGTCAGGGACCAACTCGTGGAGCTGGTGAGGGAGCTGCGCGTGGGCAACCTGTTGGTGGCCCTTCACATGGGCTCCATGCCCCACGAACTGACGCTGAAGAATATCGACCTCTTCTCCCGGGAGGTGCTCCCTCACCTGCGTCCCCTCTGGGAGGACGAGGGCTGGCAGCACCGCTGGTGGCCCGATGGGGCGGCGGCGCCCCACGGGACGGCCTGAAGGAGGGAGCCTCAGCCGCAGGCGGGGGCGGTGCTCTGGAAGGCCCAGTCCAGGAGGGCCATGGCGTCGCCGTAGAGATCGCTGCTGCCCAGGACGGCCACCACCAGCCGTCTGCCGTCCCGCTCCGCCGCCCCTACGATGGTATAGCGAGCGGCGTCCGTGAAGCCGATCTTGACGCCGATGGCTCCCGGGTAGAGGTAAAGCAGCAGGTTCTGGTTCTCCAGGGGCGGGCCGTCCCAGGCCGGCTGATAGGTGCGGGCCCGCGCTATCTCCGCCAGGGCCGGCTGCTCTAGCAGCTCCGCGCCCAGGATGGCGATGTCCCAGGCGGAGGTGTAGAGGGCGGGGTCGTCCAGGCCGTGAGGGTTGGCGAAGTGGGTGTCCTGGAGGCCCAGGGAGGCCGCCTTCTGATTGAGGAGGCGCACGAAGGCGGAGACGTCCCCCCTCCCCACGTATTCGGCCAGGGCCAGGGCGGCGTCGTTGCCGGAGGGGAGGAGGAGGCCGTAGAGCAGGTCGCGCACGCTGAGGCGCTGCCCCGGCCGGAGCCCCATGACGGTGGAGCCCGTCTCCATGGAGAGGGCACCCCCGTCTATATCGGCGGTGACCGTCTCCGAGAGGCTAGCGTGCTCCGCCACTACCAGGGCGGTGGCTATCTTGGTAAGGCTGGCTGGCGGCAGCCTGGCGTGGGGATCGTGCCCCTGGAGGAGGAGGCGACAGGGCGCCTCCAGCACCGCCCAGGCGGCGCCCTGGACGGGGGGCGGGGGCGCGCTGGGGGGCGACGTCGCCTGGCGGTAGGGGTTCGGCACCGGCCCTGGCGGGACGGGGGCGGAATCGGCGGGCACCCGGGCGGCCTCTGCCTCCGCCACCGGGGCATCGACATCGCCCGGGACGGCGGGGGCCCCTCCCTCGCCCGGGAAGGCGGCCACGGCTATCACACAGAGGAACAGGACGATGGCAGGGACGGCCAACAGGGCGAGGGGCCCGGGTGAGCGGGCCCGGCGCGGCCGGTACAGGTAGCCATAGCGGCCTTTCGTCCTGACCACCAGATGAGAGGCGGCTCGTCTCCCCATAGAGGGCGTCCTCGCTGTCTCTGGGCCGCCCCACCCTCGCTCCCACCGTGGCTGCTTCCGGCCGATGGCGAGCCCGCCCCGCGGCCCTCTGGGGCGGGAGCGGGCCCCGGTGCCCCAATATACAATAGCGCCGGCCCACTGCCTACGCCCCGCGGGGACGATAGCCACGCATCGCCCACCCTTGCTGAAAATCTGCTACAATTGCTTTGCCCTTCGATGAAGGGCGGGGAACCTTGACAGGCACGGAAGAGAGGGCACACCGGGAGGGGGCCCCTGAGGCCCTGACTGCGGCGGGCCGCCCCGTGAGCGGGGAGGGGACGGTGCGGAGCGCGGCCCTGCCATCTGGCCAGCCCGGTGCGCCCTGCAGGCGGGGCTCCTCCCTGGTCCCCGGTGCCCTGGCGGGGCCCGACGGCCCCCTGACCACCTATGAGGCGAGGTAGCAGGGCTACGGAGGAGAAACAGCCCCTCGGCTCCCTCCCCCTCGCCCCCCTCCCTGGAGACCCACGGTCAGCGCCTCGAGAGCCATGCGCGGCGTCCCCCGCGAGGACGCCCGAGAAGGGGTGATACTCATGCCTTTGCGGGCGGTGTCCCTGGAAGACCGTTATACGTTAGAGGAGGGCACCGTCTTCCTCACCGGCGTGCAGGCCCTGGTGCGCCTCCCCCTGGACCAGGCGCGCCGCGACCGGCGCGCCGGCCTGCGCACCGGCACCGTCATCAGCGGCTACCCCGGCTCCCCCCTGGGCGGCTACGACCTGGAGCTGGAGCGCGTCGCTCGCCTCCTCAGGCCCCACGACATCGTCCACATCCCGGGTGTGAACGAGGAGACGGGAGCCGCCATCGCCTGGGGGAGCCAGCTCCTGGACCTCTTCCACCACTCCCGCTTCGATGGCGTGACCGGCATCTGGTACGGCAAGAGCCCCGGGGTGGACCGCTGCGGCGACATCTTCCGCCACGGCAACTACGGCGGCGGCCCCCGACACTGCGCTCTCATCGCCCTGGCGGGGGACGACCCCAGCGCCAAGAGCTCCACCCTCCCCAACGCCAGCGAGTGGGCCTTCGTCAACTGTGGCATGCCCGTCCTCTACCCGGCCACCGTGGCTGAGATGCTGGAGCTGGGGCTTCATGCCATCGCCATGTCCCGCTTCGCCGGCCTCTGGGTGGGCTTCAAGACCGTCACCAACCTGTGCGATGGCGCCGCCACCGTCCACGTCAGCCCTGACTGGCCGGAGACCGTCTACCCCGAGGCCACCATCGACGGCCGGCGCTTCCGCAAGCCCCACAGCGCCATCTTCCTGCCCCCCGGCTCCCAGGAGCTGGAGCGGAGCCTCTACGAGGAACGTCTCCTGGCCGCCCAGGCCTACGCTCGGGCCAACCGCCTGGACCGGGCCGTCGTCGCCCACCGCCACGACCGGGTGGGCATCGTGGCCGCCGGCAAGACCTTCAGCGATCTCTGGCAGGCTCTCACTGACCTGGGCCTGGACGAGGAGGAGCTGGCCGCCCTGGGCGTCCGCCTGCTGAAGCTCTCCCTCATCTATCCCCTGAACCCCCAGACCGTGCGGGAGTTCGCCCGGGGGCTGGAGGAGGTGGTGGTCATCGAGGAGAAGCGGGAGCTGATAGAGGGGCAGGTGAAGAGCGCCCTCTACGGCCTGCCCGATGCCCCGCGCGTGGTGGGGAAGCGGGACGAGAGGGACCAGCCCCTGTTCCCGAGCTTCGGGGAGCTGGACGCCGACGCCATAGCGGAGCGGCTGGGCCCCCGCCTCCTGCGCCTCGCCCCCTCCCACCCGGGCATCGAGCGGCGGCTGCGGGAGCTGGCGGAAGTGCGTCAGCGCCCGCAGCCCAGCGTCCCCTCCCGCTTGCCCAACTACTGCTCCGGCTGCCCCCACAGCCGCTCCACCCTCATGCCTGGCGAGGAGGTGGTGGGGGGCGGCATCGGCTGCCACGGCATGGGCGGTCTCATGTCCCAGAAGGAGCGCCAGGTCTCCTGGCTCACTCCCATGGGGGCGGAGGGAGCGCCCTGGATCGGCATAGCCCCCTTCGTGGACCGGGAGCACCTCTTCCAGAACCTGGGCGATGGCACCTTCTTCCACTCGGGCAGCCAGTCCCTGCGCAACGCCGTGGCCGCCGGTGCCAACATGACCTTCAAGATCCTCTACAACGGCCACGTCTCCATGACCGGCGGCCAGGCCATCACCGGCGGCCGTGACGTCGCCACCCTCACTCGCCTCCTGGAGGCGGAGGGGGTGGCCAGGACCATCGTCGTCAGCGAGGAGCCCAGGCGCTACCGCCGCGCCCGTCTGGCCGGCAACGCCAAGGTCTACCACCGCGACCGCTACGAAGAGGCGGTGCGAGAGCTGAAGCGGACCAGGGGCGTCACCGTCCTCATCTACGATCAGGAGTGCGCCGCCGAGAAGCGGCGCGCCCGCAAGCGGGGTCGCCTGCCGGAGCCCACCAAGCACGTCTTCATCAATGAGGACGTGTGCGAGGGCTGCGGCGACTGCGGCTACAAGAGCAATTGCATGTCCGTCCGCCCCATCGAGACGGAGTTCGGCCGCAAGACACAGATACACCAGCCCTCCTGCAACAAGGACTACTCCTGCCTCCAGGGCGACTGCCCCTCCTTCCTCACCGTCTACACCCGCCCGGGCGCGAGGCGGACGCCCGCCCGCTCCCTGCCGCCCCTGGACCCCGCTCGCATACCGGACCCGACGCCACGGGCGGGCCTGAACGGCCCCTACCGCATCTACATGCCGGGCATCGGCGGCACCGGCGTCGTCACCACCAACCAGGTGCTGGCCTATGCCGCCCTGATGGAGGGGAAGGAGGCGCTGGCCCTGGACCAGACGGGGCTGGCCCAGAAGGGCGGCGCCGTCCTCTCCAGCCTCACCATCTCGCGGGAGCCCCTAGCCTACGCCAGCAACAAGGTGGGGCTGGGCCAGGCTGACCTCTTGCTGGCCCTGGATATCCTGGGCGCCGCCAACAAGGTGAACCTGGACCGCTGCTGGCCCGGGCGGACGACGGTGGTGGGCAACATCGACCGGGAGCCCATAGCGGAGGAGATACGCCACGTGGAGGTGGCCGGCCCCTCCGCCGACGTCCTCCGCTCCATCATCGACGCCTACAGCCGCCCGCAGGACAACGTCTGGGTGGCGGCGGGCCACCTGGCGGAGCGCCTGCTGGGCGACCAGACCAAGGTCAACACCTTCCTGGTAGGGGTGGCCTACCAGGCCGGCCTCATCCCCCTCCACCACGAGAGCATCGAGGCCGCCTATCGCCTCAATGGCGTGGACGTGGAGGAGAACCTGCAGGCCTTCCGCTATGGCCGCCTCTATTACCACGACCCGGCCCAGGTGGAGCGGCTGCTGGGCGAGGAGCGCAGGGGTCTCCAGGAGGAGATAGCCTACTCCCTGGGGCAGCTCGGCCACCGCTCTCCGCGCGGGCGGGCCTACCTGGCCTTCCTGGAGCGCTGCGCTCACCTGGACGAGGAATCCCGCCGCCTCCTGGCCGTGCGGCTGCGGGAGCTCGTCCTCTACCAGAACGTCGCCTACGCCGGCCGCTACCTGGAGCGAGTGCTCCGGGTGGCCCGCCGCGAGGAGGAGGCGGCCCCGGGCCGGCGGGAGCTGACTCACGCCGTCATCCGCTACCTCTACAAGCTCATGGCCTACAAGGACGAGTACGAGGTGGCGCGTCTTCTCCTGCGGGAGGAGTGGCGCCGTCGGGTGGAGGAGGAGTTCGGCCCCGGGGCCAGGGTCAGGTTCAATCTGCACCCGCCCCTCCTGAGGGCGCTGGGGCTACGGCGCAAACTGGAGCTGGGGGGCTGGGCCCGCCCCCTCCTGCGCCTCCTGGTGGCCCTGCGCCGCCTGCGGGGCAGCCGCTTGGACCCCTTCGGCCGCACGGAGGTGCGACGCCAGGAGCGGGCCCTTATAGGCTGGTACGAGTCCCTCCTGGACGAGCTCCTGGCTGGCCTGCGGGCGGACAATCACGCCCTGGCGGTAGAGCTGGCCAGCTCCCCCGACCGCATCCGCGGCTACGAGTCCCTGAAGCTGCGGCGCATCCAGGAGACCAAGGAGTTGGTGGCTGCCAAGCTGGCCGAGTTCCGCGACGCTGCCGTCCCGGATGCCAGGGCCTGAAGGCCCACCGTCAGGGGAGAGGGCGGCCCGCCCCTCTCTCCTGACGGGACGGCCGGCTGGGCCGCCCGGACGACTGGCCTTTTCAGCGCCTCTTGAAGTGGGGAATGACCTCCCGGGCGAAGAGCTCCATGGCCTTGCGCGTCTTGGCCGGGTCCATGCCTCCCCACTCCAGGCTCACCATCAGGTGATCGAACTCCGTCTCCCGCTGGAAGCGCTCGATCTCCTTGATGACAGTGTCCGGGGAGCCCAGGAGGAGCCGCTCCGGTATGAGGCCCCTCCCCTCGTTCTGGAAGACCGGGTGGTCGGGGTCGTAGACAGCGCCCCAGCGTCCCGTCTGGGGGTCTTGCGCCCAGAGGCCGCCGTAGGGGAGATAGGCCTTCTTGAAGTGGGCCACGATGTACGGCCCGGCCTCTTCCCAGGCCCTCTCGTCGCTCTCGGCGATGTAGCCGTAGCGCATGAGGGGCATGGGGAGGCCGTCCAGGGAGTGGCCGCTGGCCTGCATCTGCTCCTTCCAGAGCTCCCGCGCCCGCTTGGCCAGGGGGAAGGCCACCGGGCCGATGAGGAGGGGGAGGCCCAGCCTGGCCGCCCGCAGCACCGCCGGCCGGCTGGTGGCACCTACCCAGATGGGGGGATGGGGTTGCTGGACAGGCCTGGGCATCACCCTGGCGCCGATGGTGCGGAAGCGTCGCCCCTCGAAGGTGACCGATTCCTCGGTCCAGCAGCGGCGCAGGAGCTCCACCGCCTCCTCGAACCGCGACGGTCGGTGGCTCATGGGCACGCCCAGGCCATCGTATTCGTACTGGCGGTAGCCCATGCCCACGCCCAGGACGAAGCGGCCGCGGGAGATGTTGTCCACCACCGCCACGTCCTCGGCCAGCTTCACCGGCTCGTAGAGGGGGAGGAGGAGCACCCCGGTGCCCAGGAGGATGCGCTCCGTGCGGGCCGCCGCCGCTGCCGCCACCACCACCGGGGAGGGACACTCCGAGTCCTCGGAGAAGTGGTGCTCTATGAAGAAGCAGGAGTCATAGCCCAGCTCCTCGGCGTATTCGGCCACGCGGGCGATGTTGGCGTAGTTCTCTACTGCCGGCCGGCCGTACTCGGGAGGGGCCCTGAGTCCCCAGAAAAGACCGAACTTGAGGGACATGACCAGCCTCCTGTCGAAAGACTCAACTCTGGATAGCACCGCGCCGGCGCCCCTGTCAAGGGGCGGCTGCCGCGATTCTGGGGGGCCGCCTCTGCTAAAATAAGGCCACCATCGCCCAGCGCAGAGGGGAGGGCTGTCATGGTCACGCTGCTCTACGAAGACCGCACCTACGAGGCGCCGGACGCCCAGCCGGAGGGGGACGAGCTGTGGCTCCCCCTGCCGGAGCTGGCCTCCGCCACCGGCTGGGAGCTGAAGCCGGAGGGCGTCTGTCGCGGCGAGCTCTGCGTCCCCCTGCCTCAGGGACGGGAGGGGGAGTTCCTGCGGGGAGACCAGTTCAACCTGGCGGCCCTCGCCCGTCTCCTGGGCCAGCCCGTGGCGCGGGACGAGGCCGGCAGCGTCTGGTGCTTCGGCGAGGCGACAGACGCCCTGCGCGGCCGCCTGGAGTCCCTCATGGCCCCGGACTTCACCCTGCCCGACCTGGAGGGCCGGCCCCACTCCCTCTCCGACTACCGGGGCCGCAAGGTGCTCCTCTTTACTTGGGCCTCCTGGTGAGGCTGCCGCTTCGACCTGCCCGGGTGGCAGGCCGTCTACGAGGACAGCAAGGACAAGGGGCTGGTGGTGCTGGCCGTGGCCCTGGACAGCGGCGGCCCGGAGGCCGTCCGTCCCTGGGTGGAGCGGGCCAGCCCCTCCTACCCCTGCCTCATCGACACCGAGCACCTGGTGGCCCGGCTCTACGGCATCGTCAACGTCCCCACGGCCGTATGGATCGACGAGGCGGGGCGCATCGTCCGCCCCCCGGAGCCGGCCGGCGCCAGCGATACCTTTCGGCGGATGGACCGGGCCACCGGCCGCCTCCCGGAGGACGCCGCCGAGGAGCGAAGGCTCCGCCGCCAGATATACATGGACGCCGTGCGCGACTGGGCGGCCAGGGGCGAGGCCTCCGTCCACGTCCTCCCTCCCGAGGAGGTGCGGCGCCGTCTGGCCGGCCCCGGCCGGGAGCAGTCCCAGGCAGCCGCCCACTTCCGCCTGGGCCTCCATCTCTATCGCCAGGGCCGGCGGGAGGAGGGTCTGCGCCACCTGTGGGAGGCGGCCCGTCTCCACCCGGAGAGCTGGGCCTACAAGCGCCAGGCCTGGGAGCTGGAGGAGCCCGGCAAGGCGGCCGGACCGGAATTCTGGGCCGCCGTGGAGGCCCTGGGCGACCGCCCCTACTACCCTCCCATCCAGATGGTGGGGATGCCGCCCTATGAGAGGTGAGAGATGACGGAGCGAGGCAAGCGCCCCCTGGAGCCGGCCCACTTCCCATACCTGGACTACCGCCGCTACACCTTCTCCCTGGGACTGGAGACGCCAGCCGGCGTCTGGCTCTCCGGGCACGCCGCCTCCCGCTACTCGCCCGAGGAGGGGAGGGTGGTGGCCCGGGGAGACCTGCTGGAGCAGGCCCGCACCGCCTATGAAAAGATAGCCCTCTTGCTGAAGGAGGCCGGGCTGACGCTGGAGCAGGTGGTCCGCTCCGTGGACTATGTCACCCCCGAGGGCCTGCGGGAGTATGAGGGGCTGGCCGCCTTGCGGCGTCAGCTCTTCGGCCCCCGGCCGCCTGCCACCACCACAGTAGTGGTGCGACAGCTCCTGCGCCCCACTGCCCTCATCGAGGTGGAGGCGATAGCCTCCCCCGGCCCCGACGCCGCCGCCCCGGGCGAGGTGGACGGCCTGCACCGCGCCCAGGCCCGTCGCCTGGGCGACCTGCTGTTCATCGCTGGCCAGCTCCCCTTTCGCCCCGGCACGCGAGAGGTGGCCCACCCGGGCGACATCGTGGCCCAGGCGGAGCAGATATACGAGAACGCCGGCCGCCTGCTGGCGGCGGCGGGCCTGGGCTGGGAGAGCGTGGTCAAGACGGTTGAGTATCTGACGCCAGCCGGCCTCCCCCGCTACCGGGAGACGGCGGCGGTGCGGCGTCGCTACCTGGCTCCCCACTATCCGGCCGCCACCGGCATCGTCATGCCCCGCCTGGAGCACCAGGACGCCCTCCTGCAGGTGGAGTTCATCGCCAGCTACGGCCCCAAGGAGGTGGTAGACCCCGGCTGGCCCCACTACCAGCGCCTCACCTTCTCCCCCGGCGTGCGGACGGGGCGTCTCCTCTTCGTCTCCGGCATGTGGGCGGCCGACCCCCTGACCGGCGAGGTCCAGCACCCGGGCGATGTGGCCGGCCAGGCGGGCTATGTCTATCAGTCCCTCATCGGCCCCGTCCTGCGGGCGGCCGGCGTGGGCCTGGAGGCGCTCCTGCGCACGGTAGAATACGTGGCCCCGGCCGCCCTTCCCGGCTACGCCGCCACAGCGGAGGTGCGCCGTCAGCTCCTGCCGCCCCCCTTCCCGGCCGCCACCGGCGTGGTCTGCGAGTCCCTCCTGCGCCCCGACGTCCTCATCGAGGTGGACGCGGTGGCCCTTCTGCCATGACCGCGGGACCACGTCTCCTCACCGATGAGCTGCGGGCCTGGGTGGGGCGGGAGGCGGTCTACACCGCTCCCGAGGAGCTGGGGCGGGCCAGCATCCGCTACTACGCCCTGGCCCTGGGCGACGAGAACCCTCTCTACCGGGACGAGGAATACGCCAGGGGCAGCCGCTTCGGCGGCATCGTGGCGCCGCCCACCCTCATCTGCGAGACGAACCAGCTCTACCCGGCGCGGGCCGTGGGTCAGGGCTACATCGGCCACCTGTGGGAGCTGCCCCTCCCCGTCCCCTGTCGCCTCCTGCGCGGCGGCAACCAGTACGAGTTCCTCCAGCCCGTCCGCCCCGACGACCGTCCCAGCGTGACCTGGCGCCTTCTGGAGCTGCGAGAGCAGCCCACCCGCTCCCGGGGGCTGGTGCTCCTGGTGGTATCGGAGGCCCGTTACCGCAACCAGCGGGGGGAGCCGCTGGCCGTCAACCGGGAAACCGTCATCTACCAGCCCGTGGAGCCGGTGCCGGTGGAGGCCCCGGCGGCCGGCGAGCGGGAGGAGGAAGCGAGGACGGCCGGGGGAGAGGAGCTACCGCCCTTGGAGGTCGCCATCACCCTTCCCGTGCTGGTGGCCTACGCCGGCGCCACCTGGGACTGGCACCCCTATCACTACGACCAGCAGTTGGCCCGGGAGGTCGGCCTCCCCGGGCCCTTCGTGGACGGCCAGATGTGGGGCGGTCTGCTGGCCCGCCTGGTGCTGGCCTGGGCCGGCCGGGACGCCTGGCTGCGGCGGCTCTGGCTGCGCTACCGCTCCCTCCTGTTCTGCGGCGAGACGGCCCGCTGCCGCGGCTGGGTCGCCGCCCGGGAAGAGAGGGAGGGATGCACCCTCATCCGTTGCTCCCTGCGGGTGGAGGCCGGGGACGGCCGGGTGGTGGTGGACGGCGCTGGCGCCGAGGTAGAACTCCCAGGCTAGTGCCTATAGGAACAAACCCCCCGGTAGGCTAGAATAGTAGGGTCGATATCATGGCCGCCCCGGCGGCCATCCGAGGGAGCGCACCGTGAACACCGTCGCAGAGGACCGTAAGCCAGGCTCGCCCCTGGAGGGGCCGCCCGTGGTCCCCGCCTTCGTCAAGGCCCTGGACGAGATGGTAGCGGTGGCCCGGCAGGGCCACCGACCGGACAGCGAATTCTTCAACCCCGACGATAGCTGGCTCATAGCCCGCATGCGCATCTTCCAGGACCTCCCCCCGGACGAGCAGGAGCGGCTCCTGGCCGAGTACCGGGAGATCCTGGAGGAGGCGGAGCGGGCGGCCGCCCAGGGCCAGGCGGCCAGACGGGCCGGCCCGGACGTGGTCTTCCGGCTGGACAGCGGCGGCCTCGCCTTCTTCAGCCAGTTGGGGGTAGCCCGGCGGCCCGACCTGACCCAATACTTCGTAGATGGCTTCCTGCGCAACCGGGACGCCGTGGCCTTCAGCGAGGAGAACCAGCGCCTCTTCGCCGAGGTGATTCCCTACATCACCGCCCGCATGCGGGAGGCCTTCGCCCGGGGGGACTACATCGTCCAGACGGACCGCCAGATCTGCGACGCCCCCGGCCGCTCCTACCACGCCCGCCAGCTCCTCTTCGGCACTCGCTATCTGCAGATACCCTACATCTGGCGGCAGCTCACCTTCGACCTGCCGCGGGAGGAGTGGCAGCGGGAGCCCCAGATCCTGGAGGTCTCCATACCCCACTGGCTGGAAGACCTGGGCCTGCCCGAGGCGTTGAAGGAGCGGGTGCGGGAGGCGGGGCTGACACAGCTCGTCTTCAAGGCCCCCACCAAGGGGCTCTCCCTGCACCTGGGCTTCGACTACGTGGGCGAGCACAAGATGGGGCCCCTCTCCATCGCCATGTCGCTGGTGAAGGAGAGGAACGGCCTGGCCGTCCAGGCCGCCCTCAGCGTGGCCCGCATCACCACCATGGACGGCTCCATGAACCACACCGCCATGGTGACCATCGGCCCTTCCCTCCATGGCAAGAGCACCCTCACCATCATGATCGACCCCGAGCGCAGCGACCTGGCCGACCGCCTGGGCATCGTCCGCGGGCCGGACGAGGGCGTCTACCCCATGAA
Organism: Dehalococcoidia bacterium; assembly: GCA_034435615.1. GTDB lineage: Bacteria > Chloroflexota > Dehalococcoidia > SM23-28-2 > HRBIN24 > H17-190. The sequence goes on from DAOTWZ010000044.1 coordinate 34,750, forward strand.
CGACGACATCGTCCTCCTCCAGCCGCTGCCCGAGGTGCTGGAGACGCGGCGGGGCGGCCGCCGCCTGCGCATCCCCTACGGCATCGACGGCACCGAGAACAACTTCTACGCCGTCCCCTCCGGCCTGACCCGCGAGGACGATCCCATAACCTACGACGTCCTTCGGGGCACCCCGGAGGAGCCCAATCCCCAGGAGACCCTGGAGAATGTGGTGGTGGACCCCAGGACCGGCGCCCCTAACTTCCAGATCAACCCCACCCGCAACATGCGCATGGTTCTCTCCCGTCCCCGCCTCATAGAAAGGAAGGGCGTCTCCCACCTGCTGGAGGTCATCACCGGCGGGCGCCTGCGGGAGGCGGTGCACGTCCCCATGGGTGACATAGACCGCATCTTCTGGCAGGCGGTGATGCGGGAGAACACCGTCACCCCGCCCTTGCGACGCCTCCAGGTGGAGCAGTACGTGCGCGTCCTCATGTACGGCGAGGCGGTCCAGATGGGGGCCGCCGCCGGCGCCATCGGCAAGCCCTACGTGGAGTATTTCTCGGACCCCTTCATCATCGGCCTGGAGGACGAGAACGCCAACCTCCTCTACCACATCCTGCGGCGACTGGAGCGGGGCGGCATCGCCCAGGAGTACTATGTCTTCAACACCGGTGGCCTGGGAGCCGAGAGCAACGAGGAGGCCAGCGGCCCCCGCTACCGCAAGATCCCCCGCGAGCTGACCCTCATGCTCCAGGAGGCGCTGCTGCGGGGCGCCGTCAAGTTCGAATACGACGAGGTGCTGGGCTCCGACATCGCCGTGGCCATCGTCGACCGTCAGGGGCGGGAGATAGTGGACCTGCGCTCGGAGTGGCTGCCGCGGGCCATCTACGGCGAGGAGGAATACAAGGAGCGGGTCACCCAGTTGCGACGCCGGCGCTTCTACGGTCGCGACGCCAGCGACAAGGCGGGCATCCTCCGCTACACCAAGGTGACGGACGCCATCATCGACATCACCGACATCCCCACCCCCACCAACGAGCGTGAGCTCTCCTGGCTCCTCTCCTTCTACTGGCACGTGGACATGGCCTACAACACCCTGTCGGAGCTGGCGGCCCACCGGGGAGAGGGGATGCGCCCCGCCCCCTATCTGCTGCGCACCCTGCAGCGCATCTACGATACGGCCCTGGCCCAGGGCCTGGAGCTGACGGCGGAGAGCCGCCGCGCCTTGGCCGTCCTGGGGCTGGACCCTCGGCGCTGAGGGCGCTAGACGGCCGGCCCCTCCGAGGGGGCCGAGGGGGAGGGTATCGCCCCCTCCTCCCTCAGGGTCCGCAGCTCCTCCTCCGAGTAGCCGGCCTCCCGCAACAGCTCCTCCGTGTGCTCCCCCAGGCGGGGCGCCGGGCCCAGGGCGCCGCTCTCCGCCCCGCTGAAACGGAAGGGCGGCCCGGGCACCAGCAGCGTGCCCTGGGTGGGATGCTCCACCCGGCGGAAGAAGCCGACCGCTGCCAGATGGGGGTCCTGGAAGAGGTCGTCGGTGCTGAGGACGGGCGCCGCCGGGATGTCGGCCTCCATGAGGAGGCGCAGCCACTCCTCGGTGGTCCTGGTCTGCAGGACCTCCTCCAGGATGTCGTAGACCAGGCGGGAGTTAGCGCTGCGGGCGCTGTAGCTGTTCATCCGGGGATCCGTCAGCAGGTCGGGGCGGCCAGCCAGCCGGGCGAAGGCCTGCCAGTGCTTGTCCATGTATATGATGGCGGCTATGTAGCCGTCCTTGGTGCGGAAGATACGCCGCACTGTGGGGAGGACGCGCTGGTAGAGGGCGGGGCCCAGGGGCGGCTCGAAGAGGCGGCCCATGACGTGGGCGGACAGGACGAAGCTGCTCAGCGCCTCGAACATGGGGACCTCTATCTCCTGCCCCTGCCCCGTGCGCTCCCGCTGCTGGAGGGCGGCCAGGATGGCCAGGGCCGCCAGGAGGCCGGCCACCTTATCAGCCACGCCGTCCCCCACGTATTGGGGGCGCCCCTCCTCGTCCGCCTGGAGCATCGTCATCCCGGAGAGGGCCTGGATGGTGTCGTCGTAGGCGGGGCGGTCGCGGTAGGGGCCGCCCTGTCCGTAGCCCCAGATGTTGCAGTAGACCAGGCGGGGGTTGAGGGCGGAGAGCTCCTCATAGCCGAGGCGGAGCTGCTCTACCGCCCGCCGACGCATGTTGTGGACGAAGACATCGGCCCCGGGGACGAGGCGGAGGAGGGCCTCCCGGCCCTTGGGGTGCTTCAGGTCCAGTAGCAGCCCTCGCTTTCCCCGGTTCAGGTTGAGGAAGCCGCCGCTCATCCCCGCCTGACGGTAGGGCCAGGCGTTGCGGAAGGGGTCTCCGGCCGGCCCCTCTACCTTGATGACGTCCGCTCCCAGGTCTGCCAGTAGCTGGGTGCAGTAGGGGCCGGCCAGGACGCTCGTCAGGTCCAGCACCCGGACTCCCGCCAAGGGACCGTTCATCGCCAGCTTCCCCCTCTCTGGGCGGCCACTGGGCCCGGCCGCCTTCATGCTACTTTAGCATGGCGCAGGCGGCCGGGCTTGTGACCGGCGTATTTAATACACATTTAACGGAGGGGCCAGGGCTGACACTAGCCCGCGGAGAGAACGGCGTTTAAAATATTCACTAGAGAGGAGACAGGACGAGCGACAGGGAGGTGTTGTGAGGGCGGGCCGCTTACGGGCGCTTATACCCCTATAGCTCTGCCAGGGCGGGCCCTGACCTTTCACTTCTTGGCCTGGAGACCACGGGGCCGTCCGCCGGTAGTCGTGGCCCTCAGCCACAGCCACGGCGCTCACGTCTGACTCCATCTTGTGAGAAGCACAGGCAGGCAGGCCTGGCCTCCCGGCGCCAGGCTGGCCAGCCACTATACCTTTCGGGGAGGTGAAGGCGATGCGGATAGCTATGGTGGCACCTCTGATAGAGCCCGTACCGCCGCCGCTGTACGGGGGCACGGAGAGGGTCATCCACGTCCTGACGGAGGAGCTGGTGCGCAAGGGCCACGAGGTGACCCTCTTCGCCAGCGGGGACTCCCAGACCAGCGCCGAACTGGTGCCCTGCGCCCCTCGCGGGCTGCGGCTGGACAACATCAACGACAAAGAGGCCTGCATAGCCTATACTCTCATCGAGCTGGACCGCGTCTACCAGCGGGCAGCCGAGTTCGACATCATCCACAGCCACGTAGACTATCTGGCCTTCCCCTTCGCCCGGCTGAGCCCCACGCCCACCGTCAGCACCACCCACGGCCGGCTGGACCAGCCCCAGACCCGGCGCATCTACAGCGCCTTCCCGGAGCACCCCCTGGTTTCCATCAGCCAGGCCCAGCAGACCTGGCTGCCGGAAGCCAACTGGCTGGGCACCGTCCACAACGCCATCGATGTGGACAATTTCCACTTCCGGCCCGAGCACGGCGACTATCTGGTCTTCCTGGGGCGCATCAGCCCCGAGAAGCGCCCTGACCGCGCCATCGAGATCGCCCGGGAGGTGGGGATGCGGCTGGTCATCGCCGCCAAGGTGGACGCCGCCGACCGCGAATACTACGAGCACGCCATAGCCCCCTTGATACGGCAGTGCCCTCTGGTAGAATTTATCGGTGAGGTCAACGAGCGTGAGAAGGACGCGCTTCTGGGCGGCGCCTATGCCTATCTCTTCCCCATCGACTGGCCGGAGCCCTTCGGCCTCACCATGGTAGAGGCCATGGCTACCGGCACGCCCGTCATCGCCTATCGCGCCGGCTCGGTGCCCGAGATCGTTATCGATGGTGTAACGGGCTTCGTCTGCGACAGTCTCTGCGAGATGGTGGAAGCAGTGCCCAGGGTCAGGGAGCTGGACCGGAGGGCCTGTCGTCAGCACGTGGAGCGCAACTTCTCCCCTCAGGTCATGGCCAGCAAATACGAGGCCATCTATCGGCAGTTGGTGGAGAGCTGGTCCGCCTCCGGCCCGGGCGTCAGGTCTCGGATCGTGGCCTGAGCCAGGGCCCGAGGTGTACCCTTAGACCATGGCATCTGGCGAGGAACCGCAGCCGGCCTCCTCGCTCGCCTCCAGAGCAACGGGCGCCCTGCTGGGGCGCCCCTTTAAGGTCATCGTCTTCGACTGGGAGGGGGCGGCCATGGCCGGCCGCCGCGGGGACGCTGCCCTGCTGGCCTGCCTGGCGGAGCGACTCCTCCGCCGCGGCGTCTGGCTGGTGGCGGTGGCGGAGGCCCGCCTGGAGCGTCTGGAGCGGCTCCTCTGCCACTCCCTCCCCCCGGTCGTCCGCCGTCGCCTCCTCCTCTGCACCAGCGGGGGGAGCGAGATCTACGGCTTCGATAGCCAGGGCCAGCTCCGCCGCCGCTTCCACCGTCTGGCCACGCCGGAGGAAGAGAGCAAGCTCAGCGCCATCGCCGAGGCGCTGCGGGACTACGTGGCCGCCCGGACGGGGCTGGAGGTGGAGGTGAGCCATCGCTGGCCCCTCCGCCGTCGCATAGACCTGATGCCCCAGCCCGAATGGCGCGACCAGCCCCTCTCCGGGGAGCTGCTGGCGGCGGCCGACGAGCACCTGCGCAGCGCCGGCCTGGCCGGCGGCCTGGAGGAGCTGGGGCCCTACGCCCTCCGTCTCGCCGCCCAGCACGGCCTCCCCCACGTGCGGGTCACCAGCAACGCCCGCCACATAGACCTCCGCCTGACCGGTAAGGGGGAGCTGGCCGCCTGGCTGCGCAAGGAGCTCCTGGCGCCGGAGAGGATCTCCCCCAACGACGTCCTCATAGTGGGCTTTCAGTTCGGCTCCCTGGCCGGCCTCCCCGGGGACGACGACGCCCTGCGCTCGCCCCTCCGCGGGGCGACGGCCGTCTCCGTGGGCCCGGAGCCCACCGGCGTGCCGGAGAGCGTCCTCCACCTGGACGGCGGCCCACCCCGCTTCTACGATCTCCTGGCGGAGCAGGTCTGGCTGCGCCAGCGCCCGGCGCAGCGGGGTCAGGCGCGGCGGCTGCAGCAGTGGGCCGAGGGCGTCCTAACCCCGCCCGAGGCCCGGGAGTGGGCCCTGGTGGAGGTGGGCTACGACCCCGCCCTGGAGCGCCGGCGGGAGGCGCGGCTCACCGTCAGCAACGGACTCCTCGGGGTGAGGGGCTCCCTGGAAGACCCCACGGCCGCCTCCACGCCTCGCACCTACATCGCCGGCCTGTTCGACCGCAACCACCCGGAGCTGGGCGTCCCTGGCCTGGTGCCCGGTCCTGACTGGCTGCGTCTCCGCCTCTACCAGAGCGGCCAGCGCCTGTCCATCGAGAGGGGCGAGGTCCTCAATTACTACCGCGCCCTGGACTTCCGGCGAGGGCTCCTCATCAGCGAGTGGCAGCAACGGGACGCCGATGGCCGCCTGGCCCGGGTGCGAACGCTGCGCCTGGCCTCCCAGGCCCTGCGGCCGCTGGCCCTCCAGCTAGCCGAGGTGGAGACGGGACAGCCCGCCGCCGCTACCCTGGAGGCCGCCCTGGGCAGCCCGCCGGACGGCCTGCGACTGGAGGAGGTGGAGGGCGGCCTCTCCCTCTGGCGCACGGAGCCCGCCGGCCGGCCCCTGGCGGTGGCCACCGCCGCCGGGCTGACCGTGGAGGGCGACCGGCGCCTCTGCGGCAGCGAGGAGGAGGGGCTGCGCCGCCGCTGGCGCTGGCTCGCCATGCCGGGGGAGCGGGCCATCTTCTGGCGCCTCGCCGCCTTCGCCCGGGACGAGGGCGCCGTCGAGGCCGCCCGCGCCACCCTGGAGAGGGCGCGTCGGCTGGGGCCCAGACGGCTCCTCCGGGAACACGTGCGGGCCTGGGCCCAGCGCTGGGACGACAGCGATATCGTCATCGAGGGAGACCGGGAGGCCCAGCGGGCCCTGCGCTTCGCCATCTACCACCTGATCAGCGCCGCCAACCCCGAGGACGAAGGGGTCTCCATAGGCGCCCGCGCCCTCACCGGCGACGCCTACATGGGGCACGTCTTCTGGGACACGGACATCTTCCTGCTGCCCTTCTACATCTTCACCTGGCCGCGGGCGGCCCGCGCCCACCTGATGTACCGCTACCACACCCTGCCCGCCGCCCGCGTCAAGGCGGCCAGCCTAGGCTACCGGGGCGCCCTTTACGCCTGGGAGTCCACCGACATCGGTGCCGAGGCGACGCCTCCTTACATCGCCTGGCCGGACGGCCGCGTCATCCGCGTCCTCAGCGGCCTCCAGGAGCACCACATCAGCGCCGACGTCGCTTACGCCGTCTGGCAGTACTGGCTGGCCACCGGCGACAGCGATTTCCTGCTCAGGGCGGGAGCGGAGATCATCCTGGAGACCGCCCGTTTCTGGGCCAGCCGCGCCCGCCTGGAGGAGGACGGCCTCTACCACATCCGCGGCGTCGTCGGCCCTGACGAGTACCACGAGACGGTGGACGACAACGCCTACACCAACGTCATGGCCCAGTGGAACCTGGAGCGGGGGCTGGAGGTGGCAGCGCTGCTCCGCCGGCGCTGGCCCGCCGTCTGGCGACAGCTCAGGAAGAGGCTGGAGCTGACCGAAGAGGAGCTCCAGGCCTGGCGGGAAGTAGCGGAGCGCCTGGTCACCGGGTTCGACCCGGTGAGCGGCCTCTTCGAGCAGTTCGCCGGCTACTTCAAGCTGGAGGCCGTAGACCTCTCCCGCTACGAGCGGCGCACCCTGCCCATGGACGTCATCCTGGGACGGGACGCCACCCAGCGTTCCCAGGTGATCAAGCAGGCGGACGTGGTGATGTTGCTGGCTCTCCTGTGGGAGCGCTTCCCGCCGCAGGTGCGGGAGGCCAACTTCCGCTACTACGAGCCTCGTTGCAGCCACGGGAGCTCGCTGAGCCCGGCCATCCATGCCCTGGTGGCCGCCCGGCTGGGTGAACTGGGCCTGGCCCTCAAGTACTTCCAGCGGGCGACGGCCATAGACCTGGACGACACCATGGGCAACACCGCCGAGGGCGTCCACATCGGTGCTCTGGGAGGGGTCTGGCAGGCTACCGTCTTCGGCTTCGGCGGCCTCACCATCACCCCGCGGGGCCCCTGCCTGCAGCCCCGCCTGCCCCCGGGCTGGCAGACCATGACCTTCCCCTTCTACTGGGGAGGGAGGCGTCTGCGGGCGCGCGTGCAGGCCAGGCCCGCCTCCGTCACCGTCACCCTGGAGAGGGGGCGTCCCCTCACCGTCTGGGTGGGAGGCGAGGGGCGCCGCCTGCGACGCGGTGAGAGCGTCACCTTCCCTCTGGGCTAGAGCCCCAGCAGGCGGGCGGCGTTGTCGTGCAGGACGGCCCGCTTCTCTGCCTCCGTCAGGGGTAGCCGGGCGATGCGCTCGGTGTCCCGCGCCGGGTCGAACCAGGGGTAGTCGGAGCCGAACATGACCCGCTCCACGCCCACGCTGCGGATGAGGGCCGCCGCCTCCTCATCGTCCAGGGGCGGGCGGGGCTCGGTGCCGTTGATGAGGCCGCAGCAGTCGAACCAGAGGCCGGGGAACTGGCGGGCCAGCGCCTCGGCATCGCGGTAGGCGCCGAAGCCCAGGTGGGCCAGCACCACCCGCAGGCGGGGGAAGGCCGTCAGCAGCCCGGCGAAGTTGCGGGGGTGAGCGTAGTCCCCCTCGTTGGGGCCCAGGGTGAAGGGGCCGCTGTGGAAGGTGATGGGCAGCCCCAGCTCCTGGGCCCGTTCGTAGACGGGGAAGAGGCGGCGGTCGGTGGGGAAGAAGCGCTGGGCGGCCGGATGGAGCTTGATGCCGCGGGCCCCCAGGGAGAGACAGCGCTCCAGCTCCGCCAGCATCTCCTCGCTGGTCATCACCGTAGGGTCCAGGCCGATGAAGGCCACCAGCTCGGGGTGTTCACGGGAGACCTGGCAGGTCCACTCGTTGCGGCGGATGAGGCGGCCCTTCAGCTCCTGGTTGATACGGGCCAGGGCCTCCTCCCGCTCCTCCTCCGCCAGGCCGGCGGGGAGGCGCTGCAGGGCGGCATCCCGCATGTCGGCCACCGGGGTCATGTTCACCTGCACGGCGCGGCGGATGCCGGCGCTGCGCATGATCTCTAGCAGCTCCTCCACGGTGCCGCCGTAGTCCGCGTGGCCGCGGCCCATCATGGCCTGGCGGCCCATCTCCCTGGTGCGGTAGGTGTGCACGTGGACGTCTATGGCCTCGTAATCCGTCATGGCCCCTCCCGCTGCCTGTCGCGTTCTGTCGAAATAGTAACCGGACCGTGGCCGCGGCGCAGCCACCGGCGGGAGACAGCACAACCGCGCCCGCCTCGTGGACGTTTTACGAAAAGGGAGGGCACACGGCAACGGGTGAGGGTGGCAGAGTGAGACGTCAGGCGCTGCGGGTAGTGAAGATAGGGACGGCGGGGTTGCTGGTGGCCCTCGTAGCCTCCTCCATCCTCTACGGGCGCATCGCCAGCGCCCTCGTCCCCCCGGAGCAGGTGCTGGCCGGCGACGGCAGCGGCATCCAGGTCCTGGACCGCAACGGCCAGGTGCTCTTCGAGTTCCTGGACCAGGGTGAGGGCTTCCGGCTGCCGGTCTCTCTGGACCAGGTCTCTCCGCACGTCATCAACGCCACGGTGGCGGCGGAGGACGCCGACTTCTGGAACAACCCGGGCGTGAACTTCCGGGGGCTGGCCCGCGCCCTCTACGAGAACCTGGCCTTCTGGCAGATGGGAGGCTTCTTCCGCGGCACCGGCGGCAGCTCCATCACCCAGCAACTGGCCAAGAACCTCTACATACCGCCGGAGGAGCGGACGGAGCGCAGCCTCACCCGCAAGCTGCGGGAGACCATCTACGCCCTGGAGCTGGAGCGACGCTACACCAAGGAGCAGATCCTGGAGTGGTACCTCAACACCGTCTACTACGGCAACCTGGCCTACGGCATAGAGGCGGCGAGCTGGCGCTACTTCGACAAGCCGGCCCGGGAGCTGACCCTGGCCGAGGCGGCCCTGCTGGCGGGGCTCCCCAAGGCGCCGGCTATCTACGACCCCCTGCGCGACCTGGAGGCGGCCAAGGCACGCCAGGCGGAGGTGCTGGACCTGATGGTCCGCCACGGCTACCTGAGCCCACAGGAGGCGGAGGCGGCCAAGGCGGCCCCACTGACCCTCCGCCCCGGCAGCCCGCCCATCCAGGCGCCCCACTTCGTCATGTATGTGCGCGACCTCCTGCCTCGCCTGGTGGGCCAGGAGGCCATGAAGGGCGGGCTGCGCGTCACTACCACCCTGGACCTCTCCCTCCAGACCAGGGCGGAGGAGATACTGCGCTCGCACCTGGACCGCCTGGAGGAGCAAGTGGGCGCCCGCAACGGCGCCCTGGTGGCCATAGACCCCCGCAGCGGCGAGATCCTGGCCATGGTGGGGAGCCGAAACTACTTCGACGAGGCGATCCAGGGACAGGTCAACGGCGCCACCGCCCTCAACCAGCCGGGCTCCAGCATCAAGCCCATCACCTACCTGGCCGCCTTCCTCAAGGGCTGGCAGCCCGCCACCCTCCTCCAGGACCGGCCCATCGCCGTGAGGGATGGCAGCCGCACCCTCACCATCACCAACGCCGACGGTCGTTACCACGGCCAGGTCTCCATACGGCAGGCGCTGGCCAACTCCCTGAACCCGCCGGCGGTGCAGGCGCTCCAGTACGCCGGGCTGGAGCAGGTGGTGTCGCTGGCGCGTCGCATGGGGCTCACCACCCTGCAGGCGCCCAGCGCCTATGGCCTCTCCTTTACCCTGGGTGGCTTCGATACTACCCTCCTGGACATGACCTTCGCCTACGCGGTGCTGGCCAACTACGGCGAGCAGGTGGGGATGCCCACCGTCCTGGATCTGCCAGAGGGGTCGCGGCCCCTGGACCCGGTCCCCGTGCTGAAGGTGGAGGACAGCCGGGGACGCCTCCTCTGGCAGTACCAGCCCCGGCGGGAACGCATCGTCCCGGCGGCCCACACTTACCTGATAACCCACGTCCTCTCGGACGACCGGGCGCGCTCGCTGGTCTTCGGCACCGATAGCCCCCTGAAGCTGGACCGCCCGGCCGCCGTCAAGACTGGCCTCTCGGACGGCCCCCGGGACGCCTGGACCATAGGCTACACGCCCCAGCTCGTGGTGGGCGTCTGGGTGGGCAATACCGACAATCGCCCCATGCCGGGCGCCCTGAGCGTGCGCACCGCCGCCCCCATCTGGCACGACTTCATGGAGGCCGCCCTGGCCAGCCAGCCGGTGGAGGAGTTCCCCGTGCCGGAGGGGGTGGAGCTGGTCCAGAGCTGCGCCACCTCCCGCCTGCTCCCCCTTCGTCTCTGCCCCCAGGTGACCACCGAGGTCTACCTGGCGGGGAGCGACCCGGACGCCGTCCGCAACGCCGCCCAGGGGACGACGGGCACCCCCCGCGAGCCATCCTCGCCCACGCCGACTCTCCGCGAGCGGCCCCCGGCCCTCCCACAGGAGGACGACGATGACGACCGGGGCCGCGGCCGCGGGCGTCGGGGGCGGGACTAGCCGGGGGGACGCGGCTACTCTGCCGTGGACGTAAAGCTCCTGCCCCGGTATACTCCCACTTGACACAGCGACGCGCGCCTGCTGCCTACCCCGAAGGTACGCCGCGGACGCGAGGAGGGAGAGGCATGAAGCTCATATTCTTCCACCTGATGCCCTACCGGGACCTGCCGGAGGACTTCGAGCGGCGCTACCACAGCGTCTGGGTGGACGTCCCCAATGAGCTGTTCGACCCCGAGAAGGGCCGCAGCTACTTCCATGAGTACCTGGACCAGCTAGAGTTCGCTGAGGAGCTGGGCTTCGACGGCATCGGCGTCAACGAGCACCACCAGAACGCCTACGGCCTGATGCCCTCGCCCAACATCATGGCCGCCACCCTGGCCCGCCGCACCTCCAGGAGCGCCGTCGTCGTGCTGGGGGACAGCCTCGCCCTCTACAATCCGCCCCTGCGGGTGGCGGAGGAGTTCGCCATGCTGGACCACCTGTGCAACGGGCGGCTGGTGGCCGGCCTGGTGGTGGGGACGGCCATGGACTCCACCATGATCTACGGCGTCTCCCCCCTCACCCTTCGCGAGCGCTTCCGGGAGGCCCATGACCTCATCATCCAGGCCTGGACGCGACGAGGGCCCTTCGCCTTCCACGGCAAGTACAACAATTTCCGCTACGTCAACATCTGGCCGCGGCCCCTCCAGCAGCCCCACCCGCCGGTGTGGGTGCCCGGCACCGGGAGCGTGGAGACCATCCAGTGGGTGCTGGAGCGCAACTACATGTACGCCTCCCTGGGCTTCGTCCCCGACTCCTCCTATGACCTCCTCATTCAGATGTTCTGGGACACAGCCGCCCGCATGGAGGTGGACGACAACCCCTATCGCCTGGGGGTCATGCGGGTGGTCTGCGTCTCCGAGACGGACGCCCGGGCGGAGAAGGAGTGGGGCCCCCACGTCATGTATTTCGCCAAGAAGTTGCAGCACATCCCCCTGCGCTACAACGTCACCCCGGGCTACATGTCCCCTCGCTCCTTCACCAACTTCCGTCGCCTGTGGGCGGACAACGTCAACCGCCAGAACTCCTGGGGCGAGCTGGTGGAGAAGGGGATCGTCATCGGCGGTAGTCCGGCCACGGTGCGGGACCGCCTCCTGGACAGCCTCAAGCGCTGGCGGGCCGGCCACATGATGGCCGTCATGCAGGTGGGCAGCTCCCCGGACGACCTGACCCGCAAGAGCATGGAGCTCTTCGCCAGAGAGGTGATGCCCGCCCTCAAGGGCCTCTGGTCCGAGTATACCGACCACTGGTGGCCCCAGAGCCTGGAGCGAGGCGGGGCCGCCAACAACGGCTAGGAGGTAGCATGGAGACCAGCGAACTGACCCACAAGCACTCCGGCGTGCGGGTTACCGTCCACCGCACCGGGAGCGGCGCCCCCCTTCTCTTCATCCCCGGCGAGCTGGCCCTGCTGGAGTCGGAGAAGCGTTTCCTGGAGCGGCTGGGCCAGCGCTTCCAGGTGGTGACCGCGGTCCACCCCGCCTTCTACAACTATGACGACACCGTCCACCTGGAGGAATCGGAGGACCTGGCCTTCTTCTACCTGGACCTGCTGGACGCCCTGGGGATCCCCAGGGCCCACCTGGTGGGCCACTCCCTGGGGGCGATGGTGGCGGCCGAGATAGCCAGCCTGGACCCCCACTACGTGGACCGTCTGGTGCTCATCTCTCCGCTGGGCATGTGGCAGGAGGAGGCCCCCATACCGGACTTCTACGTCATCCCCCGGCGGGAGCAGCGCCATTACTGCTTCGCCGACCCGGAGAGCGAGGTGGCCCGGGAGGCCCTCCCCGACCGCATGCCCAACGAGGAGGCGGAGTCCGCCTTCTGGCAGCGCTACGCCGCCGCCGGCAAGGTGCTGTGGGGGCTGCCCGTCAATCTGCGCCTCCTCCGCCGCCTCCATCGGGTGAAGAGCCCCACCCTCGTCATCGGCGGCGAGAAGGACAGGCTGACGGCGCCCATTTATGCCCAGCTCTACGCCCAGAAGGTGCCAGGGGCCGACGTGGTTCTGCTGTCCGGCTCCGCCCATTATCCCCACCTGGAGGAGCCGGACGCCGTCCTCCGAGAGCTGGAGCGTTTCCTGGGCTGATAAGTAACGGTCGTGCCAGAAGGGGCGCCCCGGGTCACTCGGGGCGCCCCTGGCCTTCTCTTCACGCCGGCGAGAGGGACGCAGGGGCGGGCCGGCCCTATAATCTTCTTCATCAAGGTCTCCAGGCGAAGAGAGGTGGCAGAATTGGGGCCGGGCCGGCCGTTCCCTGGCAGGATATCCCTCGTCCTCATTCTGGGGCTGGTGCTGCCAGCGCTGGCGCTGGCCTGTGCCAGGCCGGACGTCTCCGTGCTGGTGAGGGTGGAGACGCCACGTCCTCCCTCCCCCACGCCGACGCCCACCCCCGTCCCCACCGCCACCCCGGTCCCATCTCCCACCCCCGCCCCTTGCAGCGACGAGGAGGCGACGGTGGCGCGGGCCCGTCCCTCCACCGTGCAGGTGGTGGCGGGCAACGTGGCCGGCAGCGGCGTCGTCATCGCCGCTGAGGGGAAGGTGCTCACGGCGGGGCATGTCGTCCAGGGGAGCAGTTTCGCCTCCGTCCTGGCCGGTGACCGCCACTTCATAGCCTCCGTGGTGGCCGTGGACGCTCAGGCCGACCTGGCCCTCCTGCGCCTGCCCGATGGCGCCGGCCTGCCCGCCCTGGAGTGGGCGCCCGATGAGCCCCTCCCCGGGAGCAACGTGGTCGCCCTGGGCTATCCGTTGCCCGGCGTCTACGGCCTGGGGGGAGAGCCCATCGTCAGCCGGGGCAGCGTGGTCCGCCCCCTGGAGCTGGACGGCGTGCGCTATATCCGCACCGATGCTCCCCTCAACCCCGGCAACTCTGGCGGCCCCCTGGTGGACCTGTGCGGCCGCCTGGTGGGGATCAACGTGGCCCGCGTCCGGACGGAGGAGGCCCCCAGCCTCTCCGTCTCCCTCGTCTCCGCCCGTCCGGTGGCGGAGCGGTTGCTCCAGGCCCCCGCCCCGCCTCCCTCCCTGGACAGCGTGGAGGCGCTCCTGGTCTACAACTACGTGACGGTGCTCCAGAAGGGCTACCGGCCTTCCGCCAAGGTGGCTGTGAGCCAGACCGCGGACGGCCACCACTTCATGGCCATCCACGGTTACTGCCAGGCGGGCATGGAGACCTACTGCCAGATAGTCCACTTCTTCCTGGACGCCACCTACCTGGGCACCGATACCCTGCGCCCCTCCCAGCTCATCCTGGTGGTGGCCCCCCGCCCCGACCCTGCCCAGATCGCCGTCACTTACGCCAACTACGGCCCCAGCGACGAGCTCTGCTGCCCCACCCTCCCGCCGGTCACCATCGTCTACACCTGGGACGGGGAGCGCATCCGCCCCAGCGGTTCGCCCCCCGGCCACTGACGACCGGCTATAATGGGGCCATCAACAGCCTCAGGAGGCGGACCATGCAGCGTCAGACGGTGGACGAAGAGCTACAGGCCATGCGGGACCGGGAGGCCATTCGCGCTGTCATCGCCAACTACTGCCGCGGTGTGGATATGAAGGACAAGGCCCTCTTCCTCTCCCTGTGGGAGCCGGACGCCAGGTGGACCTTCAGCGAGCCCTTCCAGTCCCTCTCCGCCAGCGGCCTTCAGGAGATAGAGAGGGCCATAGAGGGCATCTGGACCACCAACAAGGAGACCTACCACTACACCTGCAACTCCATCATCACCCTGCGGGGCGACGAGGCGGAATCGGTGAGCGACGTCCTGGCCCTGGGCATCGATGCCAAGGACCGGCTGACCCTCATCGCCGCCAGCTACCACGACCGCTTCCGCCGCGGCGGCGACGGCGCCTGGCGCTTCGCCGAGCGGCGCATCCAGCTCCACCGCTCCCTGGGGCTGGGGCAGGCCCGTTACCTGTTCTGAGGATCGTCCGACACCTGCACGGAGGGAAGGCAGCCATGAAAGCAGCGGTGATGACCCGGCTCAAGGCCCCCCTGGAGATAAAGGAGGTGCCGGACCCCGCTCCCGGTCCGGCCGACGCCGTGGTGCGCGTCGAGGCCTGTGGCGTCTGCCGCAGCGACTGGCACGTCTGGCAGGGCGACTGGAGCTGGGCCGGCGTGCGGGTGCGCTTGCCCCTCATCCTGGGCCACGAGTTCGGCGGCGTGGTGGAGGCGGTGGGACAGGACGTGCGGGGCTTTCGCCCCGGCGACCGCGTCACCGTTCCCTTCCACCTGGCCTGCGGCCGCTGCGAGTACTGCTACACCGGCCGCTCCAACGTCTGCCTCGCCCTGGGGGCCATCGGCGTCAGCCGGGACGGCGGCTACGGCAAGCTCGCCCTCGTCCCCAACGCCGACGTCAACCTGGTGCGCCTTCCGGACGGGGTGGACTTTCTCACCGCCGCCGCCCTGGGCTGTCGCTACATGACGGCCTACCACGCCGTCATGGACCGCGCCCGCATCCGGCCGGGCGAGTGGGTGGCCATCTTCGGCGTGGGCGGCGTGGGCCTCTCGGCCGTCCAGATAGCGGCCGCCATGGGCGCCAACGTGGTGGCCGTGGACATCAGCGACGAGAAACTGGAGCGGGCCAGGGCGGAGGGGGCGGTGGCCACCGTCAACGCTGGCGGCGGCAACCCCACCTCCCAGGTGCGCCGCCTCACCGATGGGGGCGCCCACGTCGCCATCGACGCCCTGGGCTCCGCCCCCACCGCTCAGGCCGCCCTCCTCTCCCTGCGCAAGGGGGGCCGCCACGTCCAGGTGGGGCTCACCAGCCAGCAGGAGCAGGGGATGGTGGCCCTCCCCCTGGACGCCCTGGTCTTCCAGGAGGTGGAGGTCATCGGCAGCCTGGGCTGCCCCGTCACCTCCTATCCGGGGCTGCTGAGCCTGGTGGCCGCCGGCAAGCTGGACCCTCGCCGGCTCGTCACCCAGACCATACCCCTGGAGGGGGTCAACGACGTCCTCAACGCCATGACCGAGTTCGGCACCGTGGGCTTCAACATCATCGACCGCTGGTAGGGCGCCGGTAAGTTGACCTAACCAGTTGCTAATGTCATAATAAGGGCCACCGAGAGCGCTCCATCTGTCGAAAGTCAAGGAGGTGTGGCTCCCTATGGCCCTTTGGCGACCAGACCCGACGTTCTATCCCTCGCCCCGCCTGGCGATGCAGGCTCCGCCGGAGGAGCTGGCCTATGTCGCCCTCCTCAGCCCGGACGAGGGCCGGCCCGATGCCCTGGCGGTGGTGGACACAGACCCTCGCTCCCCCACCTACGCCCAGGTGGTGAACACCCTGGAGCTGCCCTACCCGGGCGACGAGCTGCACCACTTCGGCTGGAACGCCTGCAGCTCCGCCCTCTGCCCCCACATGCCCCATCCTCACGTGGAGCGCCGCTACCTCATCGTCCCCGGGCTACGCTCCTCTCGCATCTACGTCATCGACACCCAGCCTGACCCGGCGCGGCCCCGCATCGTCAAGACCATCGAGCCGCAGGAGGTGGCCGCCCGCTCCAACTACTCCCGCCTTCACACCGTCCACTGCGGCTTCGACGGCATCTACATCAGCGCCATGGGCAACGGCAACGGGGACGGCGGCGGCCCCGGTGGCATCCTCGTCCTTGACCACGACACCTTCGAGGTGCTGGGGCCCTGGGAGATAGACCGCGGCGACCAGTACTACGCCTATGACTTCTGGTGGCACCTGGCCCACGACATCATGGTCACCAGCGAGTGGGCCACCCCGGCCATGTTCGAGAACGGGCTGCGCCTGGATGACCTGGTGAACCGTCGCTTCGGCCACCGGCTCCACTTCTGGGACCTGCGGCGGCGGCGCAAGACGGCCACCGTGGACCTGGGCGAAGAGAACCAGATGGTGCTGGAGCTGCGGCCAGCCCACGACCCCCGCAAGACCTACGGCTTCGTCAACGTGGTGGTCAACCTGGGCAACCTGAGCAGCGGCATCTGGCTCTGGCACCGTCAGAACGGCTCCTGGGAGGCCACCAAGGTCATCGAGGTGCCGGCCCAGCCGGCCAGCAAGGAGAAGCTGCCCCCCGCCCTTCAGGACGTGGGCATGGTCCCGCCCCTGGTCACCGACATAGACCTCTCCCTGGACGACCGTTTCCTTTATGTCTCCTGCTGGGGGACCGGCGAGCTGCTCCAGTACGACGTTAGCGACCCCTTCAACCCACGGCTCACCGGGAGCGTGCGGCTGGGCGGCATCGTGGACCCGGCGCCCCACCCCAGCGGCCGCCCCCTCACCGGCGGCCCCCAGATGGTGGAGATCTCGCGGGATGGTCGTCGCGTCTACGTCACCAACTCCCTCTACAGCTCCTGGGACGACCAGTTCTACCCCCAGGGGCTGCGGGGCTGGCTGGTGAAGCTGGACGTGGGCCAGGATGGCGGCCTCAGCGTGGACGAGCGCTTCCTGGTGGAGTTCGGCGAGCTGCGGGCCCACCAGGTGCGGCTCCAGGGCGGCGACGCCTCCTCCGATTCCTACTGCTTCCCTTAGGCCGCAGCCATGCCGCCAGCGTGGGAGTACTCTGCCCTGGGCGGGCTGGCCCTGGCGGGGGTGGTGCACGGCATCAACCCCGCTATGGGCTGGCTCTTCGCCCTCTTCTTCGGGCTGCACCGGCAGAGGGCTGGGGCCCTCTGGCTGGCCCTGGGAGCGGTGGGGGCCGGCCACCTGCTGGCCCTCCTCCTCTCCCTGGACCTCCTGCTGCTGGTCCGCTCCACCGTCCCCGTGGAGCCCCTGCGCATAGGGGCGGGGACGGTGGCGGTGGCCCTGGGAGTGGCCCGCCTCTTCTCCCTCTGGCGTCACCCCGGCTGGCGCGGCCTCAACCTGGGCTACGGCGAGCTGGCCCTGTGGGCCACGGCGATGGGCCTCCTGCACGGCGGCGGCCTCGTCTTCGCTCCTCTGGTGCTGGGCGGGGAGAGCATCTCTCTGGGCAGCCTGGCCACCTGGGCCGTCCCCCTGCTGGTGCACGGCGCCGCCGCCATGGCCACCATGGCCCTCTGCTGTCTGGCCGTCTACCGCTGGCTGGGGCTCATGGCCCTGCGCCGCTACTGGTTCAACTTCGACCTGGCCTGGGGAGTGGCCCTCATCGTCATCGGCCTGGTGGTGCTGTTCCTGCCCTGGCTGGGGCCCCTGGGTGGGGGAGAGGCCTACCACACTCACAGCCACGGCCTCTGACGGAGGCGGTCAGGGTCACGCCCAGCGTGGGGGTCGCAGGCGCCGCCAGCGGCTGTCGAATCGCCACAACCCGGCCTCTCGGGCGCAGGCGTAGGCCTCCGCCATCTCCCTGGCCTGGACGCGGCGGTTGATCTCGCCGTATTTGGGGTCGCTCTTGGCCTTCCAGGCCGGGTAGTACTGGTCCATGATGTTCACGTAGGTGTCCGGAGAGAGCTCCCGGGCCAGGAAGGCCATGATCTCCCGCGTGTCCTCCATCAGCCCCGGCATCACCAGGTGGCGCACCAGCACCCCCCGGAGGGCCAGGCCGTTCTCGTCCACCACCAGCTCGCCTACCTGCCGGTGCATCGCCTTGACCACCTGGCGGGCCACCTCCGGGTAGTCCGGCGCCAGCAAGTACTTGCGGGCGTGCTCGCGGTGCCAGAGCTTGAAGTCCGGCATGTAGATGTCCACGATGCCGTCCATGAGCTGGATGGAGTGCAGGCTGTCGTAGGAGCTGGTGTTGTAGACGATGGGCAGCCGCAGTCCCATCTCGATGGCGTGGGGTATCGCCTCCAGGACCTGGGCCACCACGTGCTCCGGGGTGACGAAGTTGATATTGTGGCAGCCTATCTCCTGGAGGCGGAGCATCAGGCGGGCCAGCTCACGCGGCGTCAGCTCCTCTCCCTCGCCCATCTGGCTGACCTCGAAGTTCTGGCAGAAGACGCAGCGCAGGTTGCACCAGGAGAAGAAGATGGTGCCGGAGCCCCGCCAACCCCGCAGGACGTCCTCCTCGCCGAAGTGGGGGAAGGCGGAGGCGACGCGGGCATAGCGACCGCTCTTGCAGACGCCGAAGCGGTTGGCCGCCCGATCCACATGGCAGTTGCGGGGGCAGAGGGTGCAGTCGGCCAGGGCGGAGAGGGCCTCCTCTATCTTCTCCTTCAGGCGCCCCTCCTCGTGGGTCTTCAGATAGGCGGGGACGAAGTTACGGCGGGGCAGCACGAAGCGACCACCGCCGTGCACCTCAGGGGGGACATCGGGCGCCAGCACCGTCACCATGACGCTCACCGTCCCTCGGCTCTAGCGTGGACGGAGACAGTCCTCCTCGGCGGGGCAGGGGAAGGACCGTAGCCTCTCCGTCAGGCGCAGGTTCTCCTGCTCCTCCACGGCCACGGAGACCACCGCCGGCCGGCCCCGGCGGAAGGCCTCCTCCAGCACCCGGCCCACATCGTCCTCCGGGCCCAGCTCGTAGCCGACAGCGCCGAAGGAGCGTGCGAGCTGAGCGAAGTCCGGGTTGCCGAAGTCCACGCCGAAGGGGTCCTTGCTCTCCGTCTGCTGCTTCCACTTGATGAGGCCATAGGCGTTGTCCACCCAGACCACTATCACCAGGCCCAGCCCCAGCCGCACCGCCGTCTCCAGTTCGTGGCAGGTCATGAGGAAGCCGCCGTCGCCGGCCGCCACTAGGACGCGCCGGTCCGGGTAGACCAGCTTGGCGGCCAGCCCTGCCGGCAGGCCGAACCCCATGGCCGAGTAGCCATTGGAGATGAGCACCGTGTTGGGCAGGTGGGCGGGGAAGTAGCGGCCGATCCACAGCTTGTGGGCCCCCACATCGCTCACCAGGATGTCCTCCTCCCCCAGCACCTTGCGCATCTCGTGGACGAGGCGCAGGGGCTTCACCGGGAAGCCGTCCTCCGGCACGCTCCCCCGCTCCTGGGCCACTAGCGTGGAGAGGTGCTCCACCATCTCCTGTGTCCGCCGGGAGGGCTGGTAGCGCAGGATGGAGCCCAGCGTCTCCAGGCTCTCCCGGATGTCCGCCACCACCTCCACCTCGGGCCGATAGAAGCGGTCTACCTCCGAGGGGGTGTAGTCTATGTGGACGATGCGCTTGTCGGCGCGGGGGTTCCAGCGCTGGGAATGGTACTCTATCTGGTCATAGCCCACGCAGATGACGGTATCGGCCAGGCAGAGGCCGCTGGTGCAGAGGTCGATGGCGCCGGGCATCCCCACCGGCATCAGGGAGAGGGGGTCGTAGTCGGAGAGGACGCCCTTACCCATGAAGGTGTGGGTGACGGGGATGCCGAATCTACGGGCAAAGCGACGCAGCTCCATGGCCGCCTCAGGCTTCCGCACGGCGCTGCTCCCCGCCAGGATGAGGGGGAAGCGGGAGCGGGCGATGACGTCGGCGGCGTGCTGGAGGGCGGTGCGGTCCGGGGAGGGGCGACGGGCGCGGCGGGGGGTCAGAGGCCCCACGTCCTCCCTCACCTCCGCCTCCTGCAGGTCCGTGGTTATCTCTATGTGGGCCGCCCCTGGCTTCTCCTGCTCCGCCACCTTGAAGGCCTTGCGCACCACCTCGGGTATGGTCTCGGGGCGGTGGACGCGGATGTTCCACTGGGTGACCGCCTCGAAGATCTTGACCACGTCCACGAACTG
>DAOTWZ010000045.1:0-18273 GCA_034435615.1 Dehalococcoidia bacterium
AGACGGGGGTGAAGCACACGGGGGAGCAGACCGAGTTCAGAGAGATCCGCTACCACCCAGACTACATCTACGAGTGAGGGGCCGTCAGGCGTGGACCACGGCGCCGCCGCTGATGCAGACCACCTCGCCGGTGATGTACTCGGAGAGGTCGCTGGCCAGGAAGAGGATGAGGTTGGCCACGTCCGCCGGCTCCCCCAGGCGTCCCAGGGGCACCCGCCGCTTGAACTTCTCGAAGAGGTCGGCCGGGTAGATTCGGGCCAGGAACTCGTTGTATATGAGGCCGGGGGCGATGGCGTTGACCCGCACCCCGTAGGGCCCCACCTCGGCGGCCACCGCCCTGGTGAAGCCCATAACGCCAGCCTTGGCGGCGCAGTAGTGGCTCTCCCCCTCGTCCGAGGCGATCCAGCCGGCCACGGAGGCCAGGTTGATGATGGAGCCGCGCCGTCGCTCTATCATATGGGGCAGTACGGCGCGGGTGCAGCGGAACGTCCCCGTCAGGTTGACGTCGATGACCAGTTGCCAGGTCTCATCGTCCATCTCCCAGACGCGGGAGAGGCGGTTGATGCCAGCGTTGTTGACCAGGATATCGATCTGGCCATAGCGCTCCAGCGTGGTCGTTACCATGGCCTGGACGTGCTCCTGGTTGCGCACGTCCACCTCCAGCCCCAGGAACTCACGGCCGAAGTCCCTGCTCATCGCCTCCGCTGTCTCGCGGGCCCGCCGGGCGTGAGCGTCCGTTATCACCACCTCCGCCCCCTCCTGGGCGAAGCGGCGGGCCGTCGCCTGGCCGATGCCGGCGCCGGCGGCGGCGGTGACGATGGCTACCTTACCGTCCAGGAGACCCATCACAGTACCTCCTCTCCAGAATGAAGATGGGGACGATACGGCATGAGGACAGCGGCGGACCTGACGATGCGCCGGGCAGGGTGTCAGCGCCCATGGGCTTTTCTGCCTTATAGTGCAACATAAGATAGGGCGCTAGCAAGGGGAAGGGAGAGCGCGTTGCCGTCTCCTCCCCTGCCCTTATAATGGGGACAGAAGCGAGGAAAGGGGAAAAAGACGATGACGCAGAGGGAGTCCAGCACGGCCGCCGGCGATGGCCCCGTCACCAGCTCTGGGATACCGCTGAAGCCGTTCTACAGGCCGGAGGACGCTGCCTCCCTGGACTACGAGCGGGACCTGGGTGACCCCGGCCAGTACCCCTATACCCGGGGCGTCCTCCCCACCGGCTACCGGGCGAAGGAATGGACTGTCCGCCAGGTGATGGGAGTGGGCACCGCTGAGGAGACCAACGAGCGGCTGCGCTACCTCCTCTCCCAGGGACAGACCGGCATCAGCCTCACCGGCATGGGCTACGCCCCCTTCGAGTCGGCCGACCCGCGGGCGGAGGGGCTGGTAGGGAAGGGCGGCGTCTGGATAGACACCCTCTACGACATGGAGACGGTCTTCCAGGGGATCGACATCGGCCGCATCAGCATCAACCAGACCGGCAACTCCATCCCCGCCTTCGCCATGATCCTGGCGGTGGCCGAGAAGCGAGGCGTCCCCTGGACGGAGCTGCGGGGCACCATCCAGAACTACTTCCTCCCCTGGGGAGACCCGCCGGACTACCGGGGCAACCATTACGTGGACATCAGCGAGTTCTGCGCCCGCTACGTTCCCCGCTGGAACCACTCCAGCGTCTCTGTGCGCAACCAGCGGGAGACAGGGATCTCGGCCGCCCAGGAGATAGGCTTCGCCCTCTATATAGGCGCCACCACCCTGCGCTCCGTCCTGGGCCGCGGGGTGGACGTGGACATGGTGGCGCCCCGTATCACCTTCTTCCTCAACTCCTTCGACGACTTCCTGGAGGAGGTGGCCAAGTTCCGGGCGGCCCGTCGCATGTGGGCGCGGCTGCTGCGGGAGCGCTTCGGGGCCAGAGACCCCCGCTCCTGCGTCTTCCGCTTCCACGTCCAGACCTCAGGGGTGAGCCTCACCGCCCAGCAGCCCCTGGTGAACATCATCCGCTCTACCATCCACGCCCTGGCGGCGGTGTTGGGGGGCGCCCAGTCCATGTCCGTCAACGGCTTCGACGAGGTGATAGCCATCCCCACTCGCCTCGCCCAGACCCTGTCCATCCGCACGCAGCAGGTCATCGCCTACGAATCGGGCGTGACGGCGGTGGCCGACCCGCTGGGCGGCTCCTGGTGCATCGAGCACCTGACGGAGGAGGTGGAGAAGCGGGCCTGGCAGGTCTACGAGGAGCTGGACCGCCTGGGGCCGGAACGGGCCTGGCCCGAGATGTCGGCCCGGGGGCACGAGGCGGCCTATCGTCGTCAGCTCGCCATAGACCGGGGCGAGAAGGTGGTAGTGGGGGTCAACCGTTTCGTGTCCCCGCCGGAGGAGGATGACCCCATCCTGGAGCTACTGGCCCTGGATGCCCGCCGCGACCCACCCTTCGACCCCGCCTGGCGGGAGAAGCAGATAAGGCGGCTCATGCAGGTGAAGCAGGAACGGGACGAAACGCAGGCCCAGGCCGCCCGCCGGCGCCTCCAGGAGGCCTACCGGGAGCGGGCCAACATCCTGCCTCCCACCATCGAGGCGGTTAAGGCCTACCTCTCCATCGGCGAGATCTGCGAGGCCCTGGCCGAGGTGGAGGGCTGGGAGACGCTGCGCAAGCGCGGCGGCTTCCTCCTGCGACTCTACGGATGAGGCGGTGAGCATGGAGCGCCCGATACGCGTCCTCCTGGCCAGCGACACGCCAGGTCACACCGCTGGCTATTATGTGGTGGCCCGCGGTCTGCGGGACGCCGGGCTGGAGGTGATAGCCAGCGGCTATATGGAGCCCCCGGTGGCAGCCGAGGCGGCTGTCCAGGAGGACGTGGACTGCATAGGCTATCGCATCATGGACAAAGACCCGGTGACCCTCGTCTCCTCCCTCCTGGAGCACCTGGAGCGGCTGGGGGCGCGGGAGATCCCGGTGGTGGTGGGGGGCATCATACCTCGCCCCCTCCACAACGAGCTGGAACGCCTGGGGGTGGCCGGCATCTTCCCCCCGGGCTCCAGGCTGGCCGATATAGTGGAGTGCATAAGGCGCAACCGCCGCCCCCGCACAGTGGGGAGCGGCGGCCCAAGGGACTAGGCCTTCAGAGGCGGGCGGACGCGCCGCCGGGGACGCCCTGTTCCCTCTCCTGCCAGTAGCTGGCCAGCGCCAGCACCATGTGGCCCAGGCGAGCGTGTTCCGGCTGGACGCTGGCTCTCACCCCCTGCTCCTCCAGCGTCTGGGCGCAGACCGGCCCCACGGCGGCCGCCACCACGCGGCCGTTGAGGGACTCTCGCAGTGCCTCCGCCAGCCCCAGGGAGGCTGCCACCTGGAAGAGGTGCAGCACCTGGGGGCGGCTGGTGAAGCAGACAGCGTCCACCTCCCCGGCCACGATGGCCTCTATGGCCGACCGCAGCGGCGCCAGGTCATGGGGGAGCTCCCAGCGGTAGGGGGAGACCTCCAGGAGACGGGCGCCAGCGGCCGCCAGAGCCTCCTTCAACGCCTGGTTCTGCTGGCCGTAGTGCTGGAGGGCTACTTCGCGCCCTCTCAGCTCCCAGCCCTGGGAGAGGAGGGCGGCCAGTAGCTCCTGTGTGGTGTGAGGCGGCGGCGCCACCAGCGCCACCGGCACCCCGTGGGCCCGCATCACCGCCAGGGGCTTGGGGCCGCGGCAGACCACCCGCGTCCTCCTGAGGCCGGCCAGCGTCTCCTCAGCCTGGCCAAGGGCGAAGGCGGTGTCAAGGACGGCCTGGGCGCCCACGCCGGTGAGGAAGACGACGACCGCCAGGCGCCCCGCTTGCAGCTCCGTGAGGAAGCGGGTGACGGAGCCGTCCTCGCTGGGCACCTCTCGCAGGGCAGGAGCCAGCACTGGCCGGCCCCCGTGACGGGCCACGAGCCCCGCCAGCTCCGAGGCCATGCGGGACTCGAGCAGGACGATGCGACGTCCGCCCAGATCGGCCACGGCTAGGCGTCCAGGTAGAGGTCCAGGGAACTGGCGAGCCGTATATCGAGGGACCGGGCTATCTCCTCCACCTCCCGGCGGAGGCGGCGCAGCCCCTCGGCATGGCGGTGGGCCTGGTCATCGTCCGGCACCCAGGAGAGGAACTCCACGCGGGGGGAGAGCCGGGCCAGCCAGACCCAGGGGGGTGCCTCCTTCTCGTAGCCGGGCTGGCCACCGATGCGCGCTGGCCGCCAGCCTCGCTCCTCCAGGCAGCGCTCCAGGCGCCTCCGGTCCACGGCCTCCGCCAGGACGATGCCCATACCCTCGCCTCCCTCCTGCTAGCTGGCTCCCTGTCGGCGCAGCTCCGCCTGCTGAAGGATGGCTTCCATGATCTTCTCGAAGCCGCCGGTCTCCAGGGAGCAGTGCATGCCGCACTCCTTGGGGGCGTTGGTCTCCCACCACCAGCGGCCGGCGCGGGGGTCCTCGCCGGGCTGGACGGGGCGGGTGCAGGGCCGGCAGCCGATGCTGGGGAAGCCCTGGTCGTAGAGGCGGTTGTAGGGGACTTCGTTCTGGCGGATGTACTCCCAGACGTCCTCCTGCGTCCAGTCGGCCAGGGGGTTTATCTTGACGATCTGGCCGTGGTCGTGGTCTATCTCGATCTTCTTGATGTTCTGGCGGCTAGCCCACTGCTCCCGGCGCAGGCCGGTGAACCAGCCGTCCAGCTCGCTCAGGGTGCGCACCAGGGGCCGCACCTTGCGCAGCTCGCAGCAGAGGATGCGGTAGGCCACATCGCGGTACATCAGGTTGATGCCATACTGGCGCACCATCTCCTCCACCTCGAGGCGGTCGGGGAAGACCACCTCGATCTGGAGGCCGTAGCGCTCCCGCACCCGCTCGATGAGCTCGTAGGTCTCCTCGTACATCCGCCCCGTGTCCACGGCGAAGACCCGCACGTCGGGGCGGATACGCCAGGCGATGTCCAGGATGACCATGTCCTCCGCCTGGCCGCTCCAGGCCAGGGCCACCCGTGGGTGGAGGGTATCCAGGGCCCACTGGACCACGGCCTCGGCCGGCTCGTCCTCGTACTCGATGGCTAGCTGGTAGGCCTCCAGCTCGTCTAGACGGAGCATCCTTCACCTCCTTCTCGCTGGTCAGGGGGCGTCTCGTTCTCTGACTTCGCGGCTCTGGGCGTAGGCGGCGGCGTTGTCCGGCGTGCCGGTCTCCATGATGGAGAGGAGCTGGGCATCATCGTAGGCATTGGCGAACTGGGCGAAGGAGCCCCAGCGGCCGTTCCCCTGGCGGTAAAAGCGGACCAGGTTCTCCAGGTAGCGCTTGGTCTCGACCACGGGGACGCGGCGGGCCACCACGCGCCCTATCCTGGCCTCCCGGCCGTAGCCGCCGCCCAGGATGATCATGAGGGCCTCCTCCACCGAGCCATCGGAGCGGCGCAGGTAGGAGGCCTGGACGCCTATGTCTCCCACCCAGTGGTGGGCGCAGGCGTGGGGGCAGCCATCGGCGGATATGACGATGTCGTCCAGCGGTCCCAGCCGCTCCTCCAGGTGGTCCAGCAACTCCTCCAGGAGCCCCTTGCTGGAATTGAGAGAGAAGTTGCAGTAGGGGTCGCTGGTGCAGGCGATGGAGGCGGCCCGCAGGCCGCTCACCTGGAGGGGGAAGCCCAGATCAGCCATGGCGCCGGTGACGGCCTCCAGCCGCTCCCGGGGGATGTCGGTGAGGATGATGTTCTGGCGCTGACTGATGCGCACTCCCAGCCCCTCCCGCTCCGCCAGGTCGGCGATGGCCAGGAGCCGCTCGCCGTCCGTCTTTCCGGCGATGACGGGGAAGCCGACGTAGTAGAGGCCGGGCTGCTTCTGGGGGTGGACGCCGGTGTGAAACTCTCGTCGCGGAGGACGGGGCGGCTCCGGCCAGTCGGGCAGCGGGCGCCCCAGTCGCTCCTCGATCTGGCGGCGGTAGGCCTCGGGGCCGATGCGATCCACGAAGAACTTGATACGGGCCTTGATGAAGGAGAGGCGGTTCTCCGGCTGCTCTCGCCAGACGTCCAGGATGGCGCGGGCCACCTCCACCACCTGGTGTCGCTCCACGAAGACGCCCAGGGGCCGCGCCAGGCGGGGGTTGGTGGAGAGACCCCCTCCCACCCAGACGGTGTAGCCCTCCCGCTGACCGTCCCGCACACCGACGAAGGCTATGTCATGGATCTCGGGGTAGTTGCAGTGGTAGGTGCAGGCGGAGAGGGTGATCTTGTGCTTGCGGGGCAGGTTGAAGTAGTCACGGTTGGCGGTGTCGTAGAAGAAGCGGACGAGGGACAGGAGGTCCTCGCTGCTGTCGAAGAGCTCGTCCCGGTCCAGGCCGGCCACCGGGCAGCCGGTGATGTTGCGGATGGTGTCTCCGCAGCCGGCGTTGGTGGTGAGGCCGTTCTCCCGCAGCACCTGGAAGAGCTCCGGCAGGTCTTCCAGCCGCACCCAGTGGAGCTGGATGTCCTGGCGGGTGGAGAGCTCGGCGAAGTTGCCGAAGCGCCGGGCCAGCAGGCCGATGGCCCTGAGCTGCTGGGGGGTGAGGCGGCCATTGGGGAGCTTCACCCGCAGCATGAAGTAGCCGATGCGGGGCTTGTCGTGGTAGAGGCCGTACCACTGCAGCCGGACGATGTCCTCCTCCGGGATGTTCTCGTAGCCTTTACGGATGAGCTCCGGCAGCTCGTCCAGAATGTCCACCGGGTGCTTCTCCGCCTTCATGCGCTCCCGGGGGTTACGCTGCAGGACGGTCTCCCAGGTGACGGGACCCCTGGCCGGCCCCGCTCGGGGGCGCTCTTCCGTCTGGCAGCCGCAGGCCTGGCACATGGCGATAAAGTCTAGTAAACCAGTCGAGAAAATCGGAATTAATTATAAGGGCGCGAGGGGGTCCTGACAAGCGGCGCCAGGGGGTTTTTCGGTGGAGATTTCCCGGCTTCAGGCGCGGGGCTGGTCCGGCCGGTAGAAGACCACGCGCACCTTCTCCAGCGTGGCCAGGCCCTCCCGCACCATCTCCTTCACCGTCTCCAGGAAGGGGAGCACCTTCTCTTCCCGGTCGGCGATCTCTATGACGATGGGGAGGTCGGAGGAGAGCTCCAGGAGGCGGGCGGTATGGATGACGCTGTTGGCGCCGAAGCCCTCGATCCCCCGCAGCACCGTCGCCCCCGCCAGCCCTTGCTCGCGGGCCTTCTCCACCAGGACGCGGTAGAGGGGGCGCCCGTGCCAGCGGTCGCTCTCGCCGATGAAGATGCGCAGCAGGACGGCCTCCGTCTCCTCTTCCATCTCTCTCAGCTCCCGATGCTGCCCAGGGCCCGGCCGATCACGAAGGCGGCCAGCCCGCCCAGCAGGCTGGCGGCCAGGTAAGCGAGGGCCAGGGTATAGCTGCCGTCCCTGAGGAGGCCATAGGACTCGTAGACGAAGGTGGAGAAGGTGGTCATGGCGCCCAGGAACCCTACCGCCAGGAAGGAGCGGGCCTCCGGCCCCAGCATCCCCCGCTCCTCTACCAGCCCTATGATAATCCCCAGGAGGAGGCAGCCCAAGGCGTTGACGGCCAGGGTGCCGTAGGGGAACTGGGAGCCGAGGGCCTGGTAGACGGCCCGGGCCAGGTAGTAACGGGCCAGGGCGCCCAGGGCTCCCCCCAGGGCTATGGCTATCACCACCATTCCGCTTCTTCCGAAGAGGCAGCCAGGGGGCCGCCAGACAGCGCTCCTGCGTCCGTCGCAGCTCTCGGCCGCCGGGGGAGCGCCGGCGGCGGCAGCAGAGGCCATCAGCGTCCAGCGCGGTTCGGCGCCTGGGGGGCGCCGGGCGGGCCTCATCGCCCTCGCGGCCAATGCTACGGGCCAGCGTGGGCTGGGTCAAGGGCGGCCCCCGCCGTTACAATGGGCTCCAGGCCCGAGATGATCATCTCTCCCAAGGTGGCTGACCCGCGCCGGCTGCGGCGCTTCGTTTCCTTCGTGCGGCCGGGGCGAGAAGAGCGGGTGCTGGACATCTGGCTGGGGAGCGGCCTCCTGGCCCTCGCCTTCGCCGGGCGGGCGGGCGAGGTGGTGGCCCTCTGCCGGGACGGGCCGCCCCGCCTCCGCCGACGGCTGGCCCGCCGCCCCAACCTCGTCCTCCAGGAGTGGCCCCCTGACGCCCTGGAGCTACCCTTCTCGGACGAGTCCTTCGACCTGGTCACCTGTGGCTTTTATTTCCACCACCTGCCAGACCCGGCCGCCCAGGCCCGCGAGATGTGGCGGGTTTGCCGGCCCGGGGGGAGGCTGGCCCTGGAGGAGATAGTGGCCCACGAGCAGGAGGTGCGGGCCCGCTACCAGAACCGCCTGGAGCGCCTGCGCGACCGCTCCCATCCCGGCTACTTCCGTCTGAGCGAGCTGGTGCACCTGCTGGGGGAGGCCGGCTTCCTGGTGCGGCGCCTTCAGGTGCTGGACCTGCAGCGCGAGTTCCACGAGTGGCTGGTAGGGGCACGGCCCTCCCCCCAGCGAGTGGAGATGATGCGGCGGCTCCTCACGGGGGCACAGGAGGCGGACTTGAGCGGCCTGGAGCTGCAGGCCGTGGAGGACACCTTCGTCTTCAGGCAGCGGCTGGCCTGGCTGGTGGCGGAGCGGCTGTAGGGGTCAGGGCTGGCGGCCCTGACGGAGGGCGGCGATGAGCCGGAGCCCCTCTTCGTCCCCCACCAGCTCGCGGCGCAGCTCGAAGATCTGGTCCCGCAGGAGGGCCGCCTTCTCGAACTCCAGGTTGCGGGCGGCCTCCTTCATCTGCTTCTCCAGGTCCTTGATGAGGCGGACGATCTCCTCCCTGGGGAGGGGGCCGGTCTGGTAGGTGGGCCGCTCCTCCGCCACCTGGCGGACGCGGTCCGTCAGGTCCCGTATGGCCTTGCGGATCCCCTCCGGCTGGATGCCATGGCGCTGGTTGTATTCCATCTGGATGCGGCGGCGCCGCTCCGTCTCCTCGATGGCCCGGCGCATGGAGTCGGTGATGGTGTCAGCGTACATGATGACCTTGCCGTTGACGTGGCGGGCGGCGCGTCCCATGGTCTGGATGAGGGACCACTCGGAGCGCAGGTAGCCCTCCTTGTCGGCGTCCAGGATGGCCACCAGGCTCACCTCGGGCAGGTCCAGCCCCTCTCGCAGGAGGTTGATCCCCACCGCCACGTCGTAGACGCCCAGGCGGAGGTCGCGCAGGATCTCCACTCGCTCCAGCGTCTCAATGTCGGAGTGGAGGTAGTGGGTCTTGATGCCCATCTCCTGCAGGTAGTCGGCCAGGCTCTCGGCCATCTTCTTGGTGAGGGTGGTGACCAGGGCCCGCTCGCCCCGCTCCACCCGCTGGCGCACCTCGTGGAGGAGGTCGTCCACCTGGCCGCGGGTGGGTCGCACCTCCACCTCGGGGTCGACGATGCCGGTGGGGCGGATGAGCTGCTCCACCACCTGCTGGGAGACCTCTTGCTCCCAGGGGCCGGGGGTGGCGGAGACGTAGATGACCTGGTTGATGTGCTCCAGAAACTCCTGGAAGCTGAGGGGGCGGTTGTCCACGGCTGAGGGGAGGCGGAAGCCGTAATCGGCCAGGGTCTGCTTGCGGTGGACGTCGCCGTGGTACATGCCCCTTATCTGGGGTATGGCCAGGTGGGACTCGTCGATGATCATCAGGAAGTCATCGGGGAAGTAGTCCAGGAGGGTCCAGGGGGTGGAGCCGCACATCTCGGCCCAGGTGTGGCGTGGCCGGTGGCGCCGGGCCAGGTGGCAGGCGTAGTTCTCGATGCCGGCGCAGTAGCCCTGCTCCCGCAGGCACTCGATGTCGTAGCGGGTGCGCTCCCACAGGCGCTGGGCCTCCAGCAGCTTCCCCTGGGCCTTGAACCAGGCCACCCGCTCCTCCAGCTCCCGCTCTATGTCGCGGATGGCGGCCTCCAGCTTGTCCGGGGAGGTGACGAAGTGCTTGGCCGGGTAGACCTCTATCTCGTCCAGCTCGCCGACGATCTCCCCCGTGAGGGGGTCTAGCTGGAGGATGCGCTCCACCTCGTCCCCCCAGAAGTCGATGCGGACGGCCAGCTCTTCGTAGGCGGGCATGATGGTGAGGGAGTCCCCCCGCAGGCGGAACTTGCCCCGCACCAGGTTGTAGTCGTTGCGCTCATACTGCATGTCCACCAGCTTGCGCAGCACCCGCTGGCGGTTGGTGGCCTCCCCCTTCCTGAAGCGCAGGACGAAGTTGTAATACTCGGTGGGCTCCCCCAGGCCGTAGATGCAAGAGACGGAGGCGACGATGATGACGTCCCGCCGGGTGAAGAGGGCGCGGGTGGCAGCGTGGCGCAGCTTGTCTATCTCCTCGTTGATATCGGCGTCCTTGGCGATGTAGGTGTCGGTGCGGGGGATGTAGGCCTCCGGCTGGTAGTAGTCATAGTAGGAGACGAAGTACTCCACGGCGTTGTGGGGGAAGAACTCCCGGAACTCGGCGTAGAGCTGGGCGGCCAGCGTCTTGTTGGGGGAGATGACCAGGGTGGGCCTCCCCCAGCGGGCGATGACGTTGGCCATGGTGAAGGTCTTGCCGGAGCCGGTGACACCCAGGAGGGTCTGGTGCTTGTAGCCCTTCTCCAGCCCCTCCAGCAGCTTCTCCACCGCCTGGGGCTGGTCGCCCGTGAGGCCGAAGGGTGCCACTAGCCGGAACTGCGTCTCCTGGGCCATGAGACCTCCTCAGACCATTTTAGCAGACGGCGCCTCCAAGCCTTACAATGGGCCTATCGACCACATGACACGTTATGGGGGAGGAGGAGCATGCGGGGCAGAGGGACACGCATCCTCGTGGGGACGGCCGCCGGCCTCTACGAGGTGCCAGCAGGTAACGGCCCAGCCTTCGCCGGGAGGGAGGTGACCGCCCTCGCCAGGGACGATGCCGGCTGCTGGGCCATCGTGGGCGAGGGCGAGATATGGCACCTGGGGGCAGGGGGAGAGTGGGCGGCGGTGGCCCAGGTGCCCAGGCCCTATCAGCGGGCCACCTGTCTCCTGCCCACGCCCATGGGGCTGCTGGTGGGGACGGAGGGCGCCCACCTCCTGTCCCTGCTGGAGGGGCGGCTGCAACTGGTGGAGACGTTCGAGGCGGTGGAGGGCCGGGAGTCCTGGTACACGCCCTGGGGCGGCCCGCCGGACACTCGCTCGCTGGCGCTGGGGCCGGACGGGGCCGTCTACGTCAACGTGCACGTGGGTGGCGTCCTTCGTTCCCAGGACGGAGGGCGCTCCTGGCGTCCCACCATAGACATCAACGCCGACGTCCACCAGGTGGTAGCCCACCCCAGGGCCGCCGGCCTGGTGCTGGCCGCCTCTGCCCGCGGGCTGGCCGTCAGCCAGGACGGCGGCGAGCGCTGGCAGTTCCTGAAGGAGGGGCTCCACGGGCAGTACCTGCGGGCGGTGGCCGTGACCGAGGACGATACCGTCCTGGTGACCGCTTCCACCGGTCCCTACACCCAGCGGGCGGCGGTATACCGTCGGCCCCTGGCCGGGGAGGGCCCCTTCCAGAAGTGTGACTCCGGCCTGCCGGAGTGGTTCGGCGATAACATAGACACCTACTGCCTGGCGGCAGCGGGCCCGCTGACTGCCTTCGGCACCGTGGAGGGGGAGGTCTTCCTCTCCGCGGACGGCGGCCGCCGCTGGGAGACCGCCGCCAGCGGCCTGCCGCGGGTCTGTTGCTTACTCATAGACTAGCGGGGTGCCTCCAGCTCCAGACGCTCCAGGTGCTCCAGCAGAACGGGTGGGGGCACCAGGAGGAGCAGGGCCAGGAGGGAGGCCAGGGCCACCACCGCATCGTCCAGCTGGCCGACGAAGGGGATGAAGTCGGGCAGGAGGTCTATGGGGCTGGCCAGGTAGACGGCCAGGGCCATGAGCACCAGCTTGGGCAGCAGGCCGGTGCGGCGGTCCAGAACGAGGCGCCAGAGCAGGCGGGCCTTGGCCCGCAGGGGAAGCCCCAGCAGCCGGCGGGCGAGGTTGGGAGAGCGGCCTTGCGCGTAGCGGAACGACACGTTGTCTCCTCCTCAGCGAGCGAGCCGGCGCAGGACGGCCCGCAGCTTCTCCTCCAGGGGAGCATCGGGGGGGAGATCGGCCAGGCGCAGGGCCTCCCGGGCCTCCTCGCGACTGTAGCCCAGGGCCAGCAACGCCTCCAGCACCTCCCGCTGCTCCGGGGGCGTGGCGGCCTCGGCGGCCAGGCGGCCCCGCAGCTCCAGGACGATGCGGCCTGCCAGCTTGCGGCCCACCCCGGGCGTGCGGGCCAGGGCGTCGGCGTCGCCGCGGGCGATGGCGTCGCTCAGGGCCGGGGCGCCCAGGGCGGAGAGGAGGGCCAAGGCCAGGCGGGGACCCACGCCCCCCACGCCGATGAGGGAGCGGAAGAGCTCCAGCTCTTCACGGGTGGGGAAGCCGTAGAGGGCCCAGGACTCGTCCCGGACCACCAGGTGGGTGTGGAGCTCCACGGTCTCCCCCTCCCGGGCGCCGGAAAGGGCGGCGGCGCTCGCGTAGACCTGGAGGCCCAGCCCTCCCACCTCCACGATGAGCCAGCCCGGCCCCCGCTCCAGGACGACGCCTCGCAGGCGGGCGATGGGGCTCATGGCCGTCCGCCGGAGGCCCGGCGCAGGGCCTGCTGGGTCGTCCGCCGCAGAGCGTGGCAGATGGCCACCGCCAAGGCATCGGCGGCATCGGGCGGCTGGGGCGCTGTCTCCAGGCGAAGGAGGGCGCGGACCATCTCCTGCACCTGCGCCTTGTCCCCCAGGCCGTAGCCGACCACCGCCTGCTTGACTTCCAGCGGGCGGTAGAGGGATACCGGCAGGCCAGCCTGGGCGGCCGCCAGCAGCGCCATGGCCCGCACCTGACCGATGGTGACGGCGGCCCGCGCGTGGCCCACGTAGAAGTCCTCTATGGCCACCTCCTGGGGGCGGTAGCCCGCCACGAGGGCGACGATGGCCTCATAGAGCTGGCGCAGCCGCTCCTCCAGGGACAGACGGACGTCCAGACGCCAAGCGCCGTACTCCAGGGCCGTCAGCTCTTGCCCCCGCAGGACGACGATGCCGTAGCCGGTGACGGCGCTCCCCGGGTCGATGCCCAGGACGCGCAGGTCGGTGGGGACCTCGTCCATGATGCTCAGCGGGCCTGGCCGGGGGACGCCGGGGGCGTCCTCTGCCTCAGCCTCTCTCTCCGCCCCTCCGGGGCCTAGCGGCTGGCGTACTCCATGAGGACGGAGTCCGGGAACTCGGCGTTGGAGTAGACGCGCTGGACGTCCTCCAGCTCCTCCAGGGCGTCCAGGAGCCGCAGCACCTGAACGGCCGTCTTCTCGTCCAGGGGGACGGTGGCCCTGGGGAGCATGGTGACCTCGGCGGAGTCGATGGTCAGGTCCCGCTCCTCCAGGGCGGCGCGCAGGTCGCTCAGGCCAGAGGGGTCCACGTAGGCCTCGATGCGGCGGTCTTCCACCCGCACATCGTCAGCCCCGGCGTCGATGACCTGGAGGGCCAGTTCGTCCGGGTCGGCCCCCTCGGGGACACTGATAGAGACGACGCCCCGGCTCTCGAACTGCCAGCTCACGGAGCCGGCCTCCCCCAGGCTGCCGCCGTTGCGGGAGAGCACCTGCCGCACCTCGGAGACGGTGCGGTTGCGGTTGTCCGTCAGGGCGTCCACCAGGATGGCTACGCCGCCCGGCCCGTATCCTTCGAAGTGGACCTCCTGGAACTGCCGGGCCTCGTCGCCGCTGCCGGTGGCCCGCTTGATGGCCCGCTCGATGGTGTCCAGGGGCATGTTGTGCTCCCTGGCCCGCTCGATGGCCAGGCGCAGGCGGGGGTTGAGGTCGGGGTCGGGGCCGCCCTCGCGGGCGGCTACGGCGATCTCCCGCGTCAGCTTGCTGAAGAGCTGCCCGCGCTTGGCGTCGGCCGCCCACTTCTGTCGCTTGATCTGGGACCAATGAGAGTGGCCACCCATGCTCTGACCCGCCCTTCGACGCGGTCTGGACTAGGCGAGCCCCCTCCGTCGAGAGGGGACTCCGTCTCCGCCCCATTTTAGCGTCAGGAGCGAGGGGGCGTCAAAAAGGCGGCGCCCGGCCTAGCGTGCGGCCCGGAAGGGGCGCTCCAGGGGGCGGCCGAACACGAGGCCCCGCCCCGGTCCGTGCACCACCCTGATGAGGCGGCCCGGCGCCAGGGCCCGCAGCGTCAGCCGGCGGGGTGCACCGGCCGGCGGGAGGAGGAGGGAGTAGCCCGGCCGCAGGGCCACGGCGGCCTCCGGCACCTCCATCTCCCCCTCCAGAGGGAAGAGGAGGGCGCCCTCACCAGCGGAAACGGCCTGGGCCAGGGTGGCGCCGGCCTCCAGGCGGGTGTCCACCATGAGGCGTATGTCGCCGTGGAGGGGGAAACGGGCCCGCGGCCCCACCAGCTCCTTGCTGTGGATGCCGGGCGCCTCCTGGTAGCGGGGCGCCTTATCGTCCGGCAGGAGGGCAAAGGAGGCCGCCGGAGGGACGGGGTCGGTCTCGTAGACCAGGATGAAGGCGCGGGCGGGGACGTCGGTGTTGTTCCACTCCTGGTGGAGCATGCCTCGCTGGCCCTCGGTGAGGCGGCCCAGGTCGCCCCTCCCCATATGGCCGGTGATGCCGTTGAGAGCGTCGTCATGGTCTATGGCCCCCTCCAGGATGTAGAAGAGGCGCTCGTTGAAGCGGTGCGGATGGTGGCCGATGCCCATGCGGGGCTCCATGACGGCGTCGTGGACGGTGATGAGGGGCCCGGAGGCATGGAGCCGGACGAAGGGGCCCAGCAGCTCCGTGGCCCGCAGCCCCGGCATGCCGAAGGACTCCTCCCCCAGGACGGCGCAGTCTTCAGGGCCAATGAGCAGCGCCGGTGAGCCGTCGAGCTGTATGTCCTTCATGTCAGTGCCACTCCTCCCTGCACGGGGCCCCTCGCCAGCCTGGCGGCAAAATCTGAACCTGGACGAGCGATTCGACGAGGACGCGGAAGGGCTGGTCCGGCACCCCCCTCCTCCCTACGGAGTCCACCCTAGGGGGTGACGAGGGCGTTGTCAATGAGACGGGCGGGGCCCACGCGGGCCGCCAGGAGCACCAGGGCGGGCCCCTCTATGCGCTCCAGCTCCTGGAGGGTATCGGGGTGGGAGACGCTGACGTAGTCCAGGGAGACCCCGGGGGAGGAGCGCAGGAACTCCTCCAGACGGCGGCGCAGGAGGGAGGCATCCCGCATCCCCTCGTCTCGCACCAGGCGGCGGGCCAGCTCCAGGGCCCGGGAGAGGGCCAGGGCCTGCCGCCGCTCCTCGGCCGAGAGGTAGCTGTTCCGGCTGCTCATGGCTAGGCCGTCCGCCTCCCGCACCGTGGCCACGGGGACGATCTCTATGGGCATGTCCAGGTCCGCCACCATCTTCCGGATGACCCGTAGCTGCTGGGCGTCCTTCTCGCCGAAATAGGCCCGCTGCGGCTGCACGATGTTGAACAGTTTGGCCACCACGGTGGCCACGCCGCGGAAGTGGCCGGGCCGGGAGGCCCCCTCCAGCCGCTCGGTGAGGGGGCCGTGCACCTCCACCCAGGTGCTGTATCCCTCAGGGTACATCTCCTGGGGGGTGGGCATGAAGACGACATCCACCCCCTCCGCCTCCAGCATCGCCAGGTCGCGGGCCTCGTCCCTGGGATAACGCTCGTAGTCCTCGCCGGGGCCGAACTGGGTAGGGTTGACGAAGATGCTGGCCACCACATGCTCGTTCTCGGCGCGGGCGCGGCGGACCAGGGCCAGATGGCCCTCGTGCAGGTAGCCCATGGTAGGTACGAAGCCCACCGGGCCCGTGAGGCGGGCCCGGGCGGCCCGCATGGCCTCCTTGGTGCGCGCCACTTCCATAGCTAGAGGGCGGCGGCCAGCGCCTCTATCTCGGCCATCAGGGAGGGGTCCAGGCGGTGGCTGTGCTCCTCCGTGGGGAAGGCCCCCTGGCGGACCTCCTCCATGTAGGTGGTCACCGCCTGACGAATGACCTCGCCCAGGCGGGCGTACTGCTTGGCGTGCTTGGGGGTGAAGTCCGGGTAGAGGCCCAGCATGTCATGGACCACCTGGACCTGGCCATCGCAGTAGGGGCCGGCGCCGATGCCGATGGTGGGGACCCGCACCCGCTCGGTGACGAGGCGGGCCAGGTGGGCAGGCACCATCTCCAGGACGATGGCGTAGACGCCGGCTTCTTCCAGGGCCAGGGCGTCGGAGATGAGGCGGAGGGCCGCCTCCTTGCTGCGCCCCTGCACGCGGTAGCCGCCGAACTGGTGGACGGACTGAGGGGTGAAGCCTAGGTGCCCCATTACCGGGATGCCGACCGAGACGAGGCGTCGCACGGTGGGGGCCATCTCCGCCCCGCCCTCCAGCTTCACCGACTGCGCCCCTCCCTCCTGGAGGAGGCGGCCGGCGTTGCGCAGGGCGTCTTCGGGGCTCGTCTGGTAGCTGAGGAAGGGCATGTCCGCCACCACGTGGGCCCGCTTGGTGCCCCGCACCACCGCCCTGACATGGTGGAGCATGTCCTCCATGGTTACAGGCAGGGTGGTATCGTAGCCCAGCATCACCATCCCCAGGCTGTCCCCCACCAGGAGTACGGGGACGCCGGCCTCGTCCAGCAGACGGGCGGTGGAGTAATCGTAGGCGGTGAGCATGGCGATCTTCTCGCCCCGCTCCTTCATGGCCCTGATGTCGCGTATGGTAATGCGGCCCATGGTCTCCCCTCCTCCTTCAGTGGCTCCCTATCTCCTGGGCCGTGCGGACGATGCGATTGGCCTCGTCCACATAGACGAGATAGGGCCGGTGCCGGCGCGCCTCCTCCTCCGTGACGGTGGCGTAGGTGAGGACGATGACGATGTCGCCCGGCCGCACCAGGTGGGCGGCGGCGCCGTTGATGCAGACCTCTCCCGAGCCCCTCCGGCCGGGGATGGCGTAGGTGACGAGTCGGGCGCCGTTGGTCACGTCCAGTACGTGGACCTGCTCGTAGGGGATGATGTCGGCCGCCTCCATCAGGAGCGGGTCCAGGGTAATGGAGCCCTCGTAGTCCAGGTTGGCGTCGGTGACGCGGGCGCGGTGGACCTTGCTCTTGAGCA
The DNA here is from genome assembly GCA_034435615.1 of Dehalococcoidia bacterium. Lineage (GTDB taxonomy): Bacteria > Chloroflexota > Dehalococcoidia > SM23-28-2 > HRBIN24 > H17-190. Next base: position 17,048 of record DAOTWZ010000045.1, read on the forward strand.
GCGTGCGCAATTCAGCCCTCCCTCCTGCGGCAAGGGTGACAGAAACGCCCTCCCGCCAGGCCGAGAGGGCTCACGTCATGGCCACCCTTGCCGGGCTGCAGCTGAGCGCTGCAGGGAAGGGCCGCTCCCTTTGGCCGTCTCGGCCCGACGCTAGCGGGTCCAAGCGGGTATGGCGTCGCCATCCTCCGTGCTCATCGCCCCGCAGCCCCGGGGTCGATGGCACCAACAAAGTAGCAGCCCCGGGCCAGGCTGTCAAGCGCGATGGGGGCCTGGCGCCGGGGCTCACCTGGCGAGGGGTTGTGGCGGGGGCGGCCGGCCGCCCCCCGGGCGGCCCTAGCGGGCCACCTCGTCGCCGCCATCCAGGAAGTGACGGGTCAGGGCGGTGCGTCGCATGGTGTAGGCGAAGAGGCACTTGTTGCAGGGTTGGTAGCCCTCCTGCACCGCCTGGGAGAGGCGGTCAGGCTGGAAGCGAACCGCCTTCCCCGCCTGCACCAGGTCCCAGATGCGGCAGCCGTCCGGCGTAGGGTCTTCGTGCAGGACGTCGTGGACGATCTTGTTCTCGACGTCCCCTATGTAGCGTTGCCCCTTGAGGGAGTTGGTGGGCTCTGCCATGGCGTATCACGCTCCCACTCGCGTTTCCTTGAAGGCGGGGATGACCTCCTTGCCGATGAGCTCTATGGTCTGCATCGTCTTCTCCAGGGGCATGCCCCAGAGCTGCACCAGGCAGAGTATCAGGTCCACGCCCAGGGCCTCATATTGCTTGAACCGCTCTATGCAGTGCTCCGGGTTGCCCACCACGACGGTGGCGTTCTCCTTCATGTATTTGAAGACCTCGGGGCCCCTCCCCTCCAACACCTCCAGGTACATGCGCTCGCTCTCCCGCAGGTCCTGCCAGGAGGCGCCCTTACCGCCGCCCAGGAGGATCTCGTAGCTCTTCTTGGTGTACCAGAGGAAGGGCTCGAAGGCCGTCTGCTCGGCCTCCTCGTCGGTGGGGGCGCAGCAGACCATGGTGAAGACGCCCACCTGGTCGTTGACGAACTCCCCCACCGGCCTCGCCTGCTGCAGGTGCTCCTTGTAGATGTCTATGCGCGCCTTCACCTCTTCCAAGTCGGCCTGGATGCTGAAGCCCAGGGCGCCGATGCCGTTGATGCCGGCCAGGCGCCAGGACTCGGGGCTGGTGCAGGCCAGCCAGATGGGGGGATGGGGCTGCTGCAGGGGCTTGGGCA
>DAOTWZ010000046.1:0-2034 GCA_034435615.1 Dehalococcoidia bacterium
TAACCGTTGTCGATGAAGATGGCGTTGATGGGGTGGCCGTCCACGCCGCCGCGCTTGTTCACCAGCCGGATGTAGTCTTCGGCGCCGGCTTTCACGGGCACGCCCACGAGCTGGGTAGCGCCCGTAGCGTCGTACATCACACCGAGAGTGATGGGCGGTTTGGTGGCCGTCCCTTCCTCCGTCCCGCCTCCGCCGCCGCCACAGGCGGCCAGCAGCAGGGCCGCCCCCACCATGAAGAACGGCACCAGACGCCTGAACGCTCTCAGCATTCCTTACCCCCCTTCGTCGAAAGTGTGAGAGAGCGAAAGCCGTGTCACGCTTCAGCGGGTGCTGCTCGCCTTACCACCCCCTTTCGTGGCGACGGCCCTAGCGCCCCTACCTCTCGCCCCTCCGAGGGCCTTGAAGCTATGATACTATATGCTCATTAAGTGACAAAAGCGGCCACCACCGGGGCGGGCACTGCCCCGGTGGTGGCGAGAGCCGATGCGCAGAGATGCCCCTCAGACAGAGACCCCCGGTCTCTGGGGCAGGGCGTCGCCGTCTAGCGCGCTCCCACTTCCCGACGTGCTACTTCAATGATTATATCACGGTAGGCGGTGAACCAATCGGTGGCCGGCTGCCAGCGCCCCTGCCTGACCTGGTAGACGCGGACCTGGCCGCCGCCCTCGTGGTCCTGGGGGCTCATGTTGACGGAGACCACGCCGTCCACGTTACCGCGCACGCTCTCCAGGCCCCGCTTCACCTTCTCCCCGGTGAGGGGCCAGCCCTCCTTCTCCAGGGCCTGCCGCAGCCCCGCCACCATGAGGGCAGCCTTGAAGACGCCGAACCAGTACCAGCGGGACCGGTCTATCAGGTCAGAGGGAGCCCGCCCCTCGTCCTGGTATATCTGCTTCAGCTCACGGGCGAGAGGCACGTCAGGACCGAAATTGAATATCTGGGTCCCATACAGGCCCTCCACCGCGGGTAAGCCCCCCAGCCCGTCATATTCCTCCGTGCCTGAGGAAGGGAAGAGAGCCACGACGCGGTTCAGAGGCGCTCCGAGCTCCTTCCAGGCACGGGCGGCCGCTCCCCCACCCAGGCCGAACAGGTGCCAGATGGTCCAGTCTGCCTGGTAACGGCGAACGATGTCGGTGGCCTGAGCAGAGGCATCGGTCCCTGGTAGAGGGACGAAGAAGGTTCGCAACTCGAACCCCTCCCGACGCTGCAACTCCTCCAGCACGCCCAGAGGCTCACGGCCCGCCGGGTTGTCTATGGCCAGGAAGGCTATCTTGGGCTTGCCCGGCCGTCCCTCCTTCTGCCACTGGTCCAAGATGAACTTGACCGCGTTCACCGCCTGGCTGCGGTAGCTGGCGGCCATGGGGAAGTTGTAGGGGAAGCTCTCCCCCAGCACGGCTGCCCCCGCGCCGAAGCCGGGATGGATCATGGGAATCTGGTCTACTTTCCCTCGCTCGGTGAGGGCCAGCACCAGTGGGGTAGCCCACATGATGATGCCCACCACGCCTTCCCGCTTCAAGCGCTCATACCCCTCCACGCCGCGGGGCACCTCATAGGCCATGTCTATGTAGGTCACCTGCACGGGATGACCGTCCACTCCGCCCTTCTTGTTGACCAGCTTGATGTAGTCCTCGATCCCCTGCCGGGCAGGCACACCATAGTTGGCCGTGGGGCCGGAGCCATCGTAGAAGTCGCCTATCTTGATGGGCTCCTTGGTAGGCGTCCCGCCGGGGGCGCCGCCGCCACCACAGGCGGCCAGCAAGGCCACCGCACCGAGCAGCAGGGCCAGTGCCCACCGCCGCGTCCTGTTGACCATGCTCTGACCTCCTGTCCTCTCGGCCGTCTCTGTCGGCCTTATCGGGCCTCAGGAGCATCTCTAGGGAGGCCTGGCAGTGCCGGGCCCTCTCTCACCTCCCCGGTCAGGGATGCCGGGTGTTCCTCACCGGCGCAGGAACTCGTTGACCACCTCGCGGTAGCCGCTGAACCAGTCGGTGGCGGGCTGCCAGCGGCCGCCCCTCACCTGGAAGATGCGGACGAGGC
>DAOTWZ010000047.1:0-19398 GCA_034435615.1 Dehalococcoidia bacterium
GTCGGGCTGCGCCAGGCCCCTGGTGGCGCAGCGCAGCCCGCCGCCCTGGGGGAGGAAGCGGCCCGCCGCCAACCTCAGGCCGTGGCCAGCCGCCGGGGCGCGCGTCCGCCATGACCCATCCTTCCAGCGCCGTCCGCTGGCCAGGGGCATCGGCCCGCCCGGTGGGAGCGGCCCACCGTCCAGGGCGGCGCTCAACGCTCCGGCGCGGCCGGGCCAGAGTGATGAAAGGCGTCAGAGGGCGGCCGCCCTCACACCTGGACGTGGGGCGGGAAGAGGGACTCCAGCTCCTGCCGCAGAGGGTCTCCGTCCGGCAGGTACTTGGAGAAGTCGCCGGAGGGCTGCTTGCGCTCCCGCAGCCCCGTCTTGTGGTAGCGCTTGATCTTCTCCTGGAGGAGGATGAGGCCCTGCAGCAGCGTCTCCGGCCGCGGCGGGCAGCCCGGCACGTAGACGTCCACGGGGACGATGAGGTTGACGCCCGGCAGCACGGAGTAGCCGTAGGCGAAGGGGCCGCCGATATTGGCGCAGGAGCCCATGGAGATGACCCACTTGGGCTCCGCCATCTGCAGATAGATGCGGCGCAGCGGCACCGCCATCTTCCAGGTGACGGTGCCCGCCACGATCATCAGGTCCGCCTGGCGGGGCGAGGGGCGGAAGACCTCCGCCCCGAAGCGGGCGATGTCGTAGCGGGAGGTGGCGGTGGCGATCATCTCGATGGCGCAGCAGGCCAGGCCGAACATGAGGGGCCACAGGGAGGAGCGACGGGCCCAGGCCAGTACCTCGTCCACCTTCCCCAGGAGGAGGTTCTGGCGCAGGGAGTCCTCCAGGCTGGTGTCCTCGCGGATGAGCGGCCTCGTCATACCCGTCGCCTCCTGCTTCAGGCCCCTTCTCTGGGGCTGGCCACGGCCCGTCGCTCCCGCCAGAGGGGGGAGAGGGCCCGCAGCCTCTCCACGATGCCCGGCAGCACCTGCAGGACGTACTCTATCTCCTCCATGGTGTTGTCCTTCCCCACCGAGAGGCGCAGGCTGCCCCGCGCCAGGTCGGCAGGGACGCCCATGGCTTTCAGGACGTGGGAAGGCTCCAGGGAGCCGGAGGTGCAGGCGGAGCCGCTGGAGGCGGCCACCCCCTCCAGGTCCAGGGCCATGAGGACGGCCTCTCCCTCCACGCCCTCGATGCAGAAGGAGGCGATGTGGGCGGCCCGGCGCTCCCCGTCCCGGGGACCGGTGATGTGCACGCCGGGGACGCGCCGCGGCAGCTCCTCCAAGAGGCGGTCACGCAGCGCCCGGCAATGGGCGGTGCGGGCCTCCCGCTCCTGGTAGGCCAGCTCCAGGGCCCTGGCCATCCCTACGATGCCGGCCACGTTCTCCGTCCCGGCGCGGCGGTTGCGTTCCTGGGAGCCCCCGAGCTGCTGGGGGAGGAGGGGCGTGCGCCCCCGCACGTAGAGGGCTCCCACGCCCTTGGGGCCGTAGAACTTGTGGGCGCCGATGGTCAGCAGGTCCACTCCCAGGCGGTCCACGTTCAGGTCCAGCGTCCCCACCGCCTGGACGGCGTCGGTATGAAAGACGGCGCGAGGGTTCCTGGCCTTCACCAGGCGGGCCGCCTCGGCTATGGGCTCGATGGTGCCCACCTCGTTGTTGACGTACATGATGCTGACCAGGATGGTCTCCGGCCCCACCGCCCGTTCCAGGGCCTCCAGGTCCACGAAGCCCTCCCGGTCCACCGGCAGGTAGGTGACGCGGAACCCTTCCTTCTCCAGCCTCTCGGCGGCGTGGAGGACGGCGTGGTGCTCGATGGCGCTGGTGACGATGTGGTCGCCCCGGCCCCGCATGGCGTAGGCGACGCCCCGCAGGGCCAGGTTGTCGCTCTCGGTGGCGCAGGAGGTGAAGATGACCTCCTGAGGGCGGCAGCCCAGCACCTCGGCCACGGTGCGGCGCGCCCAGTCCAGCCCCTTGCGGGCCTCCTGGGCCTCCCGGTAGACGCTGGAGGGATTGCCCCAGTGCAGGGTGAGGTAAGGGAGCATCGCCTCCAGGACGCGCCCGTCCAGAGGCGTGGTGGCGGCATGGTCCAGATAGACGCGGCGCTCCCTCATCTTGCTCCGGTTGTCACCGTAGCACGGGGGCGCCGGGCGGTCAAGGCACCGCCGCGCCCGCCCTCACTCGGGCCGGACGAAGTGGGTGCTGGTGACGTGGGCCAGCAGCCGCCCCGTCTCCAGGCTGCTGACCCTGGTCTGCACCACCACTATAGTGCGGCCCCGGTGGAGGGGGACGCTCTCCGCCCGCAGGGTGCCCTCCTGCACGTTGCCCACTATCTGGGCGCTCAGGTCTATGGCCACCGGGAAGCGCTCCCGCTCCCCCGGCCGGTTGGCGATGGCGGAGGCCAGGAAGGTGGCCACGCTGTCGGCCAGGGTGAGCATCGCCCCCGTGTGGACGCTCCCCAGCAGGGTGAGGACGCCTCGTCCCACCGCCATCTCCCCCACCGCCCGCTCCGGGGAGAGCTCCACCATGCGCACGCCCACCCGCTCCATGAGGGAGCCTGGCCAGCGGGACATGAGCCACTCCACCAGCCTCTCCGATGCCGTATCCGTGGGCCAGATGACCTCGCTTCCCATATCGCCGGACCTCTCTCGCAGGCGCTAGAAAGACAGTAACGCCGTGGCCAGAAAGCGTCTACCGGTCTCTTGCCCCGGAAGTGGGCTGCCCCTCACTGCTGGGGCACGAAGTGGGTGCTGGTCATGAGGACCAGGAGGCGCCCCGTCCCGGCCTCGCTGACCCGCGTCTGAACGACCACGATGGTCCTCCCCCGGTGGACGACGACGCTCTCCGCCCGCAACGTCCCCTCCTGGACGTTGCCCACCAGCTGCACGCTCAGGTCTATGGCCACCGGGAAGCGCTCCTGCTCCCCCGGCTGGTTCACCGCCGCCAGAGCGGCGGAGGTGGCCATGGTGTCGGCCAGGGCGACGAAGGCGCCGGCGTGGACGGGGCCTACCGGGGTGCGGAGGCCGTCCCGCACCGGCAGCTCCCCCACCGCCCGGCCGGGGGACAGCTCCACCAGGCGGATCCCCAGGTGGCGCATGAGGGTGGGCCCCCAGCGCCGCTCCACCCAGGCGATGAGGGACGCCGAGTCTTCGGCCGCCGGCCAGGTCTCTCGCTGTGTCATGCGCGGGCCTCCCGGGACTGCCTAACTGCGCCTCCATGATACCCGATCGAGCAGGGCGCCAGGCGGTCAGGCGGCCCTTGCGCCGGCCTGGGGCCTGTGATACACTTGAGCCTGCTAAGGGAGATTTTGACAGTCAAATGTTCTCAAAATATTGAGGCCTGGAGGAGGAAGCGGTATGCCAGCGGCCCGCAAGGTGATCTCCCGGGAGACCGGCATAGAGGAGAAGGAGTACAAGTGGGGCTTCGTCATCAACGTCAAGCAGGAGGTGGCCCCCAAGGGTCTCAATGAGGAGATCGTCCGCCTCATCTCCGCCAAGAAGGGCGAGCCGGAGTGGATGACGGAGTGGCGGCTGCGGGCCTACCGGCACTGGCAGTCTCTGGGCTACCAGGAGCCCAAGTGGGCCAAGATCCACCACCCGCCCATAGACTTCCAGGACATCGTCTACTACGCCGGCCTGGCGCCCCGGGACGGCGACCGCCCCAAGGGGCTGGAGGACATCGACCCCGAGCTGAAGAAGGCATTCGATAAGCTGGGCATCCCCCTGGAGGAGCAGAAGCGGCTGGCCGGGGTAGCGGTGGACGCCGTCCTGGACTCGGTCTCGGTGGCCACCACCTTCCAGAAGACGCTGGAGGAGCTGGGGATCATCTTCTGCCCCATCTCCGAGGCCATCCAGAAGCACCCGGAGCTGGTGCGCAAGTACCTGGGCTCCGTGGTCCCCTATACCGACAACTTCTACGCCGCCCTCAACTCCGCCGTCTTCAGCGACGGCACCTTCGTCTACGTGCCGCCAGGCGTCCGCTGCCCCATGGACCTGATGACCTACTTCCGCATCAACGAGGCGGAGGCGGGGCAGTTCGAGCGGACCCTCATCATCGCCGACAAGGGGGCCTACGTCAGCTACCTGGAGGGCTGCACCGCCCCCATACGGAAGCGGCACCAGCTCCACGCCGCCGTGGTGGAGCTCATCGCCCTGGACGACGCCGAGATCAAGTACTCCACCCTCCAGAACTGGTACCCGGGCGACAAGGAGGGCCGGGGCGGCGTCTACAACTTCGTCACCAAGCGGGGCATCTGCCTGGGGCGCAATTCCAAGATCTCCTGGACCCAGGTGGAGACCGGCTCCGCCATCACCTGGAAGTATCCCAGCGTCATCCTGCGGGGCGACAACTCCGTGGGCGAGTTCTACTCCGTGGCCCTGGTCAACAACTATCAGCAGGCCGACACCGGCACCAAGATGATCCACATGGGGAAGAACACCCGCAGCACCATCATCGCCAAGGGGATCTCGGCCGGCCACGGCCAGAACACCTACCGCGGCCTGGTCAAGATCATGCCCACGGCGGAGAACGCCCGCAACTTCACCCGCTGCGACTCCCTTCTCATCGGCAGCCGCTGCGCTGCCCACACCGTCCCCTACCTGGAGGTGCGCAACCCCACCGCCCGCATCGAGCACGAGGCCACCACCTCCAAGGTCTCCGATGAGCAGCTCTTCTACCTCATGTCCCGCGGCATCACCGAGGAGGACGCCCAGTACATGATCATCAACGGCTTCTGCCGCGGTGTCTTCCAGGAGCTGCCTTTCGAGTTCGCCATGGAGGCCTCCCAGCTCCTGCGGGTGAGCCTCGAGGGCACGGTAGGCTAGGAGAGAGAGGATGGAGAGCGAGGCCAAGACCCCCCTGCTGGAGATACGCGGCCTGCGGGCCGGTATCGGCGATGTGGAGATCCTCAAGGGGATAGACCTCACCGTCTATCCCGGCGAGGTGCACGCCATCATGGGGCCCAACGGCTCCGGCAAGAGCACCTTCGTCAGCGTCCTCGCCGGCAAGCCCGACTTCGAGGTCATGGGCGGCGAGGTGCTCTATCTGGGGAAAGACCTCCTGGCCATGGCCCCCGACGAGCGGGCCCGCGAGGGGCTCTTCCTGGCCCTTCAGTACCCCGTGGAGCTGCCGGGCGTCCGCATGCGGGAGTTCCTGCGCACCGCCCTGGACGCCGTGCGGGAGCACCGCGGCCTCCCCAAGCTGGCGGTGCGGGAGTTCAACCGCCTCCTCCAGGAGAAGGCGCGCGAGCTGGGCTTCGACCAGGAGTTCCTCAAGCGAAACGTCAACGAGGGCTTCTCCGGCGGCGAGAAGAAGCGCAACGAGATCATGCAGCTCCTCCTGCTGGAGCCGCGGCTCGCCCTCCTGGACGAGACCGACTCCGGCCTGGACATAGACGCCCTGCGCATCGTGGCCAACGGCATCAACAAATTCCGCGGGCCGGACAGGGCCATCGTCCTGGTGACCCATTACCAGCGCATCCTCAATTACGTGACGCCGGACCGCGTCCACGTCCTCATCAACGGACGCATCGTCGTCTCTGGCGGGCGGGAGCTGGCCCTGGAGCTGGAGGCCAAAGGCTACGAGTGGATACGCCAGACGGTGGAGGCCGGCTAGCGGCCACCGCCCCGAGACGCCCGGAGGCCGTACCAGACATGGCACAGACGACGGCGGTATACGAGACCTACGTCCAGCAGTTCCGGGAGCTGGAGAGGGAATTCCCCGTCCCCCCCTGGCTGGAGGAGCTGCGCCGGGACGCCCTGGGCCGCTTCCTGGACCGGGGCTTCCCCACCGCCCGCCGGGGCAACGAGCCCTGGAAATACACCGACGTGGCGCCCATCGCCAGGGCTACCTTCCGCTACCCCGCCCGCCATCAGGCCTCCCTGCACCTGGGCGACCTCCGTCGGCGTCTCCCCTGGCCTCCCGGCTGGGCCAAGGTCGTCTTCCTGGGCGGCCGCTATCGCCCCGACCTCTCCCACCCCCCGCAGCCGGGGGACGGTGTCCTCTTCCTACCCCTCGCCCAGGCCCTGGCGGAACGGGGAGAGCTGCTGGAGGAGCACCTGGGCCGGCAGGCCGTCTACCTGGACGACGCCTTCACCGCCCTCAACACCGCCTTCCTGCGGGACGGCGCCGTGGTCATCGTCCCCGATGGCGTGGAGGCGGAGCGCACCCTCCATCTCATCTTCGTCTCCCCCCTGGAGGAGGAGGCCACCGCCTCCTACCCGCGGGTCCTGGTGCTCCTGGGGCGGCAGTCCCGCCTGCGGCTGGTGGAGAGTTACATAGGCCTCCGTCCCGGCCCCTATCTGACGGACGCCGTCAGCGAGGTGGTGCTGCAGGACGGCGCCTCCCTGGAGCACTACCGCCTCCTCCTGGAAGGCGAGCAGGCGTACCATATAGGCATGGGCCGCTTCTACCAGGGGAGGGACACCAACCTGCTCTCCGTCTTCTTCGGCCAGGGCTGTGGCATCGCCCGCAATGACGTGCGGGTGGTGCTGGACGCCCCCGGCTCCTCCGCCTACCTGCACGGCCTCTACGTCACCGACGGCCGCCAGCACCTGGACAACTACATCAACATAGACCACATCAAGCCCCACTGCACCAGTCGCCTCTTCTACCGCGGCATCCTGGACGGCCAGTCCCACGCCATCTTCGGCGGCACCGTCTACGTGCGGCCGGACGCCGTCAAGACCGACGCCGAGCAGGAGGACAAGAACCTCCTCCTCTCCCGGGAGGCGGAGGTGGACAGCAAGCCCGCCCTGGAGATCTACTGCGACGACGTCAAGTGCGGACACGGGGCGGCGGCGGGAGCGGTGGCCGACGAGGCCCTCTTCTACATGCGCAGCCGCGGCCTGGACGAGCGCATGGCCTCCATCCTCCTCATACGGGGCTTCGCCGCCGCCGTCCTGGACGAGGTGCGCCTCCCCTCCCTGCGCTCCTTCCTGGAGAAGCAGGTAGTGCGCTCCCTGCCCAGACTGCGAGGCGAAGGGGACTAGCCATGGGCGAGAGGCCGGCCAGAGAGGCCAACCCCTACCTGCGGGCGGATGGCCGGCTGGACGTGGCCCGCATCCGGGAGGACTTCCCCATCCTCCAGCGGCAGGTGTACGGCCGGCCGCTGGTCTACCTGGACAACGCCGCCACCACCCAGAAGCCCCGTCAGGTCATCCAGGCCCTGGTGGACTACTACCAGCGCTACAACGCCAACATCCACCGCGCCATCCACTGCCTAGGTGAGGAGGCCACCGACGCCTACGAGGCCAGCCGCGCCAAGGTGGCCCGCTTCATCAACGCCCCCGGCCCGGACTGCATCGTCTTCACCCGCAACGCCACCGAGGCCATCAACCTGGTGGCCTACACCTGGGGACGGGCCAACCTCCGCGAGGGGGACGAGGTCCTCCTGAGCGAGATGGAGCACCACTCCAACCTGGTGCCCTGGCAGCGACTGGCCAAAGAGAAGGGGGCCCGCCTCCGCTACATCGGCGTGACGGCCCAGCAGACGCTGGACCTGGAAGGCTGGCCAGACCGCTACCTGAACGAGCGCACCCGCCTGCTGGCCATAGGCCACGTCTCCAACGGCATGGGCACCATCAACCCGGTGGCCGATCTGGTGCGGGAGGCCCGCCGCCGCGGCATCGTCACCCTGGTGGACGGCGCCCAGAGCGTCCCCCACCTGCCGGTGGACGTCCAGGCCCTGGATTGCGACTTCCTCGCCTTCTCCGGCCACAAGATGCTGGGGCCCACCGGCGTCGGCGTCCTCTACGCCCGCCGTCAGCTCCTGGAGGAGATGGATCCCTTCCTCTCCGGCGGTGAGATGATAAGCAAGGTCACACTGGAGGAGACCACCTGGAACGAAGTCCCCTGGAAGTTCGAGGCCGGCACCCCCAACATCGCTGACGTCATCGCCCTGGGGGCGGCCATAGACTACCTGGAGGCCCTGGGGATGGAGCGGGTGCGCCTCCACGAGATGGAGCTGACCGACTACGCCCTCAAGCGGCTGCGCCAGCTAGAGGACATCGTCATCTACGGGCCGCCGGACGCCCATCAGCGGGGGGGCGTCGTCTCCTTCAACCTGCCCGACATCCACCCCCACGACGTGGGGACGGTGCTGGACCGCTACGGCGTGGCCATCCGCACCGGTCACCACTGCAACCAGCCCCTCATGAACCGCCTGGGCATATGGGGCACCGCCAGGGCCAGCTTCTACGTGTATAATACCCCTGAGGAGGTGGACACCCTGGTGGAGGCCCTGCGGGAAGTCAGGGCCTACTTCCGCAACGATGCTCGATAGAGAAGAGGTCAGGCGCCAGGAGCAGGCGCTGGACGACCTCTACCGCGACATCATCCTGGAATACTACCGCAACCCCCGCAACCGGGGCAGCCTCCCCTCCCCCACCGTCTCCCGGGAGGGACAGAACCCCCTGTGCGGGGACGAGGTGCGGCTGGACCTCCGCGTCCGGGAGGGGGTCATCGAGGACGCCGCCTTCGACGGTAAGGGGTGCTCCATCAGCCAGGCCTCCGCCTCCATGCTGACGGAGGCGGTGCGGGGCCTCACCCTGGAGGAGGCGGAGCAGCTCTACCAGCGCTTCCACCGCCTCATGACCGGGGACGACTCGGTGGAACTGGAGGAGCTGGGCGACCTGGAGGCCCTCTCCGGCGTGCGCAGGTTCCCGGTGCGGGTCAAGTGCGCCACCCTGGCCTGGCACATCCTGGACGAGGCCATAAAGCAACTCCGCCAGTCCTCCTGACCCGGACCGCCCCTGGCGGCGCCCTCCTCACTCTGGTCCGCCCTCTGCCAGCCTGGCCAAGTTAGCGTATAATTGTCCCCAACACTCCCCGCGAGGTGGGACGTGCTGAGGGAGCGTCTGAGGACAGGCATTCCGGCCCCCGTCGCCCGCAACACCCTGCTCCTGGCCATCGCCCAGGCCCTGGTGGGGATGGGGAACCAGCTGGTCCCCGCCCTGGGAGCCATCATAGTCGTCCGGCTGCTGGGCTCGGCCGGCCTGGCCGGGGTGGGCACCGCCATCCTGGGCGGGGGCAGGCTCATCGTCGCCTATCCCCTTGGCAGGGTGATGGACGTCTACGGCCGCCGCGTAGGGCTCGCCCTGGGGCTGTTGATGGGGCTGACGGGGGCCATAGTCATCGGCCTCTCGGTGGCCTGGGGCTCCTTCCCCCTCTTCGTGGTGGGGATGTTCGTCTTCGGCCTGGGGGTGGGCGCCACCCACCAGCTACGGGTGGCGGCGGCCGATATGTACCCCCCGGAACGACGAGCCCAGGGGCTGGGGCTGGTGCTGACCGGCTCCCTGCTGGGCGCCCTCGGCGGGCCGGCCCTCGTCAGCTCCGCCGAGGCCATCTCGGACCGGATGGGGTGGGACACCCTGGTGCTGGCCTGGCTGCTGGTCCCCGTCGTCCTGGTGCCCGCCTTACTGCTGGTGCTACAAGTGCGGCCGGACCCCAAGGAGATCTCCGCCAACCTGTCCCTCTACTACCCGGGCTACGAGCCCCCGCAGCCAGCAGCAGCCGAGGCAACGCCCTCCGGCATGGGGAGCGTGCTGCGCAACTACGCCTGCTGGACGGCCTTCCTGTGCAGCGCCGCCGCCTGGGGGGTCATGGTGATGATGATGGCCATGACCCCCCTGGTCATGGAGCACCACGGCCACTCCCTCCCCGCTATCTCCCTCACCGTGGCCATCCACGTGGTGGGGATGTTCGGCTTCTCGCTGCCCCTGGGCCGTCTGGCCGATACCCTGGGCCGCCGGGCGGTGCTCTTCCTGGGGCTGGTCTCATCGGCCCTGGGCGCCCTCCTGGTCCCCGTCACCGAGCACTACTGGCTCATCACCCTGGGGCTCTTCCTGGTGGGGCTGGGCTGGTCCGCCATCACCGTGGCGGCCACCGCCATCATCGCCGATGCCACAAGGCCGGCCGAGCGGGCCCAGGCCATCGGCATCAACGACGCCCTGAGCTCGGCGCTGGCCATCGTCATGCCCCTCCTGGGCGGGCCGATATCGGAGCTGTGGGGACACGGCGCCCTGGGCCTGGTCAGCCTGGCGCTGGTGGCGGCGCCCGCCCTGCCCTTGCTGGCCCTGAGGGGGACTGCCCCGGCGCGGGAGGCGGCCCCGGCCTGACGCCTCCTCAGCGGGCGAAGGTCAGGGAGGCCACCAGGGAGCGCAGCGTCTCCGCCGGGTCCGCCCCCTCGAATAGGAGGGCATGGACGGCGTCCAAGAGAGGGAGCCGCAACCCGAGGCCGGCCGTCAGCTCGCGGAAGGCCCTGGCGGCGGCGACGCCCTCCACGGTGTGGGTCTCCAGGAAGCCCCTCCAGTCCTGGCCACGGCCCAGCTTCTCACCCAGGGTACGGTTGCGGCTGACGGGGCTGTAGGCGGTGGCCAGGAAGTCCCCCAGGCCGGCCAGCCCGTAGATGGTCTCCTCCTGGCCTCCCAGGGCCACAGCGATATCCGCCATCTCCCGCAGGGCGGCCGCCCCCAGGATGGCCTTCACGTTGGCCCCCAGGCGCAGGCCATCGCACAGACCGAGGGCGATGGCGTAGACGTTCTTGAGGGCCGCCCCCACCTCCACGCCCGTGCGGTCGGTGACGACAGCCACCCGCACGTAGGAGTTCTGCAGGAAGCCCCGGACGCGCTCCGCCAGGGCCAGCTCCTGGGCGGCCACCACCAGGGCGGTGGGGTGGCCCCGTGCCAGCTCCCGGGCGATGGCCGGCCCACCCATGGTGGCGATGCCCTCCGCCAGAGGGGGCGAGAGCTCCTGGGCCAGCACCTGGCTCATGCGCAGGTTGCTACCCTGCTCCAGCCCCTTGGCGGCGTTGACGGTGACGGTGCCGGGCCGCAGGTGGGGGGCCACCTGCCTGGCCAGACTGCGGACGACGCGCGAGGGGACGGTGATGAGCACCACGGAGGCCCCGGCCACCGCCTCCGCCAGGCCGGCCACCGGCTCGATCAGGCGGTGAAGCCTCACCCCGGGCATGTAAGCGCTGTTGCGACGTCGCTCCCGCACTTCGGCCAGCACCCGCTCCTCCACGCTCCAGAGGCGGACGCAGTGGCCGTTGCGGGCCATGGTCTGGGCGAGCGCCGTCCCGTAGGCGCCAGCCCCCAGGACGGCTGCGGCTTCCCTCATCTTCCGTCGAAGCGGTAGGTCTGGAAGTCCTGGGCTATCAGGGTGTTGGGCAGCCCGGCCGCAGCCGTCTCCTCGCCGATGTGGGTCAGGAGAAGGGTCGTCTGCGGGGGGAGGGCCTCTCGCAGCTCGCGGATGTCGGCCAGGCCCATGTGCTCCGGGCCGCTCTGGGCGTAGGTGCAGTCCACCACCAGGACATGGCACCCTTGGGCCAGCTCCAGCAGGGCCGGGCAGGGCTCCGTGTCCCCAGTGTAGGCCAGGGTGACGCCGTCCACCTGAACGCGATAACCGAAGCAGCGCAGTTTGCCCCCGCCGTGCTGTACCGGCACCGCCCACGCGGTGAGGCCGGCCACCGTCAGCGGCCCCGGGCCCGCCTCCAGATAGCGACGCCGGTAGCCGCCGTCTGCTCGCGAGAGGCCAGGGTAACAGCGCTCCAGGAAGTCCTCCAGGAAGGCCTCCCCCCCGGGCGGCGCCACCACGTACAGGTCTTCCTGCCGCCGCTCCTGGTAGAGGTACTCCAGCACCAGGAAGGGGAAGCCCATGAAGTGGTCGCCGTGGAAGTGGCTGATGAAGACGGCCGCTATCTGGGCCGGGGGGACGCCCAGCCGCTTTAGGTGGGGCAGCGCGGTGGGCGGACAGTCGAAGAGGTACCGCCGGTTCACCAGGAAGCCGCTCCAGTAGCGGACAGGGGTGGTGAAGGCGTGCCCGGAGCCCAAGAACGTCAGCTCGATCACGGCCTCAGGCCGCTACATCCTCTGATCAAGTCCGAAGGCTATCATAGCAGCGGCCGGAGCGAGGGACAAGGAGCCGCCCCGGACATCGGGCGGCTGCACGAGCGACGCGAACAGGCCCCCGGACGGGGGCCTCTTCAGAGCGACTGCCCCCAGAGGCGGATGGAGCGCCACCCCCGGGGTGCCTGCGCCCCGACCTAGTCGGCGGAGGGGAGCACCTTGGGCTGCATCAGCTCCATGGGGGCGCCGCAGCACTCCACCGCGCCCTCGCCGGGCTTGATACACAGCACCTCGGTGCCGCAGTTGTTGCAATGGTAGCGCTTGCCTAGCTGGTTGGACACGGCCAGCACCTCCGTCCTAGCTCTTCAACTGCATGGGCTCGCCGCAGCAGGCGAGCTGGCCCTCGCCACCGCGGGTGACGATCATCTCCGTGCCGCACTTACCGCACTGATAGCGCTTCCCTACTTGGTTGGCCACGGCTCCTCACCATCTATAGAGATTTTCTTCACCAGCCGAATATAGCGCAGGCGAGGGGCGACGTCAACAAGCCCCCTACCGGGCCACGAGCGTCCCCGTCATATCCTGGGGATGGACGTCGCAGCGGAAGAAGTACTCCCCGGGCGCCAGCCGCAGCGTCAGCCGCTCCTGGCAGGGGGCGCTGCACGTCCTGGTATCGCCCAGCTTCTCCTGGGCCGCCGACGTCCGGTAGACGGCGAAGTTGTGCGACACGCCGGTGTCCTCGTTCTGGAAGACGATGGTGACGCTGGTGTTGGCCGGCACGCTGAGCTGGCTGCGGTCGAACCTTATCGTCGGCACGGCCCGGATGACGCTGGCCCCGGCGGGCGTGGGCGTCGCCGCTTCCTCGCCTCCGCCGCAGGCCACTACGGCCAGCAGCGCCAGCCCTCCCCCGATCAGCAGGACGACCCCTCGTCTCAGGAACATGGCCTCTCCCTCCTCCGCACACTCCCTGCCGGTTGTTAAACGGGCGCCCCGCTCGGGCGGATCTCACTGCCCAGTCACAGTGATGTGACCCCACATCTGGTTGGGGTGGGCATCGCAGCGAAAGACGTAGGTGCCTGGCTGGGAGCTCTGGAAGGCGGCCTCAGCGCTCTGGCCGTTGGTCAGGAAGCCGCTGGGCGGCACGGCGAAGTCGTCCCCCGTCTGCCACTGGCCGTCGGGGCCGGCCACCCGCAGGTTGTGGGGTTGCTGCCCTTCGTTGGTGAGACGGATGGTCACCGTCTGGCCCGCCGGCACCTCCAGGTTGTTGTTGACGAACAGGTTGTCCCGGGCGATGACCTGGATGACGCCGTTCTGGGGCTGCGTGACGTTGGACTCGATACGCTGGGCGGTGGCCGGCTTGGAGGGCTGCCCGGGGCTGGCGGTGGGCTCGGGGCCAGCGGCGGCCGCCGCTGGCGGGTTCTGGCCGCAGGGCGGCGTGGCGCCTACGCCGGTGAGGGGGCCCTCCGGCGGCCGCAGGGGGCCATTGAAGACCTGGGTGCCCGCCTCATGGGGAGCGGCCGTGGTGCTGAAGGCGCCCCGCACCACCGTTATCTCGTTCCTGGGGTCCTGCACCGTGGTGCCCCGCTGGTGGGGGACGGGCGTCGTACCCTCCACGCCCCGCTCCACGGTGATGGTCTTGGCCTGGGCGTCCACGGAGACCACCCGCATTCGCTCCGGCCCCGCCTGCACGATGGTGCCTGGGCGGAAGTCGGCGGAGGCCTCCAGGGGCAGCACCTGCTCCGTAGCCGAGACGGACTGGGACAGAGAGCTGCTGGCCGGGAACTCCCTCACCTCCACCACCTCGTCCTCGATGCGCAGGAGCTGGCCCTGGCTGAGGCCTACGTGGGCGTCGTTGAGGGAGAGGACGGTGTCGTCGGCGTCCACGGCCTGGGTCAGGCGGAGGATCTCGCCGGCCGGGGTGGTGAGGGTATCCAGCTCGTGGGCGGTCTCCACCGCCGCCTCCCAGGCCACCTCGCTGATATGCTCCGGGTCGCTGCTGGGCTCGTCCAGCCAGCTACCGGTGATGAGGGCCACCAGCTGGTTGATCTGCGCCTCAGTAAGGGTGCCGCCCTGGTCCTGGCCCCAGGGGGGCATGAGGGTGCCCACACGACCGCAGCGGATGGTGTCGAACAGGCGCTGATAGAGGGCTCGCAGGTCGCTGCTGGAGGTGACGCGGAAGCCCTCCATATTGAGGGGGGCGCCGGGGAGGTTGGGGTTCCCCAGGACGCCCCGCCCAGCGTCGCCGTGACAGATCCGGCAGTTCAGAGCGAAGATCTTGCCACCGCGAATGGCGTTCTCCTCCACCTGCCGCTCCTGGGCGGCGCTGGCCCGCACGTTCTGGTCCCATACGAAATAGATGCCGAAGGCGAGCACCAGCAGGAACATGAGGCCGATCATTATGTTGACTTGCTTGCTGGTGTTCATCTCGCCTTACCTTCTCGGCACAGAGTTCCCCTCTTCAGGTACAGCACTGTCCGCCGCTCCTCGATGCTAGGCACCGTAATCGACGCCTGGCAGTCGCACTGCCCTTCTGGGGTTGTCGGCGCTGCCCATGATGGCGTTGTTGGGCCCCGTCAGCACGGTGATGCTGCCGTCCTGGTTGACCTCGATCCTGAACAGGTCCATGGAGCGGGGCGCCGGCCCGAAGACTCGCACGCCTCCCTCTTTGGTGTAGGTGGAGCCGTGGCAGGGACAGCGGAACCAGCCCTTTCGCCCCAGGAAGGTGAAGTCCGGGCGCCAGGGCACTGTGCAGCCCAGGTGAGGACACTTCTGCCAGAGGGCCAGCACGCCGCCCTCCGTCTGTTCACCGTTGGGGGTGACGCCCGCCGGCAGGTGGACCAGCCAGAAGCGGCCCTCGAAGTTGCGCACCGGCTCGCCGCCGGGCGGCGGGATCTCGTCCTGGCTGACGGGTATGGGGCCGCCGAAGCCCCGCACCTTCCTGGGATAGAGGAAGTCCAGTTGCGGCCCGAAGATCCCCAGCAGGGCCAGCCCCAGCGCCGTCCAGAAGCCGCCCAGGATGAAGGTGCGACGGGTCACCAGGGGTCCGCGCCGGGGGGCCGGGGTGGCCACCGGCGTCGTCACCTGGGCCGGGCGGGGGCCGATGCCCCGCTGGCCCGCCACCGTGGTGGCCGCCTCATGGGCCAGCCGTAGCACCACGCCCTGCGGCTGGGGAGGCGTCTCCTGCTGCTCTCGGGGGGTCTGTTCCTCCGCCATTCAGCAACACCTCACGGACAGCCTGGTGGCGTCGGCAAGGTGCCGCAGTCCACCCGCACGTCGGTGGGCAGCACCAGCTCCTGGCCGGCGCCACGGAAGAAGCTGCCGATGATAGTAAGAGTCAGGTAGGAGGCCATGGCGCCCGTGAACATGATGATCATGACGTCCCGGGTAGTCCTCACCCAGCCGAAGCGGAAGAGGACGTAGATGATGAGGAGCGCCAGGCCAACGATGAGCACCAGCGGTATCACCTGCTCCACGATGACCGCCGCCACGTTGATGTTGAAGTCGCCCCACAGGTGGAGGTTCTTGAAACGGAGCTCGCTCAGGCCGCCGAACTTGGGCAGGGGGAAGCTCCAGTCCTGGGGCCAGTCCAGGTTGCCGATGCTGAAGCGCAGCCGTGTCTGGAGCTCACGGGCGCCGCCCAGGCCCTCCTCGCCGCCGATGAGACAGGGCGGCCAGTGGTGGGCCTCCGCCTCGTTGCAACTGGGGATGAAGCGGGTGAGCCTCTCGAACTTGGCGGCGTCGAAGAGCACCAGCAGCCAGGTCACGGCCATGGAGTAGAAGGCCGTGATCGTCGTCAGCCGCACCGAGTACTTGGTGCCGAACCAGACCCCCTGGCCCTCGTTGCTGCGGTCCACATAGGGGATGATGGCCAAGAAGAGGAGGAAGATGCCCGGCAGGAGGACGCCCGCCCAGGCTTTGTCCATGTGCAGCAGCAGCTCCTGCAGGTTCAGGAAGTACCAGGGCGCCTTGGACGGGTTGGGCGTGATGTTGGGGTTGGCTTCGTTCAGCAAGGGGGCGTTGATGAAGACCGAGAGTATCAGGAAGGTGGTCAGGAAGAGGACGGCCGATATGAACTCGGGGAAGAGGAGGTCGGGCCAGACCAGCAGCTCCTCCTCCCGCTCCCGTCGGGGCCGGACGCGGGCGGCGGGCCGCGGCGCCGGTCTTCTGGTCTCTACGGCCATCCTCTCACCTTCCTCCTGGCCCTTCTACAGGGGCCGGGCCATGCCCCCGTCCCGGCGGATGCGCCAGAAATGCACCGCCATCATGATGGCGGAGATGAGGGGAAGGCCCAGCACGTGCAGGGTGTAGAAGCGGATCAGGGCGTTCTGGCCGATCTCGAAGCCACCGAAGAGCACCTGCTGCACCTCGTCGCCCAGGTAAGGCGTGGAGCCGCCGATGCCGTGGCCCACGGTGATGGCCCAGATGGCGAGCTGGTCCCAGGGCAGCAGGTAGCCGGTGAAGCTCATGAGCAGCGTCAGGAAAAGGAGGGTCACCCCCACCACCCAGTTGAACTCCCGGGGTGGCTTGTAGGCGCCCGTGTAGAAGACCCGCATCATGTGCAGGAAGACCAGGATCACCATGGCGTGGGCGCCCCAGCGGTGCAGGTTCCGCATCAGCAGCCCGAAGCGCACATTGGTCTCCAGGGCCGCTATGTCCATCCAGGCGCGGTTGACGTCCGGCACGTAGTAGAACATGAGGAGGACGCCCGTCACCGTCAGCAGGATGAACATGAAGAAGGTGAGGCCGCCCAGACAGTAGGTGTGGGTGATCTTCACATGGGTGCGATGGATGCGCGTCGGGTGGAGGTGGAGGAAGACGTTGGTGGCCACCACCAGCATCTGGTTGCGGGGAGTGTTGGGATAGCCGGAGCGGAAGATGGAGCGCCAGATGTAGTTATGGAAGAGCCGGTCATAGAGGCGGTCCGCCAGGATGTGCAGCCGTTCCTGCCACGTTCTTGGCTTCCCAGGCTCCTCGGTGACAGCCATCGAGCGTCCTCCCCTTCAGCTCAGCGCTCCCACCACTTGCCCAGCAGGGTCAGTATGGTGAGGGAACCGACGATAGTCGAGAAGACTGCCAGGAACTCGAACCCCTCCGGCACATGCCGCAGGATGATATCCAGGAGAGGCAACATCATCTCAGCTCGACTTTGTGACGGCGTTTGCAAGGGAAACGCTAGCACCGGCGGGGGGCTGTGTCAAGCACCCCCGGGGCCGCCGGCGCGCTCGAGTTGTCGCCAGGGGCGTTGGCGCAGCAGGCGCAGCACCCCCCGCAGGTCCTCCAGCACCGTCCCCAGCACCCGCACCGTGCTGCCCGGGTCCTCCTGCCAGCGCACCGGCACCTCGGCGATGCGGTAGCCCGCCTTCTCGGCCAGCACCAGCAGCTCCGTATCGAAGAACCAGTTGTCGTTGCGGATGAGGGGCAGCAGCCGCTGCACCACTGGCCGGCGCCCCGCCTTGAAGCCGCACTGGGCGTCGTGGAAGCGGACGCGCAGGAGGAGCTTGAGGAGAACCATATAGCCCCGGGAGAGCACCTCCCGGCGCAGGGAGCGCCGCACCTGCGCGCCGCGCACCAGGCGGGAGCCGGTGGCCAGGTCGTAGCCCTCCTCGGCCACCGCCCGCACCAGGGCGGGGAAGGCGGAGAGGTCCGTGGAGAGGTCCACGTCCATGTAGCTGACGACATCCGCCCGGGAGTCGCCCCAGGCGGCCTTGAGGGCGCGCCCGCGTCCTTTCCGGGGCAGGCGCAGGTAGGCTACGCCCGGCAGCTCCCGGGCTAGCCGCTGGCCCACCTCGGGGGTGGCATCGGTGGAGGCGTTATCGGCGATGACGATGCGCCATTCGTAGGGGAAGAGCTCTGAGGAGAGGAAGGAGTGGAGGACGGGCAGGTTCCGCGGCAGGTCCGCCTCCTCGTTGTAGACGGGGACGACGATGTCCACCCTCGCCATCTCCACCACCCGGCCAGGGGCGGGCCTAGTGTCGGAAGTGTCGCACCCCGGTGAAGACCATGGCGATGCCGCGGGCGTCGGCAGCGGCGATGACCTCTTGGTCCCGCACAGAGCCCCCCGGCTGGATGATGGCGCTTATGCCGGCCTCCGCTGCCAGCTCTACCGAGTCCGGGAAGGGGAAGAAGGCGTCCGAGGCGAGCACCGCCCCTCGAGCCCGCTCCCCCGCCCCCTCCAGGGCCAGGGCTACACTGGTGACCCGGTTGGGCTGGCCCGCCCCCACGCCCCACAGCACCCGCTCCCTGGCCACCACGATAGCGTTGGACTTGACGTGCTTGCAGGCCTTCCAGGCGAAGCGTAAGTCCTGAACCTCATCCTCGGTGGGGGCGCGACGGGTCACCACCTGCAATCGTATCTCGTCGTCCGGGTAGCGGTCAGGCTCCTGCACCAGCAGCCCCCCCGCCACGTGGCGGTAGGTCAGGGGGTCGGCCGCCCCTGCCGGGGCCTCCAGGATGCGCAGGTTGGGGCTCTTGCGCAGCAGCTCCAGCGCCCCTTCCTCATACCCCGGGGCGACGATGACCTCCAGGAAGAGGCGCTGGCCGCTGGTGGGGTGCTTGGCCTCGCGGATGGCCCGGGCCAGGCCCACGTCCACCGGCCGGTTCACCGCCACTATCCCCCCGAAGGCGGAGATGGGGTCGCCCTCGAAGGCCAGGCGGAACGCCTCCGCCAGCTCCTCCCGGCAGGCCAGGCCGCAGGGATTGGCGTGCTTGATGATGGCCACCGCCGGCGCGGCGAACTCGTTCACCACCGCCCAGGCGGCGTCGGCGTCCATGATGTTGTTGTAGGAGAGTTCCCGGCCGTGGAGCTGGCGAGCGGCGACGATGCCGCCCCCCTGCCCCAGCCGCTCCTCCCGGTAGAGGGCAGCCCGCTG
Organism: Dehalococcoidia bacterium; assembly: GCA_034435615.1. Taxonomy (GTDB): domain Bacteria; phylum Chloroflexota; class Dehalococcoidia; order SM23-28-2; family HRBIN24; genus H17-190. Next base: position 18,688 of record DAOTWZ010000047.1, read on the forward strand.
GTGGGGGTTCTCGCCATAGCGCAGCTCCAGGGCCTTGCGCAGGGCCACGGTGAGCTGCTCCGGGAAGCGCTCCTCCCCCCGCAGGTACTGGGCGATGGCGGTGTCGTAGGCGGCCACGTGCTGGAAGGCCTTGGCGGCCAGCCGCCGCCGCACCTCCAGAGGGACCTCGCCCATGGCCAGGAGGTCCAGCACCGGCTCGTAGTCCTCGGGGTCCACCAGGACCAGCACGTGGGGGAAGTTCTTGGCAGCGGCCCGCAGGAGGGTGGGGCCGCCGATGTCTATCTGCTCCAGCGCCTCCTCCAGGGTGACGCCGGGCCGGGAGGCCGTCTCCACGAAGGGGTAGAGGTTAACGCAGACCAGGTCTATGGGTGGTATCTCGTTGCGGGCCAGCTCCTCCATGTGCTGGGGAAGGTCGCGGCGGGCCAGGATGCCGCCGTGGACCACCGGATGGAGGGTCTTGACGCGGCCGTCCAGGATCTCCGGAAAGCCGGTGAGCGAGGAGATGGAGCGGACGGGGAGGCCGGTCTCGGCCAGGTGGCGCTGGGTGCCGCCGGTGGAGTAGATATCGAACCCCAGCTCGGCCAGCCCCAGCGCCAGCCCCTTCACCCCCCGCTTATCAGAAACAGATATGAGAGCGATCATGAGGCTAATGTCTTCCAGACGTGATCCTTGAATTCCTGCCCCACTTGTCTATATAGCTCAAGCACCTCC
>DAOTWZ010000048.1:0-4318 GCA_034435615.1 Dehalococcoidia bacterium
CACTTTGGTTCGATTGGGGCTGGGGTGGACTACAAGGTGCTGGTGGACGACCTCTCCTTGCTTTCAATCCCACTTTGGTTCGATTGGGGCCCTTGCGGGTCTCCAGCCCAGGCCAGATGAGGCCCCTTTCAATCCCACTTTGGTTCGATTGGGGCTGCTGACGGGGGAGTCGAGGGAGGCAGTGCTCGATTCTTTCAATCCCACTTTGGTTCGATTGGGGCCAATAACAATAGTTGGCGGAGCGATGAGATGATGCGCCTTTCAATCCCACTTTGGTTCGATTGGGGCCCGCCACAGGGCCGCCCACCTCCCCATCCCCAGCGAGCCTTTCAATCCCACTTTGGTTCGATTGGGGCCTCCTATCGCGCCAACAGGCTGACAAGCAGCGCTATCCTTTCAATCCCACTTTGGTTCGATTGGGGCCGATGAAGAAGTCATCGCTCAGCCCCATCTGGGTGCTTTCAATCCCACTTTGGTTCGATTGGGGCCCACGCCAGTGAGGCCCAGAGGAGAGGCCGGCCGTATCTGGGTGGCACGTCTTCGGCCCGCGTCGTGCACCTATTTTGCCGTCGACCTGCGGTAGCTGTCAATTCCTCTGGGGTCGACGGCAGCGGGGCATGGGACCGGGATAGAGATAGGGGACGCTGCGGGGAACCGCTGGTGTGGTTGTGGTATATAAAGGATAGCTGTCCCGGGGCTGTCATGGAGAGTAGGAAGCGACGGGTCGGCGGCCCCCGCGGGGGCCTGCCGTCCCGATAGGGGTGAGCGATGCGTGTGACGCTGGCCAGGCCGCGTGACCTGTATTACGGTTGGATCATCGTCTGGGCTGCCTTCGTTGTGCTGTTCGCCAGTTACGGGGTGCAGTACAGCTTCGGCGTCTTTCTGCCCAGTATCGAGGAGGATATTGCGCCTGGGCAGCGGGCGGCCATCAGTCTGGGGTTCTCCGTCTATACGTTTCTGTATTCGTTCTGCAGTTTCTTCAGCGGGCGGATGACGGATGTGTGGGGTCCGCGGTGGGTGGTGATAGGGGGCGGGTTGTTGCTGGGCTCGGGCATTCTGCTGACGTCCCGGGCGGAGGGGCTGTGGCATTTCTATCTCTCTTACGGGCTGCTGGCGGCGCTGGGGATGAGCACGGCCTTCGTGCCCAGTAGCTCTACGGTGGCGAAGTGGTTCGTGGCCCGCCGTGGTCTGGCGGTGGGGATCACGGCCGCGGGCTCTGGCGTGGGGCAGTTGACGATGCCGATCCTCTCCGCCGCTCTGGTGGAGGCGTTGGGCTGGCGGTCTACCTATCTGCTCTACGGGCTGGGGATCATCACCTGTTTCGCTCTGGCGGGGCTGCTGCTGGAGCGAAGCCCGGAGTCCAAGGGGCTTCTCCCTTACTGGGTATCGGGGGGCGGGCAGGGGACGGTGCAGGCCGGGGACGAGGACGGTTCGTTCCGGCTCTCGGAGGCGGTGCGGACGCGGGCCTTCTGGCTGTTTACGGCCTTTCTGTTCCTGTTCTGGTCGGTGGTGTTCCTGCCGGTGGTCCATCTGCCGGGGTTCGCCGAGGCGTCCCTGGGGGCGTCGGCGGGGCAGGCGGCGCTGACGATATCGGCCATCGCTGTGGGGTCTACGGTGGGGCGGTTCTTCGGCGGGGCTGTGTCCGATGTGCTGGGCCGCCGCCCGACGCTGGTGCTGGTGACGCTGCTCCAGATGGTGAGCTTCACGGGGCTGCTGATGGCCTCTCTCTTGGAGAGTCTGGCGCTGACTTACGTTTCGGCGGCGCTGTTCGGCATGGGCTACGGGTCGACGGGCTCCGTCTACGCCGCCTACGCGGGCGATATGTTCGGCCGGCGCTATCTCTCCTCCATCGCCGGGCTGATATTCTCGCTGGCGGCGGGGGCGGCAGGCATCGGCATCTATCTGGCGGCCGTGATCTATGAGGCGATGGGGAGCTACACGGGGGCCTTCGGGCTGGGGATAGCGGTGAGCGTGGCGGCGCTGCCCCTGATCCTGATGGTGAGGCCGCCGCGGCTGGCGCGGGTCCCTTCCCGGGTGTAGGGGTCAGGAGCCGCCGCTGGGGGCCCCGCGGAAGCGCCGCTCCACGGAGATGACGCCGCGGACGGTCTCCAGCTTGGCCAGGAGGCGCATGAGCTGGGCCACGCCGTGGGTCTCCAGGGTGGCGTAGATGGTTATGGTGCCGTCCGGGTGCTCTTCCGTGTGGATGCCCACCATGTTGACCCGCTCTTCGGCCACCATGGTGGAGAGGTCCCGCAGGAGGCCTACGCGGTCCCAGGCGTCGATGCGGACGGCCACCGGGTAGACCTGACCCGGGCCGCCCCATTCCACCTCTACCAGGCGCTCCCGCTCCAGGCTGAAGATGTTGGGACAGTCGGTGCGGTGGACGGTGACGCCTTCGCCCCGGGTGATGTAGCCGATGATGGGGTCTCCGGGGACGGGCTGGCAGCAGCGGGCCAGCCGGCTGAGCAGGTCTCCCGTACCCAGGACGCGGATCTCGCTGCTGGTGTAGGTGGGGGCCTGGGCCGGCTCGGCCGGGGCGGTCTCCGTCTCCGTCTCCAGCAGAGAGGAGAGGCGAAGGGCCACCTGGTGGGTGCTGATCTCGCCGTAGCCGATGCGCAGGCAGAGTTCGTCCAGGTCGGCCACCTGGAGGCCGCGCAGCACCTCCTCGCCGATGTCCGAGAGGGCGAAGCCTAGGCGTCGCAGCTCCCGCTCCAGCATCTCCTGCCCCCGGGCGATGTTCTCTGCCCGCTCCTGGCGCTTGAACCACTGACGGACTTTCTGGCGGGCGTGGCTGGTGTTGATGTAGCCCAGGCTGGGGATGAGCCAGTCCCGGGAGGGGCCCTTGGAGCTCTTGCTGGTGATGATCTCCACTACGTCGCCGTTCTGGAGCTGGTAGTTGAGGGGCACCAGGCGACCGTTGACCCGCGCCCCCACGCAGCTATGGCCCAGGTCGGTGTGGATGCGGTAGGCGAAGTCGATGGGCGTGGCGCCGCGCGGGAGCTCCTTCACCTCGCCCTTGGGCGTGAAGACGAAGACCTGGTCCTGGAAGATGTCGGTCTTGACGGCCTCCACCAGCTCCTGGGCGCGGGCCATCTCCCGCTGCCACTCCAGGAGCTGGCGGAGCCAGGCCAGGCGGGCCTCGTAATTGGCCTGGCGGGGGGCACCCTCCTTGTAGCGCCAGTGGGCGGCCACGCCATACTCGGCCAGGCGGTGCATCTCATGGGTGCGGATCTGCACCTCCAGGGGGCGGCCGCCCGGCCCCATGACGGTGGTGTGGAGGGACTGATACATGCTCTCCTTGGGCTTGGCGATGTAGTCGTCGAAGGTGCCGGGGATGGGCGTCCAGAGGCCGTGGATCACGCCCAGGGCCTTGTAACAGTCCGGCACCGTGTCCACCAGGGCCCGCACCGCCAGCAGGTCGTAGATCTCGTGGGGGGAGCGGCCCTCCGCGGCGTAGCGCTGCATCTTCTGGTAGATGCTGTAGATATGTTTGGCCCGGCCCTGGACCTCGGCCCGGATGCCGTTCTCGGCCAGCACCCGCTTCAGCACCTCCTGGACCTGGGCGATGTAGCGCTGGCGGGCCTCCCGTTTGGCGGCCAGCATGGCAGCGATGGCCTTGTACTTCTCCGGCTCCAGGTAGCGGAAGGCCAGGTCTTCCAGTTGCCACTTGAACTGCCAGATCCCCAGCCGGGAGGCCAGGGGGGCGTAGATCTCCAGGGTCTCCCGGGAGATGCGGACCTGGTCCTCCGGGGGCAGGGCGCTCAGGGTGAGCATGTTGTGGAGGCGGTCTCCCAGCTTGATGAGGACCACTCGCAGGTCCCGGGCCATGGCCAGGAACATCTTGCGGAGGTTCTCCGCCTGGAGCTGCTCGTCTACGTTGGCCTCCTCAAGGGTGTCCAGGGGGATACGACCCAGCTTGGTGACCCCCTCCACCAGGCGGGCCACCTCGGGGCCGAAGCGTCTCTCCAGGTCGCGGTTGCTGACGTTGCAGTCCTCCTGGACGTCGTGGAGGAGGGCGGCGGCCACCGTCTCGGCGTCCAGTTGCAGCTCCGCCATGCTGAAGGCGGTATGCAGGGGATGGGTGATGGCGGGCTCCCCGGAGCGCCTGAGCTGTCCCTGATGACACTCGCAGGCGAAGCGAAGGGCCTCCTCCACCAGGGCCACCCCGGATGGGGGCAGGTACTCCCTCACCTTGGCCAGCAGCTCCTCGGGGGCGACGGTGCGGGCCATCATCTCGCGTAAAAGTTTAACACAAGTGTTATGTCCCCTACGGCGCGCTCAGGGGCCGGGGACGCCGGGAGGCCAGCCAGATACGCCG
>DAOTWZ010000049.1:0-2872 GCA_034435615.1 Dehalococcoidia bacterium
CAGCACCTGGTGGGCTGAGGGGGGCCATGGTGCCTCGTCACGGGCCGGCCACGGCGCCCGTCCAGCCCTCCAGCTCACCGTCCACCACACGATGACAGCTCACCCAGTGGGGCCGCCCGGCGGGGCCGACGTTGCGCCACTCCGGCACCTCCGCCCGACACCTCTCGGTGGCGATGGGACAGCGCGTGTGGAAGACGCACCCGGACGGAGGGCTCACGGGGCTGGGCGGGTCGCCGCGCAGGACTATGCGGCCCCGCCGCGCCTCCAGGACGGGGTCCGGCACGGGCACGGCAGACAGCAGGGACCGGGTGTAGGGATGCAGCGGGTTCTGGTAAAGCTCGTCGCTGTCGGCCAGCTCCATAAGCCTCCCCAGGTACATCACCGCCACGCGGTCGCTGATGTGGCGGACGACGGAGAGGTCGTGGGCGATGAACAGGTAGGTCAGACCCAGCCGGTGCTGCAGCTCCTGCAGCAGGTTGATGATCTGGGCCTGGATGGAGACATCAAGGGCGGAGACGGGCTCGTCCGCCACCACGAACTGGGGCTGGAGCGCCAGGGCGCGAGCGATGGCGATGCGCTGGCGCTGGCCGCCGCTGAACTCGTGAGGGTAGCGCCTGGCGTACACCGGGTCCAGCCCCACCATTCTCATCAGCTCGGCGACCCTCTCCCGGCGCTCCCTGGCCCCCCTGGCCACGCCATGGACTATCAGGGGCTCGGCTATGATATCGCCGACGGTCATCCTGGGGTTCAGCGAGCTGTAAGGGTCCTGGAAGACCATCTGCATCCGCTGCCGCATCCGCTTGACCTCGCGCCCTCGCAGCTCGCCGAGGTCGCGGCCGTCCACGATGATGCGCCCGGCCGTGGGCCTGTGCAGCATCAGAAGGGTGCGGGCGAGGGTAGTCTTGCCGCAGCCGGACTCCCCCACCAGCCCCAGCACCTCCCCCCGTCTGATGTCGAAGGTGACGCCGTCCACCGCCCTGACGAACCCCCGCTGCCGCCGAAAGACGATCCCCGAGCCGGCGGGGAACCACACCCTCAGGTCTTGGATGGAGACGAGCACGTCCCGGCCAGCGGGGGAGGCCCTGTCCATCGCTTCCGAGGTGACAGGCATCTCTCTCGCTCCCTGCTCCGGCATCGTTCAGGGCACCGCGGCGGGCTGCTGGGACAGCCTCTCCGCCTCCCAGCAGGCGGAGAGGTGGCGGGCCTCCATGACCACCAGAGGCGGCACTTCCCGGCGGCAGCGGTCGACGGCCAGCGGACAGCGCGGCTCGAAGGCGCAGCCAGGCGGCAGTAGGGCGGGATCCGGGGGGAACCCCTCTATGGGCTGGAGACGGGCCCTCCGTGGCTGGTCCAGCCGCGGCACGGAGCGCAGCAGCCCCGCAGTGTACGGGTGCAGCGGCCTCCGGTAAAGCTCCACCGCCGGGGCCGACTCCACTATCTTGCCCGCGTACATCACGTTGACCCTGTCGGCGTAGCGGGCCACCACCCCCAAGTTGTGGGTGATGATGAGGACGGCCGTCCCCAGCTCCGCCGTCAACCGCTTGATGAGCTCCAGGATCTGGGCCTGGATGGTGACGTCCAGGGCCGTGGTCGGCTCGTCGGCCAGCAGCAGCCTCGGACTGCAGGCGAGGGCCATGGCTATCATCACTCGCTGGCGCATGCCCCCGGAGAACTGGTGAGGGTAATCGTCCAGCCGCCTGGCCGCCTCCGGTATGCCCACCATCTCCAGCAGCTCCACGGCCCGCCTCCTGGCCGCCCTCCTGTCCAGCCCCAGGTGCACCTCCAGCGTCTCCGTGATCTGCCGGCCGATGGTCAGGACGGGGTTCAGGGAGGTCATCGGCTCCTGGAAGACCACGCCGATCTTCCTCCCCCTGATGGAGCGCAGCGTCCTGGCGTCCGCCTTCAGGAGGTCGGCCCCCTCGAACCACACCTCGCCGCTGACGATCCGGGCCGGCGGCACGGGGAGCAGGCGCAGGATGGCCAGCGCGGTCACTGTCTTGCCGCAACCGCTCTCGCCCACCAGCCCCACCACCTCCCCGGGGTGGACCTCGAAGGAGACGCCGTCCACCGCCTTTATCGTCTGGCCAGCCCCCTCAAAGTGCACGGCCAGGTCACGGACGCTCAGCAAGGCCTCTCCCACGGCACCCTCCTCTGCTCGGCCTCACCCTTATATAGACTTGCCGAGAAAGGCCTGTCAATCGGTGCCCTCCGGAGAGGTCACCCTTCCCTAGGCGCGGGAGAAACTTTATGAGAGCTACTTCGCTGATGAGGGAGAAGACGGGATCTGGCGAGCGGTGACTAGGGTTATGGGGCGCCCTGGCCCACCTCCGAGCGATATCCTGCCATAGCTTGACATCTTGAGACATTCTGGCTATAAGATGCTCATCCGCCCAGGGACTGCGTCCCCCTCGCCAGGGGCCTGGCACAGAGCGGGAGGTGCCAGCATGGAAAGACGGCTTCACAGATGGGCCCTGTTGCTCGTGGCCGGCATAGCGGCGCTGCTGGCCGCCTGCGGCCAGGGCGCTCCCCAGGAGGGGACGCCCACCGAACCCCCCATAACTATCGGCGCCATGTACGACGGCGTGGGCGCTACCCAGATCATCGGCCAGCCGTTCAAGGCGGGGTTCGAGGACTACATAAGGCTGGTGAACAGGCGGGGCGGCGTGGAAGGGCACCCCATCAACCCCATCATCATCGAGCACTCCTACGAGGTGCCCAAGGGCGTGGACGCCTACGAGCGGATGAAGCGGGAGGGCGCCGTGATGATCCTCACCTACGGCACCCCCATAGCGGCCGCCCTCTCCGACCGCTGCAACGCCGACAAGATCCCCTGCCTGACCCCGGGCTTCGGCATCGCCGCGGCGGCCAACGG
>DAOTWZ010000050.1:0-39681 GCA_034435615.1 Dehalococcoidia bacterium
ATGACGGCGAAGGAGCCCAGAGGCAGCAGGACGATGGCCCAGGCGGCTGCCTCCGGTATCGGGTCGAACATCTCAGACCTTCCTCAGGATCTCCTGCGCCACGTGGGCCTTGCCCCAGGGCACATAGACGGTGTGGGGCTCCAGCTCCGCCGCCTCCTTCCAGCCCGAGGCCGGCACCACCAGCACCGACACCGCCTCGGCGTTCAGAAGCTCCTTCCACATCTCAGCCACGTAGGCGTTCTTCACTTCCATGAAGCGGTACCACATAGCGGCTCACCAGCGCAGCAGGTTTATCTTGTCCACGTTCACCGTCTCCCGCTGACGGTAGATGGCCACGGCCAGGGCCAGGGCCACCGCCGCCTCCGCCGCCGCCACGGCGATGCTGAAGACCACGAACACCTGCCCCGAGAGGGCATTGGTGGACTCCACGAAGCGGGCGAAGGCCACCAGCGTCAGGTTGACGGCGTTGAACATCAGCTCGATGCCGATGAGGATGCCGATGACGTTTCGCTTGGAGAGGACGAGAAAGAGGCCGATGCCGAAGAGGAGGGCGCCCAGGAGCAGGAAGTGTTCCAGGCCTACCGTCATCCCTCACTCCTCTCGCACCAGCACTATGGCCCCCAGCACCGCCATGAGGAGGAGGGCTGCCGCTATCTCGAAGGGAAGCAGATAGCGGCTCAGTAGCGCCTCCCCTATGGCGGAGGCCGTCTCCTGAAACCCCTGGCCCAGGGCGGGGCCCCAGTCTGTCACCAGGGCCACGGCGGCCACCAGGCCAGCCACCGCCAGCGCCAGGGCCAGGGCCGGCCAGCGCATGGCCGTCTCGGCGTTGTCCCGCGCCGCCCGCGGCGTCAGAGCGATGGCGAAGACGATGAGGACGGAGATCGCCCCGGCGTAGATGAGGACCTGGACCACGGCCAGAAAATCGGCCGAGAGGAGGACGAAGAGGCCGGCCACGCCCAGGAAGCTCAGCACCAGGGCCATCACCGCCTTCACCAGGTCCCGCACCACCGCCACCGTCAGGGCGGAGACCACGGTGAGGGCGGCCAGGAGCCAGAAGGCCACCACGCTGCCTACATCGTCCAAGCTCAGGAACCTCCAGGCGTGTAGGGCTGATAGTAGATGCCCCCCACCTCCCGCACCAGGATGGGCTGCTTGGGGCGCCGCTCCGGCCGCAGCTGCCCCAGGAGGGCCGCCCAGCCGGCACCCAGGAGCAGGGCCAGGGCCAGGTTGCCCACAGCGAAGGCGGGCAGCACCACCCCGGCGGAGGCGCCCGTCTCCCTCCACACCAGCACCTCTAGCCCCACCAGCAGCAGGTTGAGGATCATGAGGGGCAGCAGATACTTCCAGGCGAAGTTCATGAGCTGGTCTATGCGCAGGCGGGGCAACGTCCCCCGCATCCAGATGAAGAGGAAGAAGGTGGCGTACAGCTTGGCCAGGAAGATGAGCCAGCCCGGCACCCACTCCTCCAGTCCCCACAACGTCCAGCCGCCCAGGTACAGGGTGACGATGGTGGCGGCGATGCCGAACCCGGCGATGTACTCCGCCAGCTGGAACATCCCCCAGCGGATGCCCCCGTACTCCGTGTGATAGCCAGCGATGATCTCCGATTCCGCCTCAGCGATGTCGGCCGGGCTGCGGTTCACCTCCACCGCCCCTGCTATGATGAAGCCTAGGAGGCTCAGGGGCTGCAGGAAGACCAGCCAGGTATTGTAATCGCCCTGCCAGAGGACGAGCTCCCGCAGCCGCATGCTCCCCACGAAGGCCACCGGCCCCAGGAGGGCCAGCACCATCACCACCTCGTAGCTGATGAGCATGCCCACGCTGCGCATCGCCCCCAGCAGGGAGTACTTGTTGCCGGAGGCCCAGCCGGCCATGAAGACGGCGATGGTGCCCACGGAGCTCACGGAGACGATGTAGAGGACCCCCACATTCAGATCGGCCAGGACCATCCCCGGGCCGAAGGGGAAGACGGCCAGGATGAGGATGACGGGCACCACCACCGCCACCGGCGCCGCCCAGAAGAGGATGCGGTCGGCGTGGCGGGGGGTGGTCATCTCCTTGGCCAGCACCTTCAGGGCGTCGGCCAGGGGCTGGAGGAGGCCGAAGGGGCCCACCCGGTTAGGCCCCAGCCGCACCTGGATGCGGGCCAGGAGACGTCGCTCTATCCAGATGAAAGCGAGCTGGCTCAACACCGCCCAGCCCAGCAGCGCCAGCATGCCGATGACGCCAGAGAGGACGTAGGGCACCCAGGCCGGGGCCCCCTGGTCCGACAGCCAGCCCAGGAAGGCGCCCACGGCGTTCCCCAGGTCCCGCAGGTCCCACCAGGGGGCCAGGAGGGGCATCACCGGTCCACCTCCCCCACGACGATGTCCACGCTGCCCAGGGTGATGATGGCGTCCGCCACCGTCAGCCCCAGCACCATCTCCGGCAGGGGCGTCAGGTTGATGAGGGAGGGGGAACGTATGTGAAAGCGGAAGGGGGCGGGGCTGCCATCGCTCACCACGTAGAAGCCCAGCTCCCCCCGCGGCGACTCGATGCGACCGTAGGCCTCGCCGGGGGGCGGCCGCAGCGCCAGGGGTACCGGCGTCTGATAAGGGCCGGAGGGTATCATCTCCAGGGCCTGCTCCAGAATGCGGACGCTCTGGCGCATCTCCGCCAGCCGCACCAGGAAGCGGTCGTAGCAGTCGCCGTTGGTGCCCACGGGGATCTCGAAGTCCACGCGGTCGTAAGCGGCGTAGGGGTCGGCCTTGCGCAGGTCCCAGGCCACGCCGGAACCCCGCAGCATGGGGCCCGACACCGAGTAGGAGATGGCCTTGTCCGCCGGCAGGACGCCCACGCCCCGGGAGCGGGCCACCACGATCTCGTTCTCCACCAGCAGCTCCTCGTATTCAGCGATGCGCTGCGGCATCTCTTTGACGAACTGGCGGGCCCGCGGGAGGAACTCCGGCGGCAGGTCGCGGGAGACGCCGCCGATGCGCATGTAATTGGTGGTGAGGCGGGCGCCGCAGGCCAGCTCGAACAGGTCCAGCACCTTCTCCCGCTCCCGCATCATGTAGAGGAGGGGTGTGTGCCAGGCGCCGCAGTCGTTGATGAAGGTGCCGATGGCCATGCAGTGGCTGGCCAGCCGCTGGAGCTCCGACATGATAACCCGTATCCACTGCGCCCGCTCCGGCACCTCCACTCCCGCCAGCTTCTCCACCGCCAGACAGTAGGCCAGGTTGCCCGTCATGGCCGCCAGGTAGTCCGTGCGGTCGGTGAAGGGGATGTTCTGGGTGAAGCTACGCTCCTCCGCCAGCTTCTCCATGCTGCGATGGAGGTAGCCCATCACCATGTCGCAGCCGATGATGCGCTCCCCGTCCAGGGTGACCTTGAGACGGAAGACGCCGTGGGTGCTGGGGTGCTGCGGCCCTATGTTGACGACGAAGGGCTCTGTCTTGAAGGCCATCTCTCCCTAGCCCCTCCCCGTGTCCGGCTCCCCGGGCTCCCCCGGGAAGCGTTGCAGGCCCGGCATCCGCTGACCGGGCATCGCCAGCCAGTCCTTGCGCAGGGGGTGGCCGGGGAAGCCCTCCCAGAGGAAGAGGCGCCGCAGGTCCGGGTGCCCCTGGAAGCGGATGCCCATCAGGTCATAGGCCTCCCGCTCCTGGAGCCCGGCCCCCAGCCACACCGGCGTCACAGAGTGCACCACCGGGTTCTCCCTGTCCCAGAGCCGCACCTTGAGAACCCCCATCTGATTGAGACGGAGCGACTGCAGGTGATAGACCACCTCGAAATGGTCCAGCCGGTCCACGGCGGTGAGACAGCTCAGGAACTTGAAGTCCAGCTCTGGGTCGTCCCGCAGGAAGAGGCAGGCGTCCAGCAGGCGCTCCGGCCGCACTTCTACCCACTCCGGGTTGGCGTCCGCTACAGCGCCGGGGAAGCGCTGCTCCAGGGCGTGGGCCAGTTGGAGGCCAGAGATGAGACGGGTCGCCATGGGCTACACCCACTCCAGGGCCCGCTTCCGCCAGGCGTACAGCAGCCCCAGGAAGATGGCGATGGTGAAGGGGAGCACCGCCACGTAGCCCGCCACCGCCAGCCTCGAGAACGAGAGGGCCCAGGGGAAGAGGAAGACCGCCAGCACATCGAAGACGACGAAGAGAAGAGCGAAGAAGTAATAGCTGACCTTGAACTGCACCTGGCTGGTGCCCTCGGTGGGGATGCCGCATTCGTAGGTGTCCTCCTTGATGGGGTTGGGGCGGTCAGGGCGGAGCCGCAGCAGCCCCATCAGCCAGGAGGTGACGATGCCTCCCACGGGGAAGATGAGGGCCAGTATCAGGAGAAGCCCTACGTGTCCCCACTCAGAGAGCATTGCAGGCAGATTTGTGAATTCCGGCGCTTGTCGGGCGGTAGTATAGCACAGGGCCCGGGATGGGACAAGAGAGAGGCCGGTCGGTGGGGTGCCCCCTCGCTTGACACTGAAGGACGGCGGCGGCTAACATCGGGCCAGCGAACAGGTCTGGGAGAGGCCCGCCGGGCCTCTTCTTGTTAATCTTAATCGCCAGCCCAGGGGAGGCTGCCTTGGCCCGACAGGAGTACACGAAGGTCCTGCCCAGCCCCAGCCCGGAGACCCGTTTCTTCTGGGAAGCCTGCAAGCGCCACGAGCTCTGGCTCCCCTACTGCCGCCACTGCCAGCGCTTCTTCTGGTACCCGCGGGACTTCTGCCCCCGCTGCTTCCAGTGGGAGGTGGAGTGGCGGCGGGCCAGCGGCCGCGGCAAGGTCTATACCTTCGCCATCCACTATCGGGCCTTCGACCCTCGCTGGGAGCCGGACATCCCCTATGTGACGGCCATCGTGGAGCTGGAGGAGGGGGTTCGCCTCTACACCGTGCTGGTGGACGTGGAGCCGGACCCGGCCAAGGTGCACTGCGACATGCCGGTGGAGGTCGTCTTCGATGATGTGTCGGAGGAGATAGCCCTCCCCAAGTTTCGCCCCCTGGACGCTGCCCGAGGAGGAGACCAGTGACGGAGGCCACCGCCCCCAGCGAGGAGCTCACCAACAGGGAGCTGCGGGAGCTCTTCCGCCGCGTCGCCATCGTCGGCGTGGACGAGGCGGACGAGATCGGCATCGTCCCCCACAAGTCGACGCTGCAGATGCACGCCGAGGCGGCCCGCAACGCCCTGGCCGACGCTGGCATCGACAAGTCGGAGGTGGACGCCGTCCTCACCTGTTCGGCAGGGCCCATGTCCAGCGTCCAGGTGGCGGAGTACCTGGGCATCTTCCCCCGCTTCACCGACAGCACCAACATCGGTGGCACGTCCTTCCTGACCCACCTGGAGCATGCGGCGCTGGCCATCGCCACCGGGGTGTGCCGGGTGGCCCTCATCACCCACGGCGAGACCGGCTATTCCAGTCGCTTCCGGGGCGGGCGGCTCGCCCCCTTCGACGCCTGGCAACCCCTGCGCCAGTTCGAGACGCCTTACTACATCGGGGCGCCTCCCGGCAACTACGCCCTGGCCTGCATGCGCCATATGTACCAGTACGGCACCACCCACGAGCAACTGGCGGAGATCGCGGTGGCCACTCGCAAGTGGGCCCAGCTTAACCCCAAGGCCCTCATGCGCGACCCCCTCACTATAGAGGACGTCCTCTCCTCGCGCTGGGTGGTCTACCCGTTCCACATCTACGACTGCTGCCTGGTGACGGACGCCGCCGGCGCCGTGGTAGTCACCAGCGTCGAGAGGGCGCGTGACTGTCGCAAGCGGCCGGTGCGGCTGTTGGGGGCGGCCACCGCCCACACCCACCAGTCCCTCACCGCCATGCCTGACCTGACGGAGACGCCGGCCAAGCTCTCCGGCCCGCGGGCCCTGGCCATCGCCGGCGTCCGCCATGAGGACATAGACGTGGTGGAGGTCTACGACTCCTTCACCTACACAGTGCTGGCGGAGCTGGAGGACCTGGGCTTCTGCAAGAAGGGCGAGGGGGGCGCCTTCGTCTCCGGGCAGCGGACGGCCCCGGGCGGCGACTTCCCCCTCAATACCAGCGGTGGCGGCCTCTCCTACACTCACCCCGGCATGTATGGCATCTTCCTGATCATAGAGGCAGTGCGGCAGCTGCGGGGGGAATGCGGCCCTCGCCAGGTGCCAGGGGCGAAGCTCGCCCTCATCAACGGCATGGGCGGCACCCTCAGCGCCAGCACCACGGCCATCCTGGGAGTGGACTAGCAGCGGTGCTCATAGACCTCCACACCCACACGCTCCCCCTCTCTCACGACAGCTCCCTCACGGCCGACGAGCTCATCGAAGCGGCCAAGGCGGCCGGCCTGGACGGCATCTGCCTGACGGAGCACGACTTCGCCTGGGACCCGGAGGAGGTGCGACGACTGGCCCGGCGGCACCGCTTCCTGGTTCTGCCCGGGATGGAGGTGAACACGGAGCACGGGCACGTCCTAGCCTTCGGCCTCAGCGGCTACCGCTACGGCATGCACCGGGTGAGCGAGCTGGCCCGGCTGGCCGCCCAGGAGGGCGCGGTGCTGCTGGCCGCCCACCCCTACCGCCGCCAGATCCCCTGGGAGCCCGGGGACGACGGCCGCTGGCAGGAGGCGATCGAGCGGGCGCTGCGCAACCCCTGTTACGGCGTCGTCGTCGCCGTGGAGGGGCTCAACGGCCGGGGGAGCGAAATGGAGAACCGCTTCTCCCTGGAGGTGGCGGAGCGGTTGGGCCTCCCCATCGTCGCCGGGAGCGACGCCCACGCCCGGGAGGACGTGGGGCGCTGCGCCACCGAGTTCACCGGCCGCATCGAGGGGATGGAGGACCTGCTGGAGGCGCTGCGACGGGGGCGCTTCCGCGCCTTGTGGCTGGACCGCGCCCAGGTTTGACGGCCGCCAGCGGGTGATGTATTCTTCCATCGGCCGTAGCGGTGCACCTAACGCTTACGTCCAGGAGGGGTCCTATGACGCAACGGTCCATCATCACAGAGGAGATGCGCTCCTATCTGGGCAAGGAGTCGGCGCCGGTGGTGGTGGAGGTGGACAAGACCGCCTGCCGCATCTTCGCCCGCGCCGTGGGCTACACGGACCCCGTCTTCTATGACGAGGAGTTCGCCAAGAGCAAGGGATACCGCAGCATCCTGGCTCCCCCGGGCTTCCTGGGCCACACCATCTACAATCCGGCCAGGCCGCAGCGGCTGGACTACCTGCCACCCTTCGAGATCCCCTACAAGCGGCTCCTCAACGGCGGCAACGACCTGCAGTACTTCGACGACATCTGCGCCGGCGACGTTCTGACGGCCACCAGCAAGCTGGTGGACCTCCAGGAGCGGGAAGGCCGGCTGGGGCCCATGCTGATAACCGTCACCGAGATCACCTATCGCCGCGGCGACAAGGTGGTCGCCGTCATGCGAGGAACCCTCATCTCCTACTGATCAAGAGCCAGGAGGACGCCATGGCGGAGCAGCAGCTTTACTTCGAGGACGTGGAGGTAGGGCAGGAAGTCCCCACCCTGGTGGAGCGGTGCGACGCCCGGCGCCTGGTCATGTGGGCCGCCGGCTCCGGCGACTTCTATGAGATCCACTATGACAAGGACTTCGCCATCGGCACCGGGCTGCCGGAGCGGATCGTCCACGGTGCTCTGAAGCACGCCCTCCTGGGGCGCATGCTGCACGAGTGGATCCGTTACCAGGGCCGCATCAAGCGGCTGGCGGTCCAGTACCGGGGCATGGACCTGGTGGGGAAGAACGTCACCTGCAAGGGCGTGGTCACCAAGAAATACCAGCAGGACGGCGAGAACCTCGTCGAGCTGGACGTCTGGACAGAGTCCGAGGACGGACAGCGGACCACGCCGGGCACGGCGGTGGTGGCCCTCCCCTCCAGGGGTGGCTAGTCCGCCTCTCCGTCCCACCTCAACTCTCGGGAGGAAGACACATGGGCAGGCTGGAAGGCAAGGTGGCTATCGTCACGGGGGCGGGCCGCGGCATCGGCCGGGGCATCGCCCTGTTGATGGCCCGCGAGGGGGCCAGGGTAGTGGTGAACGACCCCGGCGTGGGCCCGGACGGCGTGGGCTTCGACCAGGGCCCGGCCGACCAGGTGGTGCAGGAGATCCGCTCCCAGGGGGGGGCGGCGGTCCCCAGCTACGACAGCGTGGCCACCATGGAGGGGGCGGAGCGCATCATCCGCACGGCGTTGGATAACTTCGGCCGTCTGGACATCCTGGTGAACAACGCCGGCATCCTGCGCGACCGCATGATCTTCAACATGACGGAGGAGGAGTGGGACGCCGTCATCGCTGTCCACCTGAAGGGCACCTTCAACTGCACCCGCCACGCCTCCGTCCTGATGCGGCAGCAGCGCTACGGCCGCATCATCAACTTCACCTCCGAGTCCGGCCTCTGGGGGAACGCCGGCCAGGCCAACTACGGGGCGGCCAAGGCCGGCATCGCCGGCTTCACGCGGGTGGTGGCGCGTGACCTGGGTCGCTACGGCGTCACCTGTAACGCCATCGCCCCCCGGGCCTGGACGCGCATGACCGCCACCATCCCTGGCCGGCAGGCCCAGCAGCAAGAGCTGGTGGAGCGGATGCAGCGGCTGCGGCCGGAGCTGATTGCGCCCATGGTCTGCTACCTGGCCAGCGACTACGCCTGGAACATCAACGGGCAGGTGTTCATGGTCTACGCCGGGACGGTGGCCCTGCTGCGTCCCCCGGTGCCCTGGCGGACCGTCTACAAGCCGGGCCTGTGGACGGCGGACGAGATAGCCCAGGTGATGCCCTCTCTGCTGGAGGGGACCCGCAACCCGGCGCCGCCGCCCGAGGACCTGGAGATACCGGGGCGGCCCCGCAAGCAGGAACAGCCAGCCAGCTAGCCTAGCGGAGGTCAACCGATGGGAGACAGGCTCAAGGGACGTTGCGCAGTGGTGACCGGGGCGGGCCGCGGCATTGGCCGGGCCATCGCCCTGGCCTTCGCCGCCGAGGGTGCCAACGTGGTGGTGAACGACGCCGGCGTAGGCCCGGACGGCGTGGGCTTCGACCAGGGCCCGGCCGACCAGGTGGTGCAGGAGATCCGCTCCCAGGGGGGCAACGCTGTCGCTAACTACGATAATGTGGCCAGCGTGGAGGGCGGCGAGAACATCATCCGTCAGTGCGTGGAGACCTTCGGTCGCATAGACATCCTGGTGAACAACGCTGGCATCGTGCGCCCCCGCATGATCTTCAACATGACGGAGGAGGAGTGGGACGCCGTCATCGCCGTCCACCTGAAGGGCGCCTACAACTGCACCAAGCCGGCCTCCGTCCTGATGCGGCAGCAGCGCTTCGGCCGCATCATCAACGTCTCCTCCCTGGTGGGGCTGAGCGGTATGTCCGGCCAGGCCAACTACGGGGCGGCCAAGGCGGGGCTGGCCGGCTTCACGCGGGTGGTGGCGCGTGACCTGGGTCGCTACGGCGTCACCTGCAACGCCATCGCCCCCGTGGCCCTGACCACTCGCCTCGGCTCCCAGGCCGTCCAGGACGAGCGGCTGTTGCGGCAGATCGGCGTGGTCAAGGAGGAGGCGGAGCGCTACACCCCCGAGCACATAGCGCCCCTGGTGGTCTACCTGGCCAGCGACGATGCCTGGGACGTCAACGGCAAGATCTTCCACGTGGGCGGGGGATACATCAGCCTGGCCTCGGAGGAGATACCGCTGCGGGAGATGACCAAGTCGGGCGGGGACACGGAGTGGACGATGGATGAGCTGATCCACCTGGTCCCCAACCTACTGACCTTCGACCTCGTAAACCCGGCGCCCCCGCCGCCGGACCTAAAGGTTCCCGGCCGGGACGTCTAGGGGGAAGAGCCACTCCCGCCGCACCTCCATCACCATGAAGGTGTGGCCGTCGCGGTAGGCGGTGCCGCAGGGCACGAAACCCGCCTTGCGGAAGGACTTCTGCGCCCGCACGTTCCAGTCCAGGGTGTGGAGGTAGAGGCGGCGGAAGTCTGTGCTGCGAAAGAGGTAGCGGACGAGGGCGCGCATGGCGTCCGTGCCGTAGCCGCGCCCCCAGTACTCGCGGAGGCCGATGCTGATGCCCACCTCCGCCTCCTTGCGCCAGCGGTCCACGTTGTAGTACATCAGGTTGCCGATGCGCCGCCCCTCCTCGTCTTCGATGGCCAGGGTGCGACGGGCGATATCGGTGAAGCGCATGTCCAGCTCCCAGTTGCGCAGGTATTCCTTGAAGGAGAGGCGCAGGGGAGAGGTGGCATCGAAGCGGGCCAGCTCCTCGTCCGCCCGCCAGGCGTAGTCCTGGGCGGCGTCGCTCAGCCGCTTGAGGCGGAGGACGACGCGTCGCCCCCGGGCCACCACCTCGTCACGAGGAGTGATCACGGCTCTCCACCTCGCGGACCAGCTCGGGGACGCGGCGGAGAATGTCGGCCTCGTTCTTGTAGGTGAGGCGGCGCAGCGCCTCCTCCAGGGGCACCCACTCCACGCGGTCGTACTCCCAGTCGTGCTGGTCCAGACTGCCGCCGATGGGGACCATCAGGTAGTGGTGGACGCGCTTGTGGACGCGGACCTTCTCCTGGGGCCGCACGAACCAGTACTCGATGGTGCCTATCTTGGCCACGGGACGCACCTGGAGGCCGGTCTCCTCGCTCACCTCGCGCACGGCCGTCTCCTCCAGCGCCTCGCCGGGAGCGGGGGTGCCCTTGGGCAGGCCCCAGACGCCGTCCCTGGTGCGGCCGCAGATGACCACCTCTATGCCGTCCTTCCCCTGGCGGTAGACGACGCCGCCGGCGGAGACAGCGTCCTCGACGCGTAACCGTGATGCGCGTTTACCTTTCATCTAGGAAGAGCCGCAGCGAGAGGGGCGACTCGGCGAATTCCACCTCCGCCAGGGCATCGGCCACGGCGTCCTGGATGGCGGGCGAAGGGTCGTCCTGGAGGGAGAGGAGGAGTTCCTTGGCCTGCTGCCCGCCTATCTGCCCCAGGGCGGAGATGGCGGCCTGCCGCACCTGCTGGTCATCGTCGTGGAGGAGGGGGGCCAGGTGAGGGACGGCCTGGGGGTCGGCTATGGAGCCGCAGGCGAGGGCCGCCTCGTATCGGGCCTCCGGGTCGTCGCTGGCGAGCTCGCGCAGGAGGAGGGGGAGCCAGCGATCCTCGCCGCTGCGCCCCATGGCATGGATGGCGGCGATGCGGAGGCGGTACTGGTCGCTCTCGTAGGCGGCGCGGATGGCGTCCCGCACCCAGGGGCGGCTGGTGCAGGCGCCCATAGCCTCCAGGGCGCGGGCGCGCACCTGGGGCTCCTCCTGCCTGTCCTCTATGACCTGCCGGAGCGCCTCCTCCACCGGCAGGAAGTGCTTCTCTCGCAGGTGCCCCAACTCGAACTGGAGGACGAAGCGTCCCAGGGCCAGGGCCGCCTCCGCCCGCACCCGGGGCTCCCTGTCCTCCCGCAGGAGGCCCAGGAAGACGGGTATCAGGCCCCTGTCCTCGCTCTCCCAGAGGCCCCGCACGGCCTCCACACGCGTATCGGCGTCCTCGTCGGCCAGGGCGATGCGGAAGACCGCCTCGAAGGAGAGGTCGGCGTTGTCCTCGGCCAGCTCCACCAGGCTGGCCACTATCTGGCGCCGCCTCCTCACCTCGATGCGAGGCCACAGGCGGGCCAGCTCCTCTTGCAGCGGCGGCGAGAGGTTGGCCAGCCGCACCAGATGGGAGGCCCGCAGGGGGGCGGAAGCGTCCGCCAGGCTCTGGAGGGTGTCCTGCCAGGACATGGCTAGCCCTTGCTGGCGACGCTCAGCCGGTGGAAGAGGAGAGAGGGGGTGTAGAGGGAGCCGCCCACCCAGCGGCCGTCGCTGCCTATGGCCATGAGGGCGCCACCCAGGGCGGCATGTACGTTCCCCGCCACCACCGTGTCCTTCACCCGGCCGACGACCTCGCCATTCTCTATTTTATACCCCAGGAGGACATTGCCCGAGAAATCGCCGCCCAGGACATTGCCCTGGCCGGCGCCCATGAGCTGTTCCACCACCAGGCCCTCCTTGATGCCGCCGATGAGGTCCTCCAGTCCCTCCACTCCCTCCTCGAAGACCAGGCAGGAGGGGGAGATGGAGACGACGCCGCCCGGCCCGCGGCTGCCGCTGCCGGTGGGCTGGGCGGAGGCCAGGCCGGCCGTCTGGAGGTCGTACAGGAAGGTGGAGACGACGCCGCCCTGGATGAGGGGAAGGCGACGGCTGGCCACGCCCTCGTCATCGGCGGCGCGGCTGGCCGGGCGATAGGGCCGGGTGGGGTCGTCCCACAGGGTGAGGCGGGAGTCATAGAGCCGCTCCCCCAGCTTCCCCGTCAGCGGGGACTGCCCCTGGTAGACGAGGCGGCCGGAGAAGGCCAGGGTGAGGGGGCCTACCAGGGCGCTGGCCACCCCCAGGGGGGTGAAGAGCACCGGCATCTCCCCCGTGCTCGCCCGGGCCGTCCGACGCGCCCACTGTAGCTGCCGGGCGACCCTCTCCACCAGGGCGCGGCCCTCCCGCAGGGGCCGGCAGGAGGCTTCGCCGTCTCCCACGAAGAGCATGTCCGTGTCCCGCACCAGGGTGCCGCCCACGCTCAGTGAGAAGACGCTGCGGCGGTAGCTGAACTGGCCGCCGTTGGAGTTGAGACAGCGGACGGTCTGGAGGGCGCGTCGTACGGCGCCGTCGCAGACCAGCTCCGGCTCCTCGCGGCGGAGGGCGTCGATGAGGCCCTGGCCCAGGTGCACCATATCGTCCAGGGAGAGGCGCTCCACCTCCGGGTCATAGACCTCCACCTGGGGGTAGCTATCGCTGCCGGGGAAGTGGAAGCGGGCCTCGGGGCCGAAGGGGGCCGTCTCCAGGGCCATCTCTACCAGGCCGGCCACGTCGCCGGGACGACTGGAGGCAGCCACGCCCAGCCGTCCGCCGACGATGACGCGCAGAGCGGTGCCACTGGTCTGGCGGGCGCTCACCTGCTTGAGGCGATTAGCCTCAAAGGAGACGGGCAGCTCCTCCACCGCCGAATAGAAGGCCTCCGCCTCCTGGGCGCCGCGGCGCAGCGCCAGCTCTACGATCTCTTCCAGCACCTGGTCAGGCGAGGCAGTCAATCTCTAGCCTCATGATAGCAGACGGGGGGCCGACGCGGCACCGGGGCGAAGGCGATTGTAGCCTTCGCCCCGGTGCTGTGCTCCGTGGCGATATGACATAAGCGGAGTGCGGCATGGACTTGCAGGAGCTGGCTTCGCTGGTGAGGCGCATCTGGGAGCTGACGACGAGACATCAGGCGCTCCCGCACCAGAACGAGGTCCTGACCCGCTGCTGTCTGGTAGACCCCCTGCTGCGGGCGCTGGGCTGGGAACCACCGACCCGGAGCGAGTGCGAGTGGAGGAGGGCCCTGGCGCTACCGTTCTCCCACCACGCACTGGCGGATGCGGATGTGGGGGGAGCCGTTGGAGACGGGTAAGGGCATCTGCCCCGCCTTGCCGCAGCCGCCGCCCTGGTTGAACCCCAGGTCGTTGCCTATGCCGTCTATGTTCATGAGCGTCTCGAAGACGTTGCCGGAGAGCTTCACCGGCCGAAGCAGCTCGGCGATGCGCCCGTTGCGAATCATGTAGGCCTCGCCAGCGGAGAAGGTGAACATCTCCATACTGGTGGTGCCCCCGTACCAGCCGCAGGCGTAGACCCCCTCCTTGATATCGGCGATGAGCTGCTCGAAGGTGGCCTCCCCGGGCTCGATGTAGGTGTTAGTCATGCGGACGATGGGCGGGAAGCGATAGTCTATGGCGCGGGCGTTGCCGGTGGGCCGTTCCCCCATTTTCCCCGCCGTCTCGCGGGAGTGGAGCCGTCCCACCAGGACGCCCTCCCGTATCAGGTAGGTGCGCTGGGCGGGAACGCCCTCGTCGTCGTACTTGTAGCTGCCGCGGAGCCCGGGCAGCGCCGCCCCGTCGACGATGTTCAGGATGGGCGGCCCGAAGCGGCGGCCGATGACCATCAGTTCCTTCAGGCGCTCGTTCTCGTAGATGTGGTCGGCCTCGGAGAGGTGGCCGAAGGCCTCGTGGCAGAAGACGCCGGCCAGGACGGGGTCCAGAACCACCGGGTAGGTCCCCCCTTTCACGTAGGGGGCATCCAGCAACTCCACCGCCCGGCGGGCCACCCGCTCCGCCTCGCCGTGCAGCGTCTCCACGAAGGAGAAGTCGTTCAGGGCGCCCAGGCTGACGCTGGCCTGCTGGAGGTCGCCGTCGCGGCGGGCGGTGGCAGCGATGCGGGCCGTCACGTCGATGCGCTCCTGCTGGAGGAAGCTACCCTCCGAGCTGGCGAAGAGCACCCGCTTGTGGGAGTCGGAGTAGAAGATGTTGGAAGAGGCGATGCCCGCCACCGACCAGATGAGCTCGTTGTACTGGTCCAGCAACTCCTTCTTGGCGGCGAGGGGCACCTGGCGAGGGTCCTTCCCTACCTGGAGGGGGACTATCTCCACCACCGGCGCCACCTCCGCTAGCTGGCTACGCTCCTTCCCCACCAGCCGCGCCTGGGCCACTGCCTGCTCCACGCGCTGTCTGAGGTCGGTGGGGTCGTTGAAGCTGGCGAAGCCCCAGCCGCCGCGGTAGAGGGCCCGCACGTTGCCGCCGAAGCTGCGGGAGCGGCCTATCTCCTCCAGCTCCCGGCCGCGGTAGACCAGACGCGTCGTCTCCGTCTCGTCGACGCGCACCTCCACGTAGTCCGCGTCCCAGCCCCTTACGGCCCGCTCCATCTCCTCGCGCAGGGCGTCCAGGTCCATCCCTTCACCTCGATGACCGCGGCTGCGAGATCAGGGGCTTGCCCCCCTGGCCCAGCTTGGGCTCCGTCCCGCTCAGAAGGCGCCGGATGTTGCCCAGGTGGCGCAAGAGGACTAGGGCGCTGGCCACGCCGCCGAAGATGGCATAGGAGTAGGGCACCAGCCCCAGCAGGGCCAGGGCCAGCAGCACCAGCGCCCCCAGAGGGACGGTGATGATGGACATGAGGGACATGTAGCGGAAGGCCAGCACTATGAAGAGGCCCAGGGCCACCAGCCCCGCTGCCAGGGGGAAGAGGAGCCCGGCGTAGACGCCGAAGGCGGTGGCGACGCCCCGGCCACCCCGAAAACCTATATAGACGGGGAAGTCGTGGCCCAGAAGGGCGCAGATGCCGGCCAGCATCTGCAACTCGTGGGCGCCCGTCAGCTCCCAGGCCAGGAAGACCGGCGCCCACCCCTTCAGGGTGTCCAGGGCCAGGGTCACCAGGAAGGGCTTGGGCCCCAGCACCCGCAGGACGTTGGTGGCCCCCACGTTGCCGCTGCCGTAGTGGCGGATGTCTATGCCCCGCAGCAGGCGGCCCAGCACGTAGCCGGTGGGGAAGCTCCCCACCAGATAGGCCACGATGCCGACGACCAGGGCAGCCCAGATCATGGCCGTTGACGCCCCCGGAACACCAGCTTGATGGCCGTCCCCTCGAACCCGAAGTGCTGGCGGATGACATTCTCTAGGTAGCGCTGATAGGAAAAGTGTAGCAGACCGGGGTCGTTACAGAAAAACACGAAGGTGGGCGGCCGCACCTCCGGCTGGGTGACATACAGCACCTTGAACTGCTGCCTGCCTCGCGACGGCGGCGGATGGCGGGACATCGCCTCCCGCACCACCTGGTTGAGCTGGTGGGTGGGCACTCGCAGGGAGCGGTTGTCCCCCACCTCCAGGGCCAGCTCCAGCAGCCCCTCCACGTTGAGCCCCGTCCTGGCCGACACGAAGGCTATGGGCGCCCAGGGGACGAAGCGGAAGCGGGACATCACCTGGCGCGCGTAGCGCTCCCGGTTCCTCTCCGTGTCCTCCATCAGGTCCCACTTGTTCAGGACGAGGACGAGTCCCTTGTGCTCGGCCAGCGCCAGCCCGGCGATGTGGGTGTCCTGGGCGGTGACCCCCTCGGTAGCGTCCAGCACCAGGAGGACGACATCGGCCCTCCTGATGGCCTGCTGCGCCCGCTGGACACTGTGCCTCTCCAGGCCGGGCAGGACGCGTCCCCGGCGCCGGATGCCGGCGGTGTCTATCAGGAGGAGACGGCGTCCCCGGTATTCCAGCGGGGTGTCTATGGCGTCCCGGGTGGTGCCGGGGAGCTCGCTCACCACCACCCGCTCCTGGCCCAGGATGGCATTCAGGAGCATGGACTTCCCCACGTTGGGCCTCCCCACGATGGCGATGGCCAGCTCCTGCGGGGGCGCCTCCCCGGCCTCCATGGGCGGTAGGAGTTCTCGCAGCGCCGCCCGCAGGCGCTCCAGCCCCAGGTCATGGTAGGCGCTCACCAGGATGGGGTCGCCCAGGCCCAGCTCATAGAACTGGGCTACCTCCGCTTCCCGCCTCTCGTTGTCCACCTTGTTGGCGACCAGCAGGACTGGCTTCCCTATGCGCCGCAGCAAGTCGGCCACCTCGAAGTCGGTGGCGGTGAGGCCCTCCTTGGCGTCCACCACGAAGACCAGGACGTCGGCCTCGGCCAGGGCTACCTCCACCTGCCGCCGTATGAGGCTGGTGAGGGGCTCCTCGGAGGTGGGCTCCAGACCTCCCGTGTCCACCAGGGTGAAGGCGCGGTCCGGCCATTCCACCTCGGCGTAGAGGCGGTCACGGGTGGTGCCCGGTATATCCTCCACCAGGGCCCGCCGGCCGCCCGCCAGGCGGTTGAAGAGGGTGGACTTCCCCACATTGGGCCGGCCGACGATGGCCACCACCGGCCGGGCGGTGGCCACGGGCGCCCTGGCCGACTGTCCGCTCTCCTCGCTCATGGCCCCTGGGCTAGGGTCACCTCCACCGTCTGGGGAGTCACCGAGACGACGCGCAACCCCTGAGGCGCCTCCACCCGCACGCCGACGCGATGGCTGCCGGCGCCCAGCCCCGTCAGGTCCACCCGCGCAACGATACTGGACGGGTCGAGGCTGGATAGGGTGGGCAACGGCCCCGCCAGCAGCACCTGCACCTGGGGGGTGATGCTGACCACCCGCAGGCCCGGCCCCAGGCCGCTCACCTGGGGCGCCACGCCGAAGGTCGCCTCCCCCTGGGCGGGCTGGATGGAGACCCGCACCGTCACCTGGCCGGTGCCGCGGGCGCTCACGCCGGGCGGCAGCTCCAGAGGGACGGTGCGCACCACGTCCGCCTGCGCCCCCGTGATGTCCACCGGGGCGGTGGAGAGAAGGGAGACCCCCTCCAGTTCCTGGTCGGTGCCCATGAGCTCCACCAGGGCCGGCTCCACCCCCACCGATACTACGTTGTAGCCAGGGGCCGGCGTGCCAGTGACCCGAGCGGCCACAGGGAAGAGCCGGCCTACGTCCCGCCGCCCTATGGAGACGGTGACAGAGACGGTGCCGGGGTCCAGGCTGACGCCCCTCACCAGCACCCCCAGACGATCCTGGGGCTCCAGGGGGAGGAAGCGCGTCGTGTCCTCGCGGGCACCACTGATGTCCAGCCGGGCGACGGCCCGGCTGACCAGCGTCACCAGGTCCTGGGCGCCGGCCACCGTCACCTGCTGGGGCGTGAATTCCATGCCGCTGACGGTGAAGCCCTGGGCAGGGCTTCCCTCCACCGTCACCTCCACCGGCACCGATTTGACGAAGAGGGGCACCAGGGTGACCTCTATCTGGTCGGGCACGGGCTCGATGACGCGAAGGCCGCCCCGGGCGGTGCGGGCCTCCACCCGCACGGGCACCGTGTGCCGTCCCTCCGAAAGCCCGGTCAGGACGACGAAGGCGCGGAAGTCCTCGGCCGTGAAGCGGTTCCAGGCGTCTATGGAGGCCTCCCCCCGCACTCGCACCAGGGGCAGCTCGTTGGCCAGGGCCAGCCCCTGGGGCAGGTTCACCGGTTGCACCTGGACCTCCACGTTGGGGATGAGACCACTGCGCGTCGTCCGCGCCTCGCCGCTCTCGTCCACGAAGACCCAGAGGAGGAAGGCGAGGGCGACGGAGAGGAGGGCCAGACCGGCGTTGGCCCGCAGGGAGGCCACCGCCCCCCGCAGGAGGGCCAGCGCGACCTCCAGGTAGCGGCGCGTCTCCTTCAGCAGGTGCTCCACCATAGGATCGCCCCCGGGGACGTCAGCGGGCCGGGAGGCCGGGGAAAGGGGCCACGGTCTCGGCGGGCAGTAGGAGGCTGCGCAGGACGGCCCGCAACTGGCGCTCGTCCAGGCCGGACATCATGCGGCCGTTGACGGCCACCGAGACCTGGCCCGTCTCCTCCGAGACCACCAGGCAGACGGCGTCGGTCGCCTCGGCGGTGCCCAGGGCGGCACGGTGGCGCAGGCCGTGCCCCTCGCCCCGGTGGGAGAGGGGGAGAGTGCAACCGGCGGCCACCACGCGGTCGCCCCGGAGGACGACGGCGCCATCGTGCAGGGGAGAGTTGGGGAAGAAGATCCCTTCCAGCAGCTCACGGCTCAGGAGGGCGTCCAGCTTCACCCCCGTCTCTATGTAGTCCTCCAGGCCCGTCTCTCGCTCCAGGACGATGAGGGCGCCATGACGCCGACGGGCCAGCTCCATCACCGTCTCTGCCACCACCTCCACTGTCTGCTGGTAGCCGGGCCGGCCCGGCCAGCGCCACAGCCCCGTCCGCCCCAGTCGCTCCAGGAAGCGCCGTATCTCCGGCTGAAAGACGATGGGGATGGCGATGAGCAGGGCGGGGAAGAAGTTGCGCAGGACGAACTGGAGCACCGTCAGCTCCAGCACCTCCGCCAGGATGACCACCGCCACCACCAGGATGACCACTCCCCGGAGGAGGGTCATGGCCACGGTGCCCCGTAGCAGGAGGAGGGCCAGGTAGATCAGGACGGCGATGGCCAGGATGTCTATGACGCTGGAGGGCTCGAAGCGGTCGAAGGCCTCCCGGAAGATGTCCCAGACCATGCTCACGCCCCCTCGCCGGCCAGGAGGAGGGCCAGCAGCGCCCTTATAGCGTGGGTCTTGTTCTCCGCCTGCTGGAAGACCACCGAGCGGGCGCCCTCAATGACCTCCTCCGTCACCTCCTCGCCCCGGTGGGCGGGGAGGTCGTGCATGAAGATGGCGTCGGCGGCCGCCAGGGAAAGGAGGCGCCCGTCCACCTGGTAGCCGGCGAAGGCCCGCCGCCGCTCCTCCGCCTCCGCCTCCTGACCCATGCTCGTCCAGACGTCAGTGTAGACCACGTCGGCCCCGGCCACCGCCTCCTCCGGCCGCCTGAAGAGGCGGACGCTGCCGCCACTGGCCTCGGCGTAGCGACGGGCCCGCTCCACCAGCCCCGGCGGCAGCTCGTACCCTTCCGGGGAGGCGATGCGGAAGTGGAGGCCCAGCATGGCCGCCCCCAGGCAGAGGGAGCGGGCCACGTTGTTGCCATCGCCCACGAAGGCCAGGGTGACGCCGGCCAGGCGGCCCTTCGCCTCCAGGACGGTGAGGAGGTCGGCCAGGGCCTGGGTGGGGTGCTCGTGGTCGGAGAGGGCGTTGATGACGGGGACGGACGCCCAGCGGGCCATCTCCTCCACCGTCTCCTGGGCGAAGGTGCGCACCGCGATACAGTGGGCGTGCCGCTCCAGGACGCGGGCCACGTCTCTCACGGGCTCCCGCTTCCCCAGCCCCACCTCCTGGGGGGAGAAGTAGAGGCATTCCCCTCCCAGGCTGCGCATGGCCACCTCGAAGGAGAGGCGGGTGCGCAGGGAGGGCTTCTCGAACAGGAGGACGAGGAGGCGACCGGCCAGGGACGGCCCTCCGCCCTTCTTGAGGGAGCGGGCCAGCTCCAGCACCGTCGCCAGCTCCTGGGGGGAGAGGTCAGCTACGGACAGGATGTCGCGTCCCAGCAGGCCCTCGCGGTCCGACATAGCCAAGTGCCAGTATAGCAGAGTCCTATTGTTCCGCCGCCGTGTAGTCCCGTCGACGTCGTTGCAAGAGGGCCTGGATCTCCAGGGTGGAGAGGCCCAGCCGGTGCAGGGTGTGACGGACCAGTTCCAGGCCCGCCTCGAACTCCGGGTGGACCACCTCGTTGGCGCCGAGGCGGCGCAGCAACTGGTGGCTCTCCGGCCCTCCCCCGCGGGCGATGATGTCGGCCCGGGGGGCCAGACGACGGGCGTTGGCCACCACCGTCTCGGCGGCGTAGACATCGGGCAGGGTCACGGCCACCACCCTCGCCTGTCCCACCGCCGCCCGCTCCAGCACCTGGGAGCTGGTGGCGTCGCCGTAGATGTAGGGGACGCCCAGGCGCCGCAGCCACTGGATGGCCGCCGGGTCTTGCTCGATGACCAGGAACCGGAACCCTCGCCGCATCAGGGCGCTCACCAGCTCACGGCCCGCCTCGCCCAGACCGCAGATGACCACGTGGTTGACCATCTCAGTCCCGGCCGGAATGTGCACCTCCATCCTCTCCCTGGTGAGATTGCCCAGGAGAGGGAGCCGCTGCAACATCCCCAGCAGGCCGGGCGCCGCGCCGACCAGGAACGGCGCAGCGCCGATGCTCAGCAGCACCGCTCCCAGCAACGCCGAGTTGACCTCCTCCGTAAGCAGTCCCGCCTCCAGGCCCAGGCTGGCCACGACGAAGGAGAACTCCGCCATCTGGGCCAGGGCCAGTCCCGCCCGGAGCGCCGTGCCCAGCATGTAGCCGAAGGCCAGGACCAGCGCCGTTACCATCAGCAGCTTCCCCAGGATGGCCACAGCAGCGATGGCCAGCACCGTCCCGGGCATCTCCCGGAATACCATCGGGTCGATGAGCATCCCCACCGCCACGAAGAAGATGACGGCGAAGACCTCCCGTAGCGGCAGCACCTCCGCCAGCGTCTCCTGCGTGTACTCGGACTCCGAGACCAGCAGGCCGGCCAGAAAGGCGCCGAAGGCCAGGGAGAGGCCCAGGAGGAAGCTCACGGCCGCCGTCCCCAGGGCCAGCCCCACCACCGTCAGCAGGAAGAGCTCCCGGGAGCGGGTGGCCGCCACCCGGCGGAACAGCCAGGGGAGGACGCGCGTCCCCAGCAGGTAGATGGCCACCAGCAGGCCGGCCGCCTTGCCGGCGGCCAGCAGCAGGGCAAAAGCGGTGTTCTCACCCTGGCCGGCCAGGGCCGGGATGATGACGATGACAGGCACCAGGCTCAGGTCCTGGACCAGGGAGAGGCCTACGGCCACCCGCCCGTGGAGGCTCCCCACCTCCCCCCGCTGCTCTAGGAGGCGCAGGGCCACGCTGGAGCTGGAGATGGCGGTAGCTGCTCCCAGCAGAAAGGAGGCGCGGGCGTCCAGCCCCAGCCCCCAGCCCACCAGCATGCCCAGGGCTGTGCTCCCCGCCACCTGCAGCAGCCCGCCGAAGAGGGCCACGTCCCGCACCCCTGCCAGCTCCCGGAAGCTCAACTGCGCCCCCAGACTGAACATGAGGAGGGCCACCCCCAGGTCCGCCATGTCCTGGACCTGCTGGATATCGGTGACGAAGCCGGGCGTATAGGGGCCGATGAGGAGGCCGGCCGCTAGGTAGCCCAGCAGGGTGGGGAGGCGGAGGGCGCGCGCCAGCAGGCCGCCAGCCAGGGCAGCGGCCAGGACAACGGCCAGTTGCCCGACGAGGCCCAGCTCTTCCATAGGTCCCTGCCCGCGGACAGAGGCGCTGATGGCACCGGGACCGTGGACGATGACGCTGAAGACCAGTCCGCCATCGGGGGGTCCGAGTCCATGGTAGCACGAGGCGCCTGTCCATCGCTTGACGTCCCCGGTAGCGACCCCTATATTCACTGCCGACGGACGCCGTAGCGAAGGGCCACCATGGGGGAGTTGCTGGAGCGTTATCGCTGGCCGCTGGCGGCGGCCCTGGCGGCGCCCCTCCTGGTGGCCCTGGGCTATCTGCTGGGCCAGCGGACGGCCTCTCCCCCCGGCCTGGAGCTCTCGACCTCGCCCCATGAGGTGCGCGTCTACGTCATAGGGGCGGTCCGGCAGCCCGGCGTCTACACTCTGCAGGAGGGAGACCGCTGGATCGATGCTCTGGAGGCGGCCGGCGGCCCCGCTCCCGATGCCGACCTGGCCCGCATCAACCTGGCCCGCCGTGCCCGTGACGAGGACCACATCGTGGTGCCCAGGCTGGGCGAGACGACGGCCACGGGCACCTCCCTCATCGACATCAACAGCGCTTCGGCGGAGGAGCTGGAGAGGCTGCCAGGCATCGGCCCCGTGCGGGCGCAGCGCATAGTCCAGTCGCGGCAGCAGGACGGCCCCTTCGCCGACACCCAGGAGCTGGTAAGTCGCCAGCTCGTTCCCCTCTCCGTCTACGAGCAGATCAAGGACGCCATAACGGTGGGGCCGTGAGCGCCCTGGGCTACCTGGCGCTGGCCTGGCTGCTGGGCGTGGCGGCGGCAGCCTGGAGCGGTGGCGTGCCCTGGGCGGTGGTGGCCGCGGCAGCCCTGGTGGCCGTCCCGGCCGTCGTCTGGCGGCCGCGGGCCGCCCCGGTCGCCCTCCTGGCCCTGGCGCTGACGCTCCTGGGAGGCTGGCGCTTCGCGTCCACGTTGCCCCGTCCTGGCGGAGAGCTGGCCCCCTGGGTGGAGTCCGGCCCCGTGCGTTTGCGGGCCGTAGTGGAGGACGGCCCGCAGGAGAGGCCGCTGTCCGTCCGCTACCGGCTCTCGGCGCAGGAGGTGCTGGACGGGGGCCACTGGCGCCCGGTGGAGGGCGGCCTCCTCCTCACCACGGCGCCCTTCCCTCGCTATCGCTACGGCGACCTCCTGGAGCTGGAGGGAGAGCTGCAGCGCCCGCCCTCCTTCCCCGATTTCGACTACCGCGCCCATCTGGAGCGTCAGGGCATAGCGGCCATCGTGGCCTATCCGGAGGTGCGTCGCCTGGCTACTGGCGAGGGTAGCCCTCTCCGGTCTCGTCTGGTGGCCCTGCGGGACGCCCTAGCCAGGGCCCTGGCCCGCGCCCTGCCGGAGCCGGAGGCGTCGCTGGCCCAGGGGGTGCTGTTGGGGAGGCGGGGCGCTCTGCCGTCGCAGGTCCTGGCCGCCCTGGACGCCACCGGCACCGCACACCTGCTGGCTGTTTCCGGCCAGAACGTGACGTTGCTGGCGGGGCTGGCGATGGGCGCCCTCTCCTGGCTGCTGGGGAGACGCCGTGCGGCCCTGCTGGCCCTGGCGGTGGTGGCTGGCTACTGCCTGCTGGTGGGCGGCCAGCCGCCGGTGGTGCGGGCGGCCATCATGGGAGGGCTGTACATCCTCGCCCGGCTGTCGGGCCGGCCGGGGGCGGGGCCCCAGTCGCTGGTCCTGGCGGGGGCCGCCATGACCGCCCACGACCCGCAGGTGGTGGGCAGCGTCTCCTTCCAGCTCAGCTTCGCCGCCACGCTGGGGCTCATGGCGCTCTCGCCCCGGCTCATGGGCCTGGGTGAGCCCTGGCTGGCCCGCCTGGGCGGGAGGGCCGCCCTGCTGGGGCGTCCCCTCCTGGAGGTGCTGGCGATGACGCTGGCGGCCATCGTCTTCACTCTGCCGCTGGTGGCCCTCAACTTCGAGCGGGTCTCCCTCGTCGCCCCCGTGGCGAACCTCCTGGCGGTGCCCGCCTTTCCCCTCGTCCTGGCGACATCGGCCCTGACGGCGGCAGGAGGGCTCCTCTGGCCGGCGGCGTCTACCTTCCTGGGCTGGCTGGCCTGGCCCCCGGCGGCCTACACCCTCTGGGTTACGCAGGGGCTGTCCCGCCTGCCCATGGCCATCGTCACGGTAGAGGGCGTGGGGCTGGGCCACGCTATCGCTTACGCTCTGGCCCTGGGAGGGCTGCTCCTCCTCTGGCGGCCCCGGATGGGGCTGGGGCTGCCGCGGCCCTCACCCGGAGCGCTGGCAGTCCTGGCGGCGCCGGCCGGCCTTTCCGCCCTGGCCCTGGCCGTCCTCTGGCTGGGGACGACGCCCGCCGCCCAGGGCCGGCTGGTGGTGACCTTCCTGGACGTGGGCCAGGGGAGCGCCGTTCTGGTGGCCACACCCGCCGGCCATCGCCTCCTGATAGACGGTGGCCCCAGCGGCGAGGCCCTGGCCAGCGCCCTGGGCCGCAACCTCCCTTTCTGGCAACGCCACCTGGACCTGGTGGTGCTCACCTCGCCCAGGGCCGGGCGGCTAACCGGGCTCATCGCCGCCCTGGAGCGCTATCAGGTGCGCTCCGTTCTGGCCACTCCCCAGGAGGGCCCGACAGTGACCTACCGCGTCTGGCGACGAGCAGTGGCTGAGGAGGGACTCCCCTACCAGGTGGCGACGGCCGGCCTCCGGCTCGACCTGGGCGGGGCGACGCTGGAGGTGCTGCACCCGCCCGAAGGGGCCACAGCGGGCGGCCCGCTCCTCCTCCGCCTCTCCCTGGGGAGGGTGGCCTTCCTCCTGCCTTCGGAGGCAGACGCCTGGATGCAGGTCACCCTCCTCCGGGAGGGGGCCTCCCTGCAGGCCGATCTGCTGCAGGTGCCCGGCACCGGCGGCCCAGGCGTCCTCTCTCCCCTGTTCCTTGAGGCGGTGGGGCCGCGGGTGGCGGTGGTATCGGCCGGTATCGGCAACCGCTTCGGCCATCCCGCGCCGGAGACGCTGGCCCTTCTGCAGGGGCTGACCGTCTTCCGCACCGACCAGCACGGTGACGTGTCCTTCGAGACGGACGGACAGCGTCTCTGGGTGAGGACGCGACGCCCTGCATCGTAAGGCGGCCGCGTGCTATACTCGCGGGCGCCCATGATCAGGCCCGACGGCAGACGACCCGACCAGCTCAGGCCGGTGCGCATCGAGACCGGCGTCCTCGCCTTCGCCGAGGGCTCGGCCCTCATCGAGATGGGGATGACCCGCGTCCTCTGCGCCGTCACTGTGGAGGGGCGCGCCCCGCAGTTCGCCCGGGAGGCCGGCTCCGGCTGGGTGACGGCGGAATACGGCATGCTTCCCCGCTCTACCCAGCAGCGGACGCCCCGTGAGCGGGCCAGCGGCCGCACCTACGAGATCCAGCGTCTCATCGGTCGCTCGCTGCGGGCGGTCACCCAGCTTGACCTCCTGGGCGAGAGAACCTTCGTGGTGGACTGCGACGTGCTCCAGGCCGACGGAGGCACTCGCACGGCGGCCATCACCGGGGCCTTCGTCGCCCTCTGCCAGGCCATGGACCGTCTGGTCCGGGAGGCCGACCTGCCCTCCCTGCCCCTCAGGGGCCAGGTGGCGGCGGTGAGCGTCGGCATTGTGGACGGGATGCCCCTGCTGGACCTCTGCTACGAGGAGGACTTCCGGGCGGAGGTGGACCTGAACGTGGTGATGACGGACGCCCTGGAGCTGGTGGAGCTGCAGGGGACAGCCGAGGGCCGTCCCTTCACCAGGAACGAGCTGGGGCGGCTGCTGGACCTGGCCCAGGGAGGGATCCAGGAGCTGCTGGCCGTCCAGCGCCAGGCCCTGGCGGAGCTGGGCATACGGCTACCGGGCCTGTGAGCTACACGTATTCGCCCAGGAAGGTTCCGCCCAGGATGTGGACGTGGGCGTGCTCCTGGGACTGCATGGCGTCGAAGCCGAAATTGGAGAGGAGACGGAAGCCGTTGGGGCAGTGCTTCCGTCCCATCTCCACCGCCACGCTCCCCACGCGCCCCATGTCCCGCCAGAGCTCCTCCTGGGTCATATGGGCCTTGGGGATGGCCAGCAGCATCACCGGCACCCAGCGCAGCCGGTTGCGAAAGACCATCACCTCGTCGTCCTCGTAGAGGACGTCCGCTGGTTCCCGTTTGGCCACTATCTCGCAGAAGACGCAATAGCGCCCCATGGTCGCACGGCCCGGCGGGGGTCTACATGAAGTCGTAGCCGCCGTGGATGCCGGGCGGCTCCTGGTCGATGATGACGTTGACGCAGGCGGGCTTGCCGGAGGCGAAGGCCCGCTCCAGGGCCGGCCGGATCTGCTGCGGCTCCGTCACGAACTCGCCGTGGCCTCCCAGGCCGGCCACTACCAGGTCGTAGCGGGCGTTGTCGCCCAGAAGGGAGGCCACCACCCGCTCCTTGCCATACATCATCTTCTGGCCCACCGTGATCTGTCCCCACTGGCGATCGTTCCCCACCACGGAGACCACGGGCATGTTGAAGCGGACGAAGGTGTCGAACTCGAAGCCGTTGAGGCCGAAGGTGCCGTCGCCGTTGACCATCAGTATCCGCTTGCCCGGGTGGACGCAGGAGAGGGCCATGCAGAAGCCGGTGCCCACGCCCAGGGTGCCGAAGGGGCCAGGGTCGTACCACTGCCCGGGGTAGTTGATGGGAAGCACCTGGGCCGCCAGGTTGACGATGTCGCCGCCGTCCCCGACCACGATGGTGTTCTCGTCCACGAAGGCGGCCAGCTCCTTGCACAGACGCAGGGGGTGGATGGGCACCCGGTCCGAGTTCTCCCACTCCGCCCGCTGGGCCTTGATCTTCTCCTCCTCCTGCCGGAGGCCCTGCAGCCATTCGTCGTGCCGGAAGGTGCGCCCCTCCAGCTCCGCCAGGAGCAACTGGAGGGTGGCCTTGGCGTCTCCCTCGATGGCCAGGGTGAAGTCGCGGTTGCGCCCCAGCTCCGTGGGGTCCAGGTCCACCTGGATGAGCTGGCACTCAGGTGAGAAGCGCTTGCCGTAGGCCAGGCGGAAGTCCAGGGGCGTGCCGATGACCAGAGCGACATCGCACTTGGTGAGGGCGAGGCGACGGGTCCGGGAGAAGAAGAGGGGGTGCTCCTGGTGGATGGAGCCCCGCCCCATGCCGTTGAGGAAGACAGGCGCCTGGAGCTTCTCGATGAACTGGCGCAGCTCCTCGTGGGCCTCGTCCCAGTAGGTCTGGGAGCCAGCCATGACCAGGGGCCGCTCCGCCCGGGCCAGGAGCTGGGCCGCCTCCCTGACCAGGCGAGGGTCCGGGTATTTGCGCCCGGTGGGCCGGTAGCGCTCCGGGAAGTAGACCTCGGACTCCTCCACCTTCTGGAAGAGGACGTCCGAGGGGATCTCCAGGAAGGCTGGCCCCGGCCGGCCGCTCATGGCGTGACGGAAGGCGGTGGCGATGTACTCGGGGATGCGCTTCGTCTCGTAGACGCAGCGGGCCCACTTGGTGATGGGACGCAGCAGCTCCAGGTGGTCCATCTCCTGCAGGGCGCCCATCTCGAAGCGGTTGAGGGGGCTGCGGCCACCGATGACCAGCATGGGGCTGCGGTTCATATAGGCGTTGGCGATGGCGGTGACGCAGTCGGTGACGCCGGGGCCGGCGGTGACGACGGCGACGCCACAGCGGCGCGTCGCCCTGGACCAGCCCTCGGCAGCGTGGCCGGCTGCCTGTTCGTGCCGGACGTCTATGACCCGCACGCCCTCGTCCAGGCAGGCGTCGTAGATGGCCTGGACGTGGCCGCCACAGAGGGTAAAGATAACGTCCACGCCCTCCCGCTTGAGGGCCTTCACCACTAGGTCGCCTCCGTCTACCAGTGCCATGGGGACCTCCCGTGATGTGAACCGGCGCTTCGCCCGTCTATTTTAAACTATCCGCCCACCCAGGGGCCCGGGGGAGCGCCGCCCACGGGCGGCGCTACTCTTCCTCTTCGGAGTCGTGGCCGCGCGGGCGGTCGGGCAGGAGGCCGGCCAGACCCAGAGAGACCAGGGTGCCGGGGGCCTGGCGCTCCCTCTCCTCCAGGGCCAGGATGAGGCGACGGTCCAGCCTGGCACCCTCTGCCACCAGTTCGGCCACCCGCTGGGAGTGGGCCATGCTGGCCTGGAAATCGCCACAGCCGTAGGCCCGCACCTGGGCGGCCAGGGCGGCGTCGGCCTCTATGGCGTGTCGGATGGCCTGCAGGAGGAGTCGGTGCACCTCCTCCAGCCCCTGCGGCGGCGTCGTCCCCTCCAGCGCCTGGAGGACGGGGACGAGGGCCTCCCGCCGGGAGCGGGCCAAGAACTCCTCCAGGGTCTCGCCGGCCTGGCGATAGACCGGCTCCTCCTCGGTCTGGCCGCCGTGGAGGACCTCGAAGGCGCGCCGGAAGAGGCTGCCGTAGCGCTCCTCGCCGCTCACGTCACTATTGTAGCCCGGGAAGGGCGAAGGGGCCCGCCCGACAGGGACGGGCCTGCGCTTCACACCAGTCGTTTGAGCTCCAGCAGCCTCTCCGGAGGCCCCTCTTTCCATATCCTGGACCGGCAGCGCCCGGACGAGGAGCTAGCACGGCCCGGGTTTCCCCGGCCGCTACCTCCGACTCCCGCGGAGAGAGGATGACCAGGCGGCCCGTCGCCTCGTCCAGCCAGGCGCCGGTCTCCACCGGGCCGGGCTACTGTCGCGCGACCTGGGCGCTCTTCCGCATCGCCGCCAGCAGCTCCTCTGGCCGCTCCGACCCGCGGCGATGGATGTCGGGGGTGAGATAGCCACATGCTCGGTCTCTTCCCCAGGCCGATGTCCCCTCGCCAGGAGCCGCGGCTGCCATGCTACTGCAGGACGCCCTCCATGACGAGCATGGCGATCTCCTCGTCGCTCAGGCCCAGCACCCGCTTGCACACCTGCTCCGTGTGCTGTCCCAGGAGGGGGGCGGGGGAGCGAGGGCCGCCCGGCGTGCGGGATAGGCGGAAGCCGGGACCATCGTAGGCGGTGCGGCCGGCCTCGGGGTG
Organism: Dehalococcoidia bacterium; assembly: GCA_034435615.1. Taxonomy (GTDB): domain Bacteria; phylum Chloroflexota; class Dehalococcoidia; order SM23-28-2; family HRBIN24; genus H17-190. The sequence goes on from DAOTWZ010000050.1 coordinate 28,449, forward strand.
CTCCAGGTAGTGGTAGTAGCCGCGCTCGTGGAGGTGGGGGTCGCGGTCCAGCAGGTCGGCGGCGCTCTGGACGACGCCGGCGGGGACGCCGGCCGCCTGGAGGGCCTCCATGACCGCCTCCGCCTCCTGCCGGGCTGTCCAGGCCTCGATGAGCCGGTCCAGCTCATCCTCGTGCTCCTTTCGGCCCAGCAGGGTGGCGAAGCGGGCGTCCCGCACCCACTCCTCATCCACCGCCTGACAGAAGCGCTGCCACTGCTCGTCGTCGAAGATAGCGATGGCCACCCAGCGGTCGTCCCCCTGGCAGCGGTAGACGCCGTGGGGGGCGGCATAGGGGAGGCGGTTCCCCTGGCGCTCCTGAACGCGGCGGTTGGCCGTGTAGTCCAGCAGGGCGACGCCGATGACGTTGACGGAGGACTCCAGTTGGGCCACCTCTATGAGCTGCCCCTTGCCGGTCCGGTTGCGGTAGTGGAGGGCGGCCAGGGTGGCGATGAGGGCGTGGCCGGGGTTGACGACGTAATCGGTGTAGTTGGTCCCCAGCCCCACTGGCGGCCGGTGGGGAAAGCCGGAGAGGTGGCTGATGCCAGCCAGGGGGGTGATGACGGCCCCGAAGCCGGCGAAGTCCCGGTGGGGGCCGCTGGCGCCCTGCATGGGCTCCCGCACCATGATGATGTCCGGCCTCACCTGCAGGATGCGCTCGTAGCTGAGGCCCCACTTCTCGAAGGTGCCGGGGGTGTAGTTCTCGGCCACGATATCGCTCACGGCGATGAGCCTCAGGGCCAGCTCCCGCCCCTTCTCGCTGTTCAGGTTGATGGTGATGGAGAGCTTGCCGGCGTTGAAGTTGTTGAAGTAGCCGCTGAGGTTGATACCCGGCGGCCGGTCCTTGGGCATGGGCTGGGTGAAGCGGAGCCCGTCCAGCCGCACCTGGGACTCTACCCTTATGACCTCGGCGCCGTAATGGGCCAGGGCCTGGGTGAAGATGGGCCCGGCGCCGAACCAGGTGAAGTCGGCCACCCGCACGCCGGAGAGGGGAAGGTCATCGCTGGCCACGGCTCGCCCCTCCTTTTCCCTAGACCACACCAGCGGCCGACAGGGCCGCCAGTTGCTCCGTCGTCAGCCCCAGTTCGCCGATGTAGACCTCCCGGTTGTGCTCGCCGATGCGGGGCGGCCGCCGCCAGATGCGGGCGGGGCTCCCGTAGAGGCGGTAGGGCGGCCCCGGGTAGCGGAGGAGGACGCCCAGTTCCTCGTGCGGGACGTCCTGGAAGAAGCCGCGGGCGTTGAGCTGGGGGTCCTCCGTCACGTCCTTGGGGGTATTGACGGGGGCCACCAGGAGGCCCCGCCGCTGGCCCTCCTGGTAGAGGAGCTGCTTGGGCCGGGAGCGGACGAAGCGTTCTATAATGGCGTCCACGTGGCGGAACCGGGGGAGCCAGTCCACGGCCATGCTGGCGTCGGCCCCCTGGAGTAGCTGGGTGACCAGCCGCAGGTCCAGCTTGCTGAAGGTCTCCACCCATTCCGGGGAGGTCAGGCCCTCCGCCTCCCCCTCTTCGGCCATCCACTGGATCAGGGTGGCGAGGGGGGCGCCGAAGCCGGGGACGCCCACCATGAGGAAGACGTAGCCATCGGCGCACTGGTAGGTGCCGATGCCGGGGACGCGGAACCACTGGCCATCGGGCAGGCGGCGTCCCTCCCCCTGGCGCCGGCGCAGCTCCCGGCGCAGGTCCCAGTACTGCATGGCCGTCTCCTGGTTCATGGCCAGCGCCTCCTGGAGGGATACCTCCACCATCTGCCCCTGGCCGGTCCTGTCTCGATAGGCGAGGGCGGTGAGGATGCCGCTGCAGGCCTGGATGGAGCCGCAGTAGTAGGCCTGGTTGCCGTAGGGGCGATTGGGCGGATCCTCGGGGAAGCCGGCCAGGTACATGACGCCGCTCATGGCGAGGGCGATGAGGTCGCTGGTCCGGTAGTGGGCGTGAGGCCCCCAGAGGCCGAAGCCTGTGATGGAACAGTAGATGAGGCCAGGGTTGAGCTGGCGCAGCGTCTCGTAACCCAGGCCGAGGCCCTCCATGTAGCCGGGCGGGAAGGTCTCCAGGAGGACATCGGCCCGCTCGACCAGCCGGCGCAGGAGGGCCCTGCCATCCGCCCTGGCGATGTCCAGGGTGATGGAGCGCTTACTGGTGTTGAAGGCGAAGAAGTAGAGGCTCTTCTCGGGATGGACGTCGTCGTGGAAGAAGGGGCCGATGCGCCGCGCCGGGTCTCCCCCCGGCGGCTCCACCTTTATGACGTCGGCGCCCAGGTCGGCCAGCAGCTTGCCGCAGTAGGCGCCGGGCTCGCCAGCCAGGTCGAGCACCCGCAGGTCGGCGAGGGCGCCTGGCAGTCCCTCCACGCGCGGCCTCCGTCCCCGTCAGGTCGTAATTATAGCCATTTCTCGCCGAGGCTATCCAGACGAGGGGCCGCGGGGGCGGGGAAGGAAGAGGGGGCGGGGCCGCGGCCCCGCCCCCTGGCCTGGGGATGCCTCCGTCTACCGCTCGATGGGGAGGCCGACGGCGCTGCCCCACTCCGTCCAGGAGCCGTCGTAGTTCTTGACGTTGGGGTAGCCCAGCAGATACTTGAGCACGAACCAGGTGTGGGAGGAGCGCTCGCCTATGCGGCAGTAGGCGATGACCTCCTTGTCCGGGGTGATGCCCTGCCCCTGATAGAGCTCCTTGAGCTCCTCGGGACTCTTGAAGGTGCCGTCCTCCCGCACCGCCTGGGCCCAGGGGATGTTCTTGGCCTTGGGGATGTGGCCGCCCCGCTGGGCGCCCTCCTGGGGCAGGTTCTCCGGGGCCAGGAGCTCGCCCTTGAACTCGGCCGGGGAGCGGACGTCCACCAGAGCGATGCCGTCGCGCTGGAGGGACTGGAGGACGTAGTCCCGCAGGGCGCGGATGCTGGGGTCTGGCTCCTTGGCGCGGTAGCTGGTGCGCGGGTAGCTGGGGACGTCGGTAGAGAGGGGGCGCCCCTCGTCGATCCACTTCTTGCGGCCACCGTTCATGATGCGGGCGTCCTCGTGGCCGTAGTACTTGAGGAGCCAGAAGGCGTAGGTGGCGAACCAGTTGTTGTTATCGCCGTAGAGGACGACGGTGGTGTCGTTGCTGATGCCAGAGCGGCTCAGCAGCTCCTCCACCTGCTCCTTGGTGGCGATATCTCGCTGGACCGGTGCCTCCAGGTCCTGCTTCCAGTTCCAGCCTACGGCGCCCGGGATGTGGCCGGTCTCGTAGGCGGCCGTGTCCACGTCCACCTCCACCAGCCGCACCTTGGGGTCGTTCAGGTGCTGGGCCACCCATTCGGTGGAGACTAGCACCTCGGGACGGGCGTACTCTGCCATAGCGTTCGGTCCTCCCTTCCGCGTCAGCCTTCTCTTCGCTTTCGCCTCAAGGAGAAAGGATACTAAACCGATAGGTAAAGTCAAGAGTCTCCCAGGGGCTTCGTCCCTGGGCCGCTGCGAGCCCGTCAGCGCGCGGACAGGCCCTCCTCTCCTCCTCTCACGCGGATTTCGCTGGCCGGGCCCGGTGGCGCCGCCGCCCGCCCTCCGATGCCTCCCCCTTCAGGGCGACGGGCACTGGACGAGGAACGATGCGATTATACGCCTGCCCACACGGTTGTCAACGGTGGCCGGGCCTCGCCCGCCCTAGTCAGCGGAGGCCTGGACGACGGAAGGGAGGACCCGCTCCAGGATCTCGGCTGCCTGGGCCACCATCTCCTCCAGTATCTCGCGGGCCGGCCGCTGCCGCCGCATCATCCCGGCGATCTGCCCCGCCGGGTTGATGAGCAGCTCCTTGCGGCCCGCCTTCTCGGCGGCCACCAGGAGCTCGTGCACCAGCATGGGCTGGTAGGGGAAGGGGAGGGTGGGCACCCCCGAGCGCTCCCACTCCTCGATGAGAGGGTTGGCGATGGCCCGCACTGGCTTGCCGGTGTAGATGCGAGTGAGGCGGGTATCCTCCTCCGTGGCCTCCAGGATGCGCCGCTTCAGGTCCGGGTCGTGGTTGGCCTCGTCGGAGACCAGGAAGGCGGTGCCCACCCAGACGCCCACGGCGCCCAGGCAGAGGGCGGCGGCCAGGCCGCGGCCATCGCCGATGCCGCCGGCCGCCACCACCGGGACGGGGGCCACAGCGTCCACCACCTGAGGCACCAGGGACATGGTGCCGATGCGCCCCGTGTGGCCGCCGGCATCGTAGCCCTGGGCCACCACTATGTCCGCCCCGCCCTCCACCACGCGGCGGGCGTTCTTCACGTTCCCCACCAGGGAGATGACCTTGATCCCCTGGGCGTGCAGCTCCGGCACGTAGGGCGCCGGGTTGCCCAGCCCCGAGGCGAAGACAGGCACCCGCTCCTCCAGGATGACGTCCATCTGGCGCCGTATGAACTCTGAACCCTGGCCAACGCGGGCCAGCCGCGGCACCCGCTCCGCCACCTCCGGCAGGCCGAACTTCTCCCTCAACTGGAGGACGAAGCGTCGCTGCTCCTCCGGCAGAACCTCCCTCGGGCTCCTGGGCCCCTCGGGGGGAGCGCTGGGGCCGGCCTGGGCCGGCGTGTCCGGCCGCGCCGGCAGCAGGAGGTCCACGCCGAAGGGCCGGTCCGTCAGCTCCCGCACCTTGCGGATCTCCTGCCGTAGCTCCTCCGGCGCCATGATGGCGGCGCCGATGACGCCCAGGCCGCCGGCGTTAGAGACGGCGGCCACCAGCTCGGCGCGGGCCACGTCTCCCATCCCAGCCAGGATGACGGGGTACTCGATGTCCAGCATCTCGCACAGCTTCGTCCGCAGGACCGGCCTGCCCATGGCTCCCCTCCTGGCCCGCCCCGGCGGGCCCCTGTTCTGCAGGCCCCGATTATAGCCCTGGTCTGACGTTCACGGCAAGGGTATGGTGCCCTCGTGAGCGCCGGGGGGCGGTGCTATAATTCCCGGCGTGAGCGACCGACAGCCCCGCCTGGTGCTCCTGGACGGCCACGGCATCATCCACCGCTCCTACCACGCTATGCGGGAGCAGCCCCTCACGGTGCGTCACACCGGGGAGGTCATAACCGCCGTATACGGCTTCGCCAACACGCTCCTCTCCGTCCTCCAGGAGCTGCGGCCCACTCACGTGGCGGTGGCGCTGGACAAAGGGCGTCTCACCTTCCGCCACCGGCTGGACCCCACCTACAAGGCCCACCGCGTGGAGATGCCGGACGACCTGCGCTCCCAGATGCGCCGCTGCCGGGAGCTCATAGAGGCCTTCGGTATCCCCATCTACGAGCACGAGGAGTACGAGGCGGACGACATCCTGGGCACCCTGGCCCGCCAGGCGGCGGAGATGGAGCTGGAGACCTACCTGGTGAGCCTGGACAGCGACATCGCCCAACTGGTGCGGCCGGGGGTGCGCCTGTGGCTCTACCGCCCCTACCAGCGGGACTTCGTCGTCTATGCCACGCCAGAGGACGTGCAGCGACGCTACGGCGTCCTACCTCAGCAGCTCCCCGACCTGAAGGCCCTCAAGGGCGACGCCAGCGACAACATCCCCGGCGTCCCCGGCGTGGGCGAGAAGACGGCGGTGCGCCTCGTCCAGCAGTTCGGCAGCATCGAAGCGCTGTACGAGCATCTGGACCAGGTGGAGCCCCCCAAGCTGCGGGAGGCGCTCCGCCAGGCCGAGGAACAGGTGCGACGCTCCAAGCACCTGGCCACCATCGCCACCGATGTCCCCGTCCATCTGGACCTGGAGGCCGCCGATTTCTGGGCCCGCTACCGTCGCCAGCGGGTCTTAGACCTCTTCCGTGAGCTGGAGTTCAAGAGCCTGGTCCCCCGTCTGCCCCAGGAAGAGGCCGGACGAGAAGGAGAAGAGGAGGTGTCGCCCCTGGGACGCGGCGTCCCCGGGCCGGGCCTCGCTGGCGAGGAGCGCTACCAGGTGGTGGACACCGAGGAGGCCCTCGCTGAGCTGGTGCGCCGCCTGGAGGCCCGGGGCGCCTTCGCCCTGGACACGGAGACCACTGGCCTGGAGGCTATGCGGGCCCGCCTGGTGGGCATCTCCCTCTCCCCCGCCCCCGGCGAGGCCTACTACATCCCGGTGGGGCACCTGGGCCACGCCGGGCAACTGCCGCTGGGTCTCGTCCTGGAGCGGTTGCGCCCCCTCCTGGAGAGCGAGGCCGTCAAGAAGACGGCCCACAACGCCAAATACGACATGGTAGTCCTGGCCCGCCACGGCGTCTGGCTGCGGGGCCTCCAGTTCGACACCATGATCGCCGCCTGGCTGCTGGGCGAGGGCGGTGGCGCCGGTCGCCCCGGGGAGGGCGCTCTGGGACTGAAGTGGCTCGCCTCCCGCCACCTCAACGTGGAGATGACGGAGATAACCAGCCTCATCGGCGCCCGCGGACGGGGGCAGCTCTCCATGGCCGAGGTGCCGGTGGAAGCGGCCGCCCGCTACGCCTGCGCCGATGCCGACATGAGCCTTCGCCTCCGCCACGCCCTGGAGCCCCGCCTGCAGGAGCGGGCCCAGGAGAGGCTTTTCTACGAGATCGAGATGCCCCTGGTGCCGGTGCTGGCCCGCATGGAGCTCAACGGCGTGGCGGTGGAGGCCGGCGTCCTGCGGGAGATGTCCAAGACCCTGAGCGAAGAGATAAAGCGGGTGGAGGAGGAGATATACCGGGCGGTGGGGCACCGCTTCAACATCGGCTCGCCGCAGCAGTTGAGCCGCGTCCTCTTCGAAGAGCTGAAGCTACCCAAGACGCGCCGGCTCAAGTCCGGCGGCTACTCCACCGATGCCCAGTCCCTGGAGGAGCTGCGGGGCGCCCACCCCGTCATCGACCTCATATTCGACTACCGGGAGCTGACGAAGCTGAAGAGCACCTACGTGGACGCCCTGCCCGGCCTGGTCCATCCGGAGACGGGACGGATCCACAGCGAGTTCAACCAGACCGGGACGGCCACCGGTCGCCTCTCCTCCAGCAACCCCAACCTGCAGAACATACCCGTCCGCACTGAGCTGGGAGGGCAGATCCGGCGGGCCTTCATCGCCCGCGACGTGGGGCCCGACCCACATCTCCTGGCGGCCGACTACTCCCAGGTCGAGCTGCGGGTGATGGCCCACTACACCCGCGACCCGGCCCTGGTAGAGGCCTTCCTGCGGGACGAGGACATCCACGCCGCCACCGCCTCCCAGGTCTTCGGCGTGCCCCTGGAGCAGGTGACGCCGGTGATGCGGCGGCGGGCCAAGGTCTTCAACTTCGGCGTCCTATATGGCCTTACCCCCTACGGCCTCTCGGTGCGGGAGCGCATATCCCAGGAGGAGGCGGCCGAGTTCATCCGTCGCTACTTCGAACGCTACCCGGGCATCCGGCGCTACATCGAGGAGACGGTGCAGCGGACGCGAGAGCTGGGCTACGCCGAGACCCTCTTCGGCCGGCGTCGCTACCTGCCCGACATCAACTCCCCCAACCACAGCGTGCGCCAGGCGGCGGAGCGAGCCGCCATCAACATGCCCATCCAGGGCACCGTGGCGGATATCATGAAGATCTCCATGAACCGCCTCCAGGCGGAGCTGGAGCGGCGGGGCCTACGCAGCCTCATGATCCTCCAGGTGCACGACGAGCTTATCTTCGAGTGCCCGGGGGAGGAGCTGTCGGAGATACGGGCGCTGGTGCTGGAGATCATGCCCAGGGCGGCGGAGCTGGTGGTCCCCCTCAAGGTGGACGTGAAGGTGGGCAGGAACTGGGGGGAGATGGAGTAGCGGGGCGGGAAGGAGGCAGATGGCGAGGGCAGATGGCACACCGGGACCGCCGGAGGGTCGGCCCGGCCGCCGCCGCACTCGCACCAGCAGCTTCGGCACCGCCGGCCGCATCTCCCACGATTCCTCCGCCTACTACGCCCGCCGCCTGTACGATGGCCTCCCCCGCGAGGTGCCCCAGCCCTACCAGGAGGTCCCCCTGCCGCCCCATCTGCTGGACGCCGTCCTCTGCAAGAGCAGCGAGCGCATGGAGGAGCTGCCGGACTGCTCCGTCCACCTCATGGTCACCTCGCCTCCCTACAACGTGGGCAAGGAGTACGACGAAGACCTGACCCTGGACCAGTACCGCTCTTTCCTGCGCCGGGTAATGGCCGAGGTCTACCGAGTCCTGGTGCCGGGCGGCCGCGCCTGCATAAACATCGCCAACCTGGGGCGGCGCCCTTACCTCCCCCTCCACGCCTTCATCGTCCAGGACATGCTGGGGCTGGGCTTCCTGATGCGGGGGGAGATCATCTGGGACAAGGGGGCCAGCGCCAGCCCCTCCACCGCCTGGGGTAGCTGGCGCTCCCCCGTGAACCCGACGCTGCGGGACACCCACGAATACATCCTGGTCTTCTGCAAGGGGAGCTTCGGCCGGGCCAACCCGCAGCGACGGCGGAGCACCATCGGCCGGGAGGAGTTCCTGGAGTCCACCAGGAGCGTCTGGCGCTTCCCGGCCGAGCCGGCCGGCAAGGTGGGCCACCCGGCGCCCTTCCCCGTGGAGCTACCCCGTCGTCTCATCCAGCTCTACACCTTCGAGGGCGAGGTGGTGCTGGACCCCTTCATGGGGAGCGGCACCACCGCCCTGGCTGCCCTGGAGACGGGCCGCCACTTCGTGGGCTACGAGATAGACCCCCGTTACGTGGAGATGGCGCAACGGCGCATAATGGAGGTCAGGGCGGCCCTGCGCCCGCCCTGGCCCACTAGCTAGACGTGCCAGAGCTGCCAGAGGTAGAGACCGTCCGCCGGGGGCTGTGGCCCCTGGTGCAGGGCCGGCGCGTCCTGGACGCCTGGTTCTCGCCAGAGGCGCCTCAGCTCCTGGCCTGGCCCTCCAGGGCGGAGGAGTTCGCCCGGGGGCTGGTCGGCCAGCGCATCGAGGAGGTGGGGCGGCGGGGCAAGTACCTGCTCTTTCCCCTTTCCGGCGGCCGCACCTGGATCGTCCACCTGCGGATGACGGGCGCCCTCCTCTACCGCTCCCACGGCTGTCAGGGAGAGGCCTACCTGCGGGCCCGCTTTCTCCTGGAGGATGGCGTCTCCCTCTGCTACACCGATCTGCGCAAGCTGGGGCGCATGTGGCTGGTGGAAGACCCCGCCCAGGTAGTGGGGAAGCTGGGGCCGGAGCCCCTGGGGGGCGACCTGACGACGGCCGCCCTGGCGGAGCGGTTGCGCCGGCGGCGCACCCCCATCAAGGCGGCGCTGCTGGACCAGACGGTGGTGGCCGGCCTGGGGAACATCTACGCCGACGAGGCCCTCTTCGAGGCGGGGCTGCACCCCTGCCGCCTGGCCTCGTCTCTCTCCTTGGAGGAGGTGGAGCGCCTGCGGGCGGCCATCGAGCGGGTGCTGACGGCGGCGCTGGAGCACGGCGGCTCCAGCTTCCGGGCCTACGTTGACGCCGAGGGGAAGCCGGGCTCCTTCCACCTGCGCGTCAAGGTCTTCCGGCGCACCGGGCAGCCCTGCTATCGCTGTGGCGGCCCCGTCGAGCGACTGAAAGTGGGGGGGCGGTCCACCCACTTCTGCCCACGCTGCCAGCCGTGGCCGACGCCCGTTACCTGACGGCCGTCAGCTCCCCCCGGACCACGACCCGTAGCGTGTAGTCCCCGCCGAAGCGCTCATTGGGGTCGGGCACCCAGGTGCCGCCGCAGGTGATGATGGTTATGGTGTCCCTGTCGGTGGGGGCCATGACCCTCAGGGAGTTGGGGTCGTCCGGGTCTACGGTGAAGTTCTCGGTCACCTGGTAGACCAGCTCCTTGCCCTCGCCGGTGAAGATGTGGACCGTCTGCCCCGGCGCCAGGGTGCCCAGCCCCCAGAAGATGGCCGGGGCGCGGTTCCAGGTGACGTGGCCGGCGAAGACGGCGTTGCTGCCCTGCCCGGGCAGGGCCGTGAAGTTGTACCAGGCCACCACGGTGCCCGGCGACTGGCTGTTGCTCCAGTCCGGGACGTAAGGGACACCCTGGGGGTCAAGGCCCAGGGTCATGGCGGAGGCGTCCACCCCCAGGGAGGGGATCGCTATGCGCACGGGGGGTGAGTGGTTCACCGGCGCCTGACGGGTGGCCAGGGCCAGCGGTTGCTGCTGGGGTGTAGGCGTGGGGGCCGGGGGCATCGTGGCCACCGCGTCGGCCGGCCCCGGCGGCTGCAGGGGCTGCTGTGACCCTCCTCCCCAGGCCTGGAAGGCCAGGAGGGAGAGCCCTCCCGCCAGCAGCGCCAGGGCTACCGCTGCCACTCCCCATCTCGGAACGCTCCGCATGGCCGCTTTCCGCCTCCCCACTAACCTGAATGATTATCCAGTATACGCCATTACAGAAGGCGCCGTCCGGGGCGTCCCGGCGGTGTATATTAGGGGGCGGAATGGAGAGCGCAACAGCGCAGGGGCTGACGGACATCCCTGGCATCCTGGTGGGCCACTGGACGGACCGCGAGGCGGCCACCGGCTGCACCGTCGTCCTCTGTCCGGAGGGCGCTGTCGCCTCGGCGGAGGTGGCGGGAGGCGCCCCGGGCACCCGGGAGACGGACCTGCTGCGGCCGGGCTTCCTGGTGGAGCGGCTGCACGCCGTCCTGCTGACGGGGGGGAGCGCCTTCGGGCTGGACGCCGCGGGGGGCATCATGCGCTGGCTGGAGGAGCGAGGCGTCGGCTTCCCCACCACCGCCGGCCCCGTCCCCATAGTGGTGGGGGCCGTCATCTATGACCTAGGCATCGGCCGGGGGGATGTCCGCCCCGGTCCGGAGGCGGGCTACGCCGCTTGCCGGGCGGCCAGCGCCGGTCCGGTGGCGGAGGGATGCGTGGGCGCTGGCACCGGTGCCACCGTGGGGAAGGTGCTGGGGCTGGAGCGGGCCACCAAGGGCGGCCTGGGCACCGCCCTGGAGACGATGCCCGGCGGCCCCTCCGTGGCCGCCCTGGTGGCGGTCAACCCCCTGGGCGAGGTGGTGGACCCGGACAGCGGTCGCATCGTGGCGGGGGCGCGCGCTCTGGAGCGGGGCTACGTGCCTACCCTGGAGGTGCTGCGGGAGCGGCGGGGCCTCCTTCCCTTCACTCAGGGCAACAGCACCATAGGCGTGGTGGCCACCGACGCCATCCTGGACAAGGCGGCCTGCCAGCGCCTGGCCCGCATGGCCCACGATGGCCTGGCCCGCAGCATCCGCCCCGTCCACACGCAGGTGGACGGGGACGTCCTCTTCGCCCTGGCCACCGGCCGGGCGGAGCGGCCGGCCGACCTGACGGCCCTGGGCGCCCTGGCCGCCCGCGCCGTGGAGCG
>DAOTWZ010000051.1:0-40191 GCA_034435615.1 Dehalococcoidia bacterium
ACGCCTGCCGCAGCCTGCCGCTACCTTTCGCCATAGCACACCAAGCCTATCTCCAGCCCTTTTGCAAGACAAGCCCAGGCCCAGCCCACGGCCGGAGGAGACCCGTCCTCTAGAGGGAACCAGCCCGTCCCCATCTTCCGCAGGGAGGGCAGGCGCGTGCTGGCGCCGGCGTCACGCCCGGCGCCCGGGGAGCTGGCATCGGCGGATTAGACCGAAGGCGGGCAGGTCCGGGGCCGGACTCGCATCTGGGAGGGCTGGAGGCGACGGCCGGATTCGAACCGGCGATCGGGGATTTGCAGTCCCCTGCCTTAGACCGCTTGGCTACGTCGCCTCCCGGTCTGGAGCGGAAGACGGGATTCGAACCCGCGACCTCCTCCTTGGCAAGGAGGCGCGCTACCGCTGCGCCACTTCCGCTCCTGCCCCCGCAAGGGGGCCCGGGCCTTAATATAACACATGGGGGAGGTGGTCTGACAAGGGCCGCCTTGACATTAGGCCGGTGCCCATAATAGGCTGCGGCTGACACCTCCCGACCTTCAGGAGGCCATCCATGCCCCGTATTCGCAAAGGCATCGACATAGAGGCCACCCCGGAGCAGGTCTTCGCCGAGATCGCCGACCCGGCCCGTCAGACGGAGTGGGCCCTCCCCTTCCGGGAGATCGAGGTGGTGGAGGGAGACGGCAAGAGTCAGGGGAGCGTCCAGCGCTGGCAGTTCAAGGTGGGCCCGCGGGCGGAGACGCTGACCGCCATCGTCACCGATTACAAAGAGAACCGCAGCATCGCCAGGGAGGTGCGGGAAGGTCCCCTCGCCTACCGGGACCGCCTCTCCGTCGTCCCCCAGACGGGGGAGGTCACCCGCGTGGAGTGGCTGGTGGAATATGAGCCCCCCATGGGGATGCTGGGGCGGCTCATGGACGCCCTCCTCATGAACCGCGTCTTCCAGAACGACATCGAGACCTCGCTGGAGCGCCTGAAGGTCAGGCTGGAGGGCTGAGAGCGGCCTCCGCCGAGCAGAGTGGATAGAATCAATTAGAATAGTGTTAAAATAGCGGGTCGTGAGGGGAGGTAGGTGGGCATGACCAGCGCTAACGGCAACGACTCCCACCCCCTGGCGGAGATCCCGGAGGCAGTCCCTGGTTTCTCGCGGGCTGCCACCGCGCCGCCACTGGAGGAGAGCTTCTCACCCCAGGCCTACTCCGCCCAGGTGGCCCACGCCACCAATCTGGTGCGGTTCATCCTGGAGCGTCTGGACGCTGAGATCGCCAAGACGCGCCGCACCCTGGAGGAGCTGGAGGGCCACCGCAACCGGCTCCTGTTGCAGTTGCGGGAGATAGTGGAGGAGCACGCTAGCCTCTAGGTAGGCCCAGGCCCCGCAGGGCAATGATGTTGCGCTGCACCTCGGAGGTGCCGGCGCCTATTGTCTGCTGGACGACCGAGAGGTAGCCGTGGGCGATGGCGCCAGACCAGAGGGCGCGGGGCGAGCCCTCGCGCAGGGCGCCGTAGAGGCCCAGGATGGCCACCCCCAGGTTGTAGAGCCGCTGGGCCAGCTCGCTGTTGAAGAGCTTGACCATGGCGGCCTCCGGACGGTAGTCCAGCCCCCTGTCGCGCATGAGGACGGCGCGGTAGAGGAGGAGCCTGGCCAGCTCGAAGCCGATGGCTATATCCGCCAGCCCCTGGCGGGCCATCTCCCGTTGCGGGCCCAGGTCGTGCTCGCGCACGTAGCGGACCAGAGCGCGAAAGGCCCGCCAGTAGAGGAAGGCCCGGTAGACAGTGATGCGCTCCGCCCCCAGGGCCGAGTTCATGAGCTGCCAGCCCCCGTTCTCGGGGCCGACGCGGGAGTACCGGGGCACCCGCACGTTGTCGAAGATGACCTCATTGAACTCGTGGAGGTCCAGCATGTTATAGAGGGGCCGCACCGTCACCCCGGGGGCGTCCATGGGGACGATGAGCACCGATATCCCCTGGTGCTTGGGCACCGCAGGGTCGGTGCGGGCCACCAGGAGACAGAAATCGCTCTGGTGGGCGCCGCTGCTGAAGATCTTGCGGCCGCTGACCAGGTAATAGTCCCCCTCAGGGATGGCACGGGTCTGGGCGCCCGCCAGGTCGGAGCCCACCTCCGGCTCGGTGTAGCCCAGGCACCAGGTCTCCTCTCCCCGGGCCATGCGGGGCAGGTGCTCCCGCTTCTGCTCCTCCGTCCCGAAGGCCAGAATGAAGGGGCCGACGATGCAACGGCCCAGGGCATCGGCGGCGGGGCCGCCATGGAGGCCGATCTCCTCCTCCACCAGGAACTGCTCGAAGTTGGAGCGGCCGGCGCCGCCATACTCAGTGGGCCAGTTGAGGGCGAGCCAGCCCCTGGCCCCCAGCTTCCGCTCGAACTCGCGGTGGGGCATGTAACCAGGGGGGACAGGCACCGGGTCCGTATCGTGGTCCGCGCCCAGCTCCTGGCGGAGCCATTCACAGACCTCCCTCCTGAGCGATTCCTGCTCCGGCGTCAGGCGGAACTCCATGGCGTCGCCCCCCTCTCTGGTGTCACCGTTAGTGTAGACGCAGTTAACGCGGTTGTAACAGCCCCCTCGTTGACCGTCCTATCTAGAGGTGGTTAAATGACATTGAGAGATTTCATAATTGGCATAGAACGAAGTTATGAAACTCCCTCGCTCCTGAAAGGAGCGACGCAATAGAGCGTAGGAGGGACGCTTACATGTGGTCTGTCCAGATATGCGGAGCCGGGCGTGCCGGGGACGGCACCAACACGCAGGTGCTCACCCTGGGTCAGGTCTTCAAAGACCTGGGCGCCTGGAGCTTCATCTGGCGGGATGAGGTCTACTCCAACATCCAGACCAGGGACAGCGCCTTCGGTCTGAGGGTGGCTGACCAGCCCGTCTACGGCCCCGACGACGAGTTCGATATCCTGGAGGCGTTTGACCAGGGGGCGCTGGTGGACATCACCGGCGGCGTGCGCGTGCCGCCCCTGGCCAGGCTCAAGAAGGGTGGGGTCCTGGTCTACGATTCCTCGCCCCGCCTGGAGTACCCCAACGCCGGCCACGAGGTGCACCCGGAGGTGGTGGCCGACGTCCTGGAAAGGCAGAGGGTCCGCGTCTATGGCTTCCCCTTCGGTCAGACGGCGCGGGAGCGCTTCAAGAACTACATCGTGCGGGGGACGGTGGCGCTGGGGGTGGTGGCCCACCTCCTGGACCTCCCGGACGAGCCCTTCTTCCACCGCTTTCGCCGCACCTTCGGCGAGGACTCGGACCTCTACCACATGAACCGGGACGCCTTCCTCCTGGGCCGCCAGATGGCCCGGCAGGAGGGGTGCGAGCGCCTGGGCCGGCGGCCCGACCTCACCCCCATCGCCGATGACCAGCGGCAGCTCCTGCTGGGGAACGAGGCCCTGGCCCTGGGCGCCATAGTGGCCGGCTGCCGCTTCTACGCCGGCTACCCCATCACCCCCGCCTCCGAGGTCCTGGAGTACATGGCGGAGAAGCTGCCCCGCTTCGGCGGCGCCGTCCTCCAGGCCGACAGCGAGATGGCGGCCGCCCACCACGTCATCGGGGCGGCCGTGGCCGGCGCCCGCTCCATGACCGCCACCGCCGGCCCCGGCTTCTCCCTGATGCAGGAGGCGATATCGGCCGCCGGGATGACGGAGACGCCCATGGTCATCGTCCTCTCCCAGCGGGGAGGCCCCGCCACCGGCCTGCCCACCAAGGTGGGCCAGGAAGACCTCAACGAGGCCATCTTCGGCGGCCACGGCGACTTCGCCCGCATCGCCCTGGCGGCCAGCGAGCCCGAGGAGGCCTTCTACATCATGGAGAAGGTCTTCAACCTGGCCGAGCGCTACCAGTGCCTGGTCATCCTAGTGCTGGACCAGATGCTGGCCCAGTCCAGTTACACCATACCGCCCCTGGACCCCTCCCGCTTCGTCATAGACCGCGGGAAGCTACTGGACGCCACCGCCGTGGAGCGGCTCTACCGCAGCAACGGCCGCATCGACTACAAGCGCTACCTGCTCACCAAGGACGGCATCTCGCCCAGGGTCGTCCCCGGGACGCCTGGCGTCACCAGCCTGTACGTCAACACCAACGAGCACGACGAGGCCGGCTACATCACCGAGGAGATGGCCATACGCAAGGCGATGGTGGAGAAGCGGGTCATCAAGCGCATGGCGCTCATACGCCAGGACCCGGACCTGCCGCCGCCGCGGCTGGAGGGGGCCAGCGAGGGCAGGATCGGCTTCATCGGCTACGGCTCCGTCTTCGGCCCCGTGATGGAGGCCCTGCAGCGGCTGGCGGAGAGGGGCCAGAAGGCGAAGTTCCTGGCCCTGCGCACCCTCTGGCCCTTCCCCAGCAAGGAAGTGAAGGAGTTCGTTCGTAGCTGCGACCGCGTCTACGTGGTGGAGTACTCGGCGGGGGCGCAGCTCCTGGGCCTCGTCCAGCGAGAGGCCACCGGCCCCATGCCCCGCAAGCTGCGCTCCATCCTGCGCTACGATGGCCGCCCCATGACGCCGGGCTACATCCTCGCCGAGATGAAGTGAAGAGGAGGCAACGTCCATGGCAGTATACACGCCCGAGAAGCCCCTGACCCAGGCCGACATCACCGGTCCTGGCGCCTGGTGGTGCAGCGGCTGCGGCGACTTCGGTGTCACCGCCGCCTTCAAGGAGGTGCTTCTCACCCTCGTCAACGACATGAAGGTGCCCCTGGAGCAGGTCTTTATCTTCTCTGGCATCGGCTGCTCCAGCAAGGAGCCGGAGATGCTGCGAGTGAACGCCTATCACGGGCAGCACGGCCGCTCCATACCCGTGGCTATGGGGCTGGCGGCCGCCAACCCGGGCCTGGTCGTCGTCGACTTCGGTGGCGACGGCGACACCTACGCCATCGGCATGGAGCACTTCGTCCATGCCTGCATAAAGAACGTGAACATGACCCTCATCATCATGAACAACCAGGTCTATGGCCTGACCAAGGGGCAGGCGTCTCCCACCGCTCACCTGGGGCTGAAGACCAGCTCCACGCCGGAGGGGAAGAAGCTACGGCCCGTGAACCCCCTGAAGCTGGCCATAGCCGCCGGCGCCGCCTTCGTGGCCCGCGGCGTCTCCTGGAACAAGAAGGAGCTGGCCCAACTCATGCTCAGGGCGATCCAGACCAAGGGCTTCGCCCTGCTGGACGTCTTCTCCCCCTGCGTCACCTACCACCGGGAGCCGGGTTTCCGGGGGAGCGGGCCCATCGTGGACTGGTACCGCACCAACTACGTGCTCGACATAAGGGACGCATGGCGGGAGATGCGAGAGCAGGTCTTCACGCCAGAGGAGCAGGCCCGCCTGCCCGCCGAGTACGACCCCACCAGCCCCGAGGCAGCCACCCACGCCCTGCGCCTGATAGAGGAGGCGGCCAAGCTGGGGCGGGAGGTCACCGGCCTTCTGCTGATCAACGAGTCCGTTCCCACTATGGAGGAGAACCTGGGCGTCTCCAAGGAGAGGGCGCCCGCCCTGGTGGACAT
The DNA here is from genome assembly GCA_034435615.1 of Dehalococcoidia bacterium. Taxonomy (GTDB): domain Bacteria; phylum Chloroflexota; class Dehalococcoidia; order SM23-28-2; family HRBIN24; genus H17-190. The sequence continues at coordinate 5,492 of DAOTWZ010000051.1, forward strand.
CTCTGTCCAGGCCAATCTGAAGGGCTACCAGGAGCTGCTGGCCGAGCTACGGTAGCGCCGCTGTCGCAGAGGGCCGCGCTGGACTGACGCGGCCCCTCTTTCGCGCCTTCAACCGGAGGCCAGGTGACGGCGGAAGAAGGCCACCACGCGGCCGGCCGCCGAGTGGAAGCCCAGCGCCCAGAAGTGGTCCACCCCGGGGAGGACTACCAGCTCCACCGTCTCGTCCCCCTGGACGAGCCTCTGCAGCTCCTCGGGACGGGCGAAGGAGTCGTTCTCCCCCGAGACGATGAGCTTGGGACAGGTGCAGGCGGCCAGCGCCTCCCGCGTCAGGTACTGGGTGGGCGGGGAGACGAGGGCCAGCGCGCCCAGCCCGGCCGCCCGGGGCGCCGCCAGGGCCGCCACCATCGCCCCGAAGGAGTAGCCCGCCAGGCCCAGGGGCGGGTCACCGCCCCCCAGTAGCTCCCGGGCGCGGGCCAGGGCGGCCAGGACGTCCTCCTGCTCGCCTCGGCCGCCGTCGTGGCGGCCGCCGCTCTCGCCAGTGCCACGGAAGTTGAAGCGGAGGGCCAGGAGTCCGCCCTCCGCCAGGGCCTGGCAGAGGGTGACCACCACATGGTTGTCCATATCGCCGCCGAAGAGGGGATGAGGGTGGCAGACCACCACGGCGGCGGCGGGCCGCTCCCGCGGCCAGTGGGCCGCCGCCTCCAGTCCTATCTCCCCGCAGTCGACCGTCAGACGCTCCAGCCGTTCCATGCTCCATTCCTCCCGGTCCGCCCCTCAGTGTAGGGAGGTCGGATGAGTGTGAGCAACGCCTACCCTGTTGACGCGCCTCCCGCGGGCCCTATAATGGAGGACAAAATCGGTCATCTGTTCGAAAGGCGTGACGATGCTTCCCGCGCTCCGTCTGCATCCCTGGGCGGCTGCCTACGAGGGGCTCCTGGACGACGAAGAGGAGTCCGACGAGGAGGCCCAGCCGGCGGACGCCGCCGTGGAGCTGACGACGGACCAGTGGCGCCCCCTCCAGCCAGAGGCGGCGGCGGTGGTGGAGGAGGTCTTCTTCGTGGACGGCGTGCGACGAGTGGACGCCGGCGTGGTGGGGGAGGAGGAGGGGCGCCTCGTCTGGGGGCTCTTCGGCAGCTACGGCGCCGGTGGCGTCCGCTGCCGCGCCGGGCGGGCGGAGGTGGCGGAAGAGAAGATAGGTCGCTGCCTGGTGCTGGGGAGCCACCGCTTCAGCGGCGACGTCCGCATCGAGACCAACGGCGGGGCGCTGGTCTACCGCCTTCTCAGCATCGCCGATGGTAACCACCAGAAGGTGCGGGACGCCCTGCAGCAACGGATGCGCCAGGAGGAGGGCGCCCTGGTGGTGGACCACTGCCAAGAAAGGGAGGACGTCCTGGTGGTGATAGACGGGCCCATCACCTTCATTCCCCGCTTCGTCATGGGGAAAGCGCCGGTGGTGGGCCATGTGAAGAGCCACCATCGCCGCTACCTGGAGTGGGAGCTCATGGCCCAGGTGATGGCCCTCCCCTGGGGCAGCCGTAGCCCTCTGTTCCTGATCCACAAGGAGCGAGAGCTGGACGAGCGCTACTCCTGGTACGTGCGTATCGCCCAGCCGGCGGCGCCCCAGCACCCGCTGGTGGGAATAGTGAGAATGGAGACCTGGGCCAGCATCGGACTGGAGGCGGCGCGCCGCCTGGCCGACCTGGCCACCGCCATCGTCCCCCGCTTCGCCTCGGCGGCTGGCTGGGATGCCCGGGCCCCTGCTAACCTCTACCCGGTGGCCGCCCTGGAGCAGCGGCTGCGCCATGGCCTGGGCGAGCACCAGTGGGTGCGTCGCCACATAGAGGTCTATCTCTACAGACAGGGGCAGCAGCGATGAGGGAAGTGGGACGCGTTCTGGGCACCGACGATGCCCACCCCCTGGAGTTCTGGGTGGGCGTCGCCGAGGGCTGTTACCTGCAACTGGACGACATAGTCTGCGTCTCCACCCCGGTGCCCGGGCGGGAGGAGCCTGTCACCATCTACGGCGTGGTGGACATGGTCCGCACCCGTTACGAGGGGGCCCGCTTCGACTCCGACGTCTTTCGCGCCGCGGAGGGAGTGCTGCCAGTAGGCATCGCCACCGCCGCCCACGTCCTGGTCACCCGGGTGGAGCCGGAGGTGCTGGTGCCCCCCACCCCCGGCCAGCCCGTCTACCGGGCGACCGGGCAAGAGCGGGAGCGGGCCCTCTACTTCGATGGCATGGCCCGCCGCTTTCCCGCCGGCCTCTCCCGGGACGGGGAGGTGGTCTGGGGGAACCTGGAGTTCCTGGACGGCACCCGCGGCGCCCACGTCAACATCGCCGGCATCTCCGGCGTGGCCACCAAGACCAGCTACGCCCTCTATCTCCTCTACAGCCTCTTCCACCATCCCCAGGCGCGGCCCAGCGTGACCAACGCCCGCGCCGTCATCTTCAACGTCAAGGGGGAAGACCTCCTCTTCGTGGACCGGCCCAACAACCGCCTAAGCGACGAACAGCGGGAGCGCTACGAGCGCCTGGGCCTCCCCGCCGGGCCCTTCCAGGACGTGGCCCTGTGGGCACCGCCCAGCAAGAACACCTTCGAGCTGGTGCACAACGTCGGCACCCGCCAGGACGGCATCACCGCTTACGCCTGGTCGCTGCGGGAGTTCTGCCAGCGCCAGCTCCTCCCCTTCCTCTTCGCCGAGGCCGACAGCGAGACCAGCCAGCTCTCCTTCGCCGTAACAGTGGCCGCCCGCCACCTGTGGGAGGAGACGGCGGAGCAACCGCCCGATCGGCCCTGGGTCATGCTGGGCGACCGCCGCGCCACCCGCTTCGATGACCTGGTGGACTACCTGGCGGAAAACTCCGACGACCTCCTGGTGCGACGCGCCCACCTGGCAAGGGGCACCGCCGACGCCTTCCTGCGCCGTCTCCGGGCCAGCGCGGACGCCGTGGGCCACCTGATCCGTGGCGACCTCAGCCCCGAGCAGGAGCGGCGCCACTACATAGATGTCCTGGGGCGCCAGCTCAACGTCATCGATATAAACAAGCTCAACGACCGCGCCAAGCGCTTCGTCGTCGGCGTGGTGCTGAAGCAGATAATGGAACAGAAAGACCTGCAGGGCACGCGGGAGCCCCTCCTCTTCGTCGTCCTGGACGAGCTCAACAAATACGCCCCCCGCGAGGGCTGGAGCCCCATCAAGGAGGTGGTGCTGGACATCGCCGAGCGGGGGCGGAGCCTGGGCGTCATCCTGATCGGCGCCCAGCAGACGGCCAGCGAAGTGGAGCGACGGGTGGTGACCAACGCCTCCTTCCGCGTCACCGGCCGGCTGGACGCCGCCGAGGCGACTCGCAGCGAGTACGGCTTCCTGGTTGGCCTCACCAGGGAACGGGCCGCCATCCTCAAGCCGGGCAGCATGTTCCTCCACCAGCCAGAGATCCCGGTGCCCCTTCTGGTCAACTTCCCCTTCCCCGCCTGGGCCACCCGGCCCGAAGAGGTAGCGGTGGACAGGGAGAAGATCTGGGACCTGCGATGAGGTTCCTCCACACCAGCGACTGGCACCTGGGGAAGCTCCTCCGCAACCGGCGCCGGGACGACGAGTTCCACGCCGTGCTGTCGGAGGTGCTGGAGATAGCCCGGGTGGAGCGGGTGGACTGCCTCCTGGTAGCCGGCGACGTCTTCGATTCGGTGGCGCCGCCCCCCGAGGCGGAGCGGCTAGCCTTCGATTTCTTCCGCGAGCTGGTGGGCCACGGCATCAAGGCGGTGGTCATCGCCGGCAACCACGATCACCCGCGTCGGCTGGCCGCCTTCGGCCGCATCCTGGAGCTGGTGGACGTCCACGTCCGGGCCGAGCCCCTGCCGCCGGCGCAGGGGGGCATCGTGGAGGTGATCAGCCGCGACGGGACGGAGCGGGCGCTGGTGGCCGCCCTCCCCTGGGTCCACGAGCGACAGGTCCGCTCCTGGGAGAGGCTCACCAGCGGAGCGCCGGAGGAACACTTCCAGGAGTACGCCGAGCGCATCGCCGGCATGCTGGAAGACCTGGCCAGGGCCTTCCGTCAGGACACGGTCAACATCGCTCTGGCGCATCTCTTCGTGGACGGGGCCAAAGTGGGGGGCGAGGCCTCCGGCGAGCGCCCGCTCCATCTCTCCCAGGTCTACGCCATTAGGCAGGAGCGCCTGCCCCGCAACGCCCATTACATCGCCCTGGGGCACCTGCACCGCCACCAGCGCGTGCAGGGGCTGCACACTGCGGTCTACCCGGGCTCCCTCCTCCAGCTGGACTTCGGCGAGGCGGGGCAAGAGAAATGCGTCTACCTCTTCGAGGCGACGGCGGAGCGGGGCCTCCTGGGGCCGCCAGAGGTCGTCCGCCTCAACCGCATCCGGCAGCTCCGCAACGTGGGCCGCCAGGACGCCCCCGTGCCGCTGGCCGCCATACCGGGCCTGGCGGAGGACGCCTCCCTGCGGGACGCCTACCTGCGAGTCTTCGTACAGGTGGACGGCCCCCGGCCAGGTCTGGCGGAACAGGTGCGGGCGCATCTCCCGGGGGCGGTGGAGATCGTCCCCGTCTATCCACAACGGGAGCAGGGGCTCCGGCCGCCCCAGCCCCACCGGACGCCGGAGGAGCACTTCATAGAGTACCACCGCCAGACCTACGGGACGCCTCCCTCCCCGGAGCTGCTCCAGCTCTTCAACCGCCTCTATGAGGAGGTAGCCCATGCGTCCCCTTAGGCTGGCCCTCGAGGGCTTCACCTCCTACAGAAGACGCGTGGAGATAGACTTCAGCGACCTCCAGCTCTTCGCCATCACGGGGCCGACGGGCGCAGGCAAGAGCTCGCTGGTGGACGCCCTGGCCTACTGCCTCTATGGACAGGCCCCCCGCGTGGGGACCAGCGTCCGAGAGCTCATAAGCCAGGGTGGCTACAACGGGCGCCTCAGCGTCTCCCTGGAGTTCGAGGCCGGAGGCCGCCGCTATCGCATCGTCCGCTCCACCAGCGTCCAGGGGAAGCCCTTCGTCCAGCTTGAGGAGCTGGACGAGCGGACGGGCAGATGGTCCTCGCTGGAGGACAAGGCGGCGGCCGCCACGGAGCGGGTGAGGGAGCTGCTGGGGATGGACTACGACGGCTTCGTGCGCTCGGTGGTTCTGCCCCAGGGACAGTTCCAGCAGTTTCTGGTGGGCCGCCCCGAGGAACGCCGCAAGGTGCTGGACGAGCTGCTACGGCTGGACATCTACGCCCAGATGGTCAGCCGGGCCAACATGATCGCCAGCCGACGTCAGGAGGAGGCGGAGGCGCTGGCCCTGCACCTCCGCAAGGAGCTGGCGGAGGCCACGCCGGAGCGTCTGCGCCAGCTCAAGGCGGAGTGGCTGGCCATCAAGCAGCGACAGGCAGCGACGGCCCTCCAGGTGCAGACGCTGGAGAGAGCGGCCGAGGAGGCGCGCCGGCTCAGGGACGCCCAGGCCCGCCGACAGGAGGCCCAGGCGCGGCTGGCCGAGCTGCAGCGGCGTGCTCGCATCGCCCGGGAGACGGTAGAGCGCACCAGGGCCGAGATTCAAGGCGCGGAGGACGCTCTGCGGCAGGTCCAGCAGGCCATCCAGGAGGTGTCCTACGACCCCGTCCGCCATGGACGTCTGCGTCCCGCCCTCCAGATGGCCCGCCAGCTCCATCTCCTGGACGTGCAGATAGAGGAACTCGAGGAACAGGACCGGCGCTACGCCAGCGAGCTGGCCGAGGTGGAGAGGCGGGCGCAGGAGGCACAGCGCCGGGAGGATGAGCGCCTGGCCCTCTGTCGGCAGGCCGAGGAGGTCAGGGACAGGGCGCAACAGGCCCTGGCTTCTGCCCGGGCGCGTCAGGCCCAGGCGGAGGGCCTTCTCACCCCTCTTCGACAGGCACGAGAGCGGCTGACGGAGGCGATGAAGCGGTTGGCGGCCCAGGAGGAAGCGCTGGGGCGTGCCCGGGAGCGGCTGGAGCGGACACGGTCCATCGCTCAGGAGGCGGCCCGGGAGGCGCAGCGGGCGCGAGAGGAGCTGGAGAGGGTCCGCCGGCAGGCCAGCGCCCTGGAGCTGCGCCGCCATCTCCACCCGGGCGACGACTGCCCCGTCTGCGGGCAGCGGGTGACGGGCCCGCTCCCCGCCGTAGAGGCACCCCCGGAGCTCGCCGCAGCCGAGGAGGCCGCCCGGGAGGCAGAGGCGGCAGCCCAGCGGGCGCAGGAGGCGCTCCGCCAGGCCGAGACAGCGCAGGCCCAGGCCAGCCAGGGCGTGGAGCTGCACCGACAGTCCATCCAGCAGCATCAGGAGGACCGGGAGCGCCTCGAGAGGGCGCTGGCCGACCTGTTCGGTCGGCAGGTGTCGCCAGAGGAGGCGGAGGCGGCCCTGCGGGAGGAGACTAGAAAGGCGGCGGAGGGGCTGCGTCAGGCCGAGGCGTCCCTGGCGCAGGCACGAGAGGCCCTGCGCCTGGCCCAGGAGGCCCGGGCCCAGGCCCAGCGAGAGGAGGCCTCCCTCCGCCAGCGACAGGAGGGCGTCCGGCAGCGGCTGCAGCAGGCCCGGGAGCAGAGGGAGCGGCTCCACCAGGACCTGGCCCAGGAGGCCGGCCCCGCCATGGACGTGACGGCGCTGGAGGGAGAACTCGGGCGCCTGGAGGAGGCCCGCCGCCGGCTGGAGGCCCTGCAGAGGGAAAAGGAGGCGCTCGAGGAGCGGCGAGGGCGTCTCGTCCAGGGCCTCATGGAGGCCGACAAAGAGCTGGCCGCCCTGGGAGCGGAGGAGTCGGCGGCCAGGCGCCAGATGGAGGAGGCCGAGGCCGTTATCGGCCAGGTGGCGCCCGAACTGCGGGGGTGGGCCCAGGAGCAGCGCTGGCTGGAGGTGCTGGCGGCCCTGGACGAGGGACGCGACCCCTCCCCACCAGTGCTGGGCCTCCTGCGGGAGCGGCAGCGGGAGGCCGACGAGCTGGCTTGGGCCTCCGGCGCCCTGGAGGCCCAACTCCAGCAGCTAGAGAAGGATATAGAGACGGCCGAGCGACTGCGCCAGCAGGAGGCGGAGGCGCGGCGTGAGGCGGAGGTGGCCCGCCAGCTCGCCCAGCTTCTCCAGAGCAACAACTTCCAGTCCTACCTGAGACAGGAGGCGCTGCACATCCTGGCGGAGGACGGCTCCCGCCACCTGAACCACCTCTCCCGCGGCCAGTACGACTTCACGGTGCAGGAAGACCGCTTCTACATCGTCGACCACTGGAACGGCGACGCCATCCGTCCCGCCCACCTCCTCAGCGGCGGCGAGACCTTCCTCGCCTCCCTCTCTCTGGCCCTCGCCCTGGCGGAGAGGCTGCCCGAGCTGGCCCACGCCCGCGGGCCGGCCGCCCTGGAGAGCCTCTTCATCGACGAGGGGTTCAGTCATCTGGACGATGACACCCTGGACATCGTGGCCAACGCCCTGGAGGCCCTGGGCACCAACGGGCGTCGCATGGTGGGTATCATCACCCACATCGCCGCCCTGGCGGAGCGGATGCCCGTCCGCCTGCGCGTGGAGAAGACCCCCGAGGGCAGCACCGTCGTAAAAGAATAGGGGCGCAGGGCACGGACGGGCAGGAGTACAGGCCTCCCCACCGCGGTGGCCGCGATGCGCCCCCCACGATCGTCCGCCGGCGGCCTGAGAGAGGCGGCGGGAGAGTTGACGGGCGTCTACTCGTCTCCTAGGCTGGGAACTGCCGGGCGATAGGTATGTCACGGACGGTCAGCGCCAACCGCCTCTCCCGCCTAGCCCAGCGGGGGGCGCTCCTCATATTCCTGTCGGCCATCCTCCCCAACCTGCTCTTTCTGGGCCACTGGGGCCTGCTGGTCAGCGCCGAGGGCCACTCCCACGGCCCCGCCGAGGCCCAGGCCCACGTCGAACACTGTCACCTGGACGTCACCCACTGTGGCGGCCAGCCCTCCCTCACGGGCGTGTGGGGGCTTGACCCGCAGGAGAGGCTCCTCCTGCCCGCTGGGCTGACGCCCCCTGTGGTCCTCGCCATCGCCCACACCCTTTCCTTCGACGAACCGGAGCTGGCGGTGCTGCGGCCACCGCCCCGCCTCGCCTGACCCCCTCGACAGACGGCAGCAGCCAGACCGACCGCAAAATCGCTCCTTCGGAGGGGGTAGACATGTGGCCCAAGCTGTCCCTATTGACAGCCGCGCTGGTCGCCGCCCTGGCCCTCGCTGCCTGCGGTGGCGGCCAGGACGAGTCCAGGCTCCAGACGCTGGAGGGGAGGCTGGACCGCCTGCAGTTGGCCGTAGGCTACCAGATGCTGGACTGCAGCCGCCTCCACGACGTGGACGAGGCGGCCCAGGCAGCCCAGGCCGTGGACGACGAGTGGTCCTCGGCGGCCAGCTCCGGCCTCACCCGACTGGCGCTGGTGGACTGGCCCCGGGAGTTGCAGGACGAGGTGGAGGCTCTGCGGGGCCAGCTCCAGCAGCTCCGCGATGCTGTGGAACGGGGCGACCTGGCGGCAGTCAAGGCGGCCGCCCAGGCCAGCCACGACCGCTGTCATGACCTGCAACACGCCATCCAGGAGGCCGTCCAGCCCCAGACGGGAGGTAGCGGTGATGAGCAACGGCACTGAGGCGGCGATCGCCCTCCGCCGGCCCTGGGCCCTCGCCCTGGGGACACTCCTCCTGGCCGCGGCGCTCCTGGCGTGGGGGACGGGGCGGGCCATGGCCCACGCCCGCTACGAGCGCTCCCAGCCGGCCGAGGGGGCCACGGTGGAGACCTCGCCCTCGCGGGTGGAGGTCTGGTTCACTCAGGAGCTGCGCCGCTCCCGCGGCCTGCCACGCGTCATCGTCGTCGACGAGAGCGGTGACGTGGTCTCCCAGGAGGCGACGCTGGACGACGACGACCGCACCCACGTCTCCGTCCCCCTTCCGCCGGCCCTGCCTGCCGGCCGCTACACCGTCATCTGGCACACCCTGTCGGACGAGGACGGGGAGGAGGCGCAGGGCGCCTTTCATTTCTTCGTAGGCGGGGCCGCCCCCACGCCGGGCCAGGCGGCCCCCTCCCCGGCGCCTGCCGTTCCTAGCCCACCCGTGGCGCCCTCTGGCGACGAGGGTAGGAGCGGCGGGATGCCTCTCTGGGCGCTGGTGGCGGGGGTCCTGGGCGGGGGAGCGGTGGGGGCGGCGGCGGGGATCGCCATCGGACGGAGGCGGTGAGATCGTGATGCATCGGCGCTGGGCAGCGGTGACGGTGGCCCTGGCGGTCCTGGCGCTGGCCTGCGGAGGGGGCGGCGGGGCGGGAGAAGCCCCCTCGCCCGCCCCCTCGGCGGGGCTCCTGCTCTATCTGGAGGCGTTCAACAACCAGGTGGTAGCGCTGGACTTCGCCTCCGGCGCCCAGCGCCGACTTCCCCCCTTCAGCGCCGACACTTTCGTGGCCGCCGCCGACTGCACACCCGAGGGCCAGGCCCTGGCCCTCGCCCTGCTGGACATACGGCAAGGACGGAGCCAGTTGCGCCTGATGGGCGGCCCCTGGGGGCACCGCACCCTGGACGTGGAGGGCCAGATAGGGGGTGTGGCCTTCTCGCCCGATGGCAGCCGCCTGGCCGTGTCGCGCCTCATGATGGGCCAGCAAGAGTACAGTCTGTGGTGGCTGGAGCTGGCCAGCACCACCTGGCAGCCTTTCGCTGCCCTGCCGGGCTCCGTGGGCTCGCCGCGCTGGTCGCCTGCTGGAGACCGTATCGTCTTCAGCCTGCACCGGGCCGGCCAGACCCAGATATATGCCCTGGACGTGAAGGGCGGGCCCCCGCGCCAGCTCACTCAGGAGGGGAACAGCAACACTTACCCGGACTGGTCGCCCGACGCCTCCACCATCGTCTACGTGGGAGTCGACCCCTCCGGCCTGACCTCTCAGCTCTTCATCATGGACGCCGACGGCGAGGGGGAGCGTCAGCTCACCCAGGGCGGGCGGGCCAAGGGTTTCCCTCGCTGGTCGCGGGACGGCAAGCACCTGGCCTACGCCGGGACGCTGGGCCCCACCATATCGTCCATCGCCCCCTTCCGGCTGCCCAAGGAGGTGGACGCGGCGCGGCCCCACAACACGGCCATCTTCGTCGCCAATCCCGACGGCTCAGGCGAACGCCAACTGACCAGCGACGACCTTGACGCCTTTCCCCTGGCCTGGTGCCTGCCGGGGCCCTGGCTGGACCAGGGATGGGAGGGAGGAGCATGAGAGGAGCGCTGACGGTACTGACCCTGCTGGCTCTGGCCCTCCTGCTGTCCTTCCCGGGGGAGGCGCAGGCCCATGCCCTGCTCGTCCGCTCCGACCCGCCATCGGGGGCGCGGCTGCCAGGGCCGCCGGAGCGCATCGCTGCCACCTTCAGCGAGCCCCTGGACCCCCGCCTTTCCTACCTGCGCGTTCTGGATGCCCAGGGGCAGCGGGTGGACAACGACGACTCGGCCGTGGCCGCTGGGGACCAGCGCCAGATGACGGTGACGGTGCGGCAGGGGCTCCCGCCCGGCCATTATCTGGTGGTGTGGCAGACCCTCTCCACCGTGGACGGCCATACCCTCAAGGGCTCTTTCCCCTTCACCGTCCTGAACCCGGATGGGAGCGAGCCCCCAGGCGCGCCGGCGGAGGCCTCCGTCATCAGCGGCGGCGGCGAGCCGACGCCGGACGGCGTGGCGGGCCGCTGGCTGACTTTCCTGGGCATCGTCCTGGCGGTGGGAGGCGTCGTTTACCGGATTGCAGTGGGCCCGGCCACGGAGCGCCACGGGGGGACGGCTGCCGCCGTTGCCGCCCGGAGGCATCTGGCCCGCACGGTGCTGCTGGCGTTGCTGCTGCTGGCCCTGGGAAGCGGGCTGGAGCTATTGGCCTCGGCCCGGCAGGCCGGCTCCTGGGAGGGGGCGCTGGGCACCATGTGGGGGGAGCGCTGGCTGCTGCGTCAGGGGGCATGGGCTCTCCTGGCCATCGGCCTTCTGATGGCGCTGGCGCCGGCGGGGCAGTCCCGACCATGGGGGCGCTCCCTGGGGCTGGGGCTGGCGCTGGTCAGCGGCCTCGGCTACCTGCTGCTGATCTCCCTGAGCGGCCACGCTGCCGCCGCCCTGGGCTCCTTCTGGGCCGTGGCATCAGACTTCGTCCACCTGCTGGGGGCCGCCGTGTGGCTGGGGATGCTGGCCCAGGCGGGGCTGATGCTGCGGTGGTCGGGCCGACACCTGGCAGGCCCGGAGAGGACGCGCCTCACCGCCGAGCAGTTGCAGCGCTTCTCGGCCGTGGCCGCTGGTTCGCTCCTCCTGTTGCTAGGGGCCGGCGTCTTCAACGCCTTCGTCCACGTGTCTTTGCCGGAGGGGCTGGTAGACTCCCCCTACGGCCGCACCCTGGTGGCCAAGCTGGCCCTGGTAGCGGCCCTCCTGGCGGTGACGCTGGTCAACGCCCTTCTCCTGCGCCCCCTGCTGCTGAGGTGGGACTTCTCCCGCTGGGAGGCCGTGCACCGCTGGCTGGTCAGGCTGGTGGCGGTGGAGGGCGGCCTGGCGCTGGCGGTGCTGGCGGCCACCGCTGTCCTGGTCTACTACCCGCCGGCCCGCCAGCTCCGGCAGGCTGAGGAGGCGTCGCAGCCGGTGGCCGAGACCGCCGTCGGCTTCGAGGCGCGGGCACCCGCCGGCGACATGACGGTGAACCTGAGCATCGCCCCCAACGCTGTGGGTACCAATGCCTACCTGGTCACCCTGCTGCCGGCGCCAGGGCAGCCTCTGCCGGAGGTGCTGCGAGTCCGCCTCCGCTTCACGCCGCCAGACCCCTCGCTGGGGCCATCGGAGGCGGTGGCGGAGCCGGCCGGGCCCAGCACCTACCGGGCCGTGGGCCCCTTCTTCGCTGTCCCTGGCGAGTGGGAGGTGATAGTGGACATCCGGCGGCGCGGCCTGGAGGACGTGGCAGCCACCTTCCAGGTGCCCGTGGCCGGCACCCCGGGGGCCGCCGCCGGCTCCCCCTTCGATTTCCCCCTCACGGCAGGGGACTGGGCAGCGGTGGCCGCCGCGGGGGTGCTGACGCTGGGACTGCTGCTGTGGGCCGGAGTCAGCCAGTGGCCCGGCCTGCCCTCCGGCGGCGCTCGCGCCGTGCGCGGCCTCCGCATCGCCACCACCATGGTAGGCGTCTTCCTGGTGGCAGCCGCCACCCTGGGCTATCTGGAACTGACGCCGGGGGCCGCTGGCAACCCCATCGCTCCCAGCGCCCAGTCTATCAGCCGCGGCCGGGCGCTCTACCTCCAGAACTGCGCCGTCTGCCACGGAGAGAGCGGCCGGGGCGATGGACCGGCCGCCGCCACCCTGCCGGTGCGCCCCGCCGACCTCACAGCCCACGTCCCCTTCCATTCCGACGAGTTCTTCTTCTACGTCATCACTAACGGGTTTGGCCAGGTGATGCCCGCCTTCGGAGGCACCCTGAGCGAGGAAGACCGCTGGCACATCATCAACTACCTGAGGAGCCAGTTCGGCCAGCCGCCGACACCACAGGGATGAGGAGGGCCATGAAGGCTGAGCATGGACGCCTGCGCATCGGTGACGTCATCTGGGGCAGCGTGCTGGGGCTCATCGGCATCAGCATCGCTCTTTTGGTGGTGCTGCTCATCAGGGGCGGCCCGGCAGGGCAGAGCGATCCCTGCGCCAGCACTCTGGCCCCCCTGGGGACCGTGACGGTGGACCAGGCGGAGATGGAGTTCGCCATCGCCGGGCTGGAGAGGACGTCTCAGATGGCGATGGCAGGGAACGTCCAGGGGGCGGAGCAGGCCTTCTTCGGCCGGGTGCACAACCTGACCCACAACCTGGACACGGTGTTGCGCCCCCGGGACGAGGCGCTGGGCCGCCAGCTCTGCCAAGCCACGCTGGCCCTGGAGACGGAGTTCTCGGGCGCTCGGAGGCCGCAGGAGATAGCGCGGCTCTCCCAGGAGCTGGCCCGGATCATCCGCCAGGCGATGCCCCTGGTCCCTTCGGGATAAGAGCACGACCTCGCAGTCCCCGGGGAGGGGAGACGTCCCGGCGGCACCCGGCCAGGAGTGGCGCCCGCTCCCGGCGGTCTGGCTCAGGAATCGTTGGCCGCCCGCATGGCGGCCCGGGCCGCTACCCCTGGCATCCCCACGAAGCGATAGCCATGCCTGGGGCACGTCTGGATGCACCAGTCGAGCCCGCCGGCCTGTCTCAGCTTGCGCCTCAGGTTGCGGATGTGGGCCCGCACCGTCTCGGTAGAGCCGGCGGCAGCGGGGACTCCCCATACCTCCTCTAGCAGGGTGGAGGCCGGCACCGGCGAGCCCTCCTGCTCCATGAGGCGACGCAGGAGCTGATATTCCAGGGGCGTCAGCGGCACGTGCAGGTTACCGTAACGCAGCGAGCGAGTGGTATGGCTTAGGTGGAACGGCCCCGACCGACGCCGGATTGCGCCAGCCTCCACCCTGGTCAGGACCGCCTCCTCCAGGAGGGAGAGATCGACCGGCCTGGCGAAGGAGAGAACGAGGGCGCCGTCCAGCCCGGCCAGCCGGGCGATGACGGCCTCCCCCGCGTCTCTTGCATCGGGCAGGACGATTGCCACCGGCGGGTAGGAGTCGACGACCCCTCGCGGCAGGTCGCCGTTCAGGCTCTCGCCGTCGAGGAGGAGGAAATCCACACTCACCGAGCGGAGGGCCTGCTGCAGCTCGCAGCCGGAGCGGCACACCAGCACGGTATGGCCCTTGCCGGTGAACCGTTGTCCCACAGCCGCGGTGAGGAACGGGTCGTCCGAGAGCAGAGCTAGGACAGCCACCTTCGGTCCCCCCTTAGCGGTCTTGCCTCCGGGCCACCCCTCACTTCTGTCCCTCCCTACATAGAGACGCCTCGGGAGGTATGCGTGACACAGTTCCTAGTATCCGATATTGGAATCTGAGGGCATCCGTGATAACCCTGGCCCTTCACGGCAAAGGGACGACCACCATCGCCCGCGCATCTTCGGGGAAAACCCTGAGTTATAGAGGGAAAACCCCTTTCACAATTTTCATGATTTTCACGGATGTAGCCGGGTCCCTGGTGTCCGAAGCTTGGGGTGAGGGCGAGCGCCCCAGGGCAGTCTTCTGTCCGGGGGAAAGTAGCCAAAGGAGGTATAGTATGTACGAGAAGCTGGCCAGCTTGGTCGAGCAGATAGCGGTGGACGAGGGGCTGCGGGCCCGCCTGGTAGAGGGTGGCACTCTGCAGGGCCTCCGCCTGGGCGACGTCGAGGCGGCGGCCTTCGGCGAGTGGCTGTCGGAGATCGTCAAGGCCGGGCGTCTCTCCGCCCCCAGCGCCGACGAGCTGACCCCATTCCTGGGCTCTTGGATATAGAGGCTGGCCCAACCGGCACTCTATCGCTTTTGTAATGACATATAGCCCTGTCTGTCGGCAGCAGGCCCAGGCAGCGGCGAGGCGACATATCCTGTCTGCCTTGTCGGAGAGCCTGGGAGAGGGCCCTCTGGCCCGAAGGATCTGCGCCCTGTTGAGCGGACGGGGGGGCGTCCTCAGCGATCAACCGAAGCTGCACTGGGCGATGCTCGCCCTCGCCTCGTGCGCCTCGGCCTCGGGCGGGGACTGGCAGCCAGCCGTCCCCCTGGCCGCCTCGGCCGAGTGCCTGGCCCGGGCCATGGACGTCATCGACGACCTGGAGGAGGACGATGCTGCCCTGTGGCCGGGCTTCCCGAACCGGGAGGCGCTGCTGAACGCCGCCATCGCTCTCCTCACCTTCAGCTTCGTCTGTCTCAAGGACGACCGCTCCGGGTTCGCCAAGACGGCAGACCACCTGTCGCTCGCCCTGCTGAGGGCCGGAGGAGGCCAGCAGACGGAGGTAGAGGCGGGACAGGAGCTGGACCTGAGGGGGGCGGTGGGCGTGGCCCGCCAGAAGTCGGGGGGCTTCACCGCTGCCATCTGTTCCGCCGGGGCGAGGCTGGGCGGCGCCGACGACCGCCTGGCCAGGCTCTACTACGTCTATGGCTTCCACGTGGGGATGATGTGCCAGTTGATCGATGACGTGGTAGACTTCCCGGAGGACCTGGCCCGCGGGCGCTCCAGCGTGCCCGTCGCCTATTACCGGGAGCGGGCGCGGCTTCACGCGTCCGTAACCGGGGCAGGGACTGGACCGTCCGGTAAAATGGCAGACGAGACGTGGCGAGAGGCGGCAAGAAGCTACGCCTGGCTTCTAGCTCTGGTACACCGACGTCGGGCGTTGCGGGCGCTGCGGTGGATAGAGCGCCACCGGCCCGCGGCCGCCTACCTCAGCGGCTGCCTCTCTCTGGACAAGCGCCCCGCCTGATCAGGTCGCTTATTGTTTGTTTCGCTGCTGACCGACGCTTCAGGATATCTGTTGCTGTTCTGGCTGTCGCGTCGTTCCTGATCGCCTTAGCTGCAACTCTTTGGGTCGTTTCTCTTGATCCACATCTAGACATAAGACTAGGCAGAAACCCTAACGGTGATGTCATACTGACTAAGGTGGTACCTGGTTCCCTGGGGTGGGACATAGGACTCAGACCAGGGATGAGAGTGCTGTCCCTCAATGGTGGCCCCCCAGCAGTTCCGGAAGGACCCGTTGATAGAGTCATCGTAGAGGCACCTGACACGGGCAAGGTCATAATCGCTGACGCAAGAATCCTTGCCTGCTGTAATGGCCCTGATTCTGTGACGCCGTTCGCTGTAACCGCTGCTCTTTTTCTCGCTGTAGGAGTCGCTGCCTATTTGTCGAGTACCCTCATCCTCACTGCGACTTTGTTCTTATGCTTCTGCCTATTCACCGCTCTGACGCTCGTCCTTGGACCGGGTGGCGGCAACGGTTTCCTTTGGATGAAGATAGCCACTTTCCAGACAGGCCTCCTCCTTGTCGGGACTCTCGTCTCTCTCCTGCTCAACTTCCCTGCGCGTCTGCCCATGCCCGGGACAGGCGGACGTATGAACATACCAGTGACCTTGGGGTTAGTCTTTGTAGCTCCCACCACCATTGCGCAGCCTTTCACCTTCTGGCTGGCCCCTGATGCATATGCAGGGATAGTCCGCCCCCTGTGGTACTACCAGGTCGCCGCTCTTCTCTCCTTCAGTGGCCTGGCGATGCTGAGGCACTGGCTAGCTGCCCCCACCGAACTGGCGCGGGAGCAGACCCGCATTATCGCTCTAGGAACTGTGTCGGCGATAGCACCGTTGACTCTGCTCACCCTGCTTCCTCAGGGCCTGTTGGGAGACACCATAGTCCATCCCTCCGTCACCGTGCCTTTGCTGTCGCTCATGCCGATCTCCTTCGCCGTGGCCTTCATGCGCTATCAGGTGATGGGGATCAGGCGCCTGGTCCACCGCAGCGCCATCTACGCCCTCTCCTGGGCAGCGGTGCTGGGGGTCATCGGCCTCTCTATCCATCTGGTGGACCGCCTGACCGGCCTGGCCCAGTGGGGCGCTGCCGGCGTGGTCGCCATCGTCCTCGGCGTGGCTGCGGGGGTGGTCGTCTTCCCCCACCTGGAGCGAGTGGCCAAGCAACTGGTGGACCGTCTCCTCTACCAGGACTTCTACGATTACGAGGAGGCGATGCAACGCCTCCTCCGCGAGGTTGCACAGTGCCACCCTCTGCGGGAGCTGGGCGCCACCATCACCGGCCGGCTGCGCCATCTGCTGAACCTGGACTACGCGGCCTTCCTCGTCTTCGTCGAAACGTCGGCCCTGGAGGCAGTGGCCGTCTCCTACCGTCATGACGCGCCGGGGCCGCAGCCCCTGCCGGAGATCTGGTCAGCCCTGGTATCGCTGCCGGAGGCCGGGCCGGGGCCGCAGGTGCTGCGGCGGGAGGGGACGGAGCCCGCCCTGGCGGTGCCCCTCCTGGCCACCGGGCGGGTCCTGGGGTGGCTCCTCCTCGGCCCAAAGCCCACGGGCGAGCTGCCACCGGCCAGCGACCAGCACTTCCTGCAGGCGGTGGCCACCGCCGTCGCCCCGACCGTGGAGAACCTCCTCCTTCTGGACGAGCTGGCCGAGAAGGTAGCCGCCCTGGAGGAGACCACCTCCCTCCTGGAGCGCAGCCGTGAAGAGCTCCGCCTCCTGAACCAGCGGCTGGTGGAGGCCCAGGAGCAGGAGAGGACGCGCCTGGCTCACGACCTGCACGACGGCCCCCTGCAGAGGGTCCTCATGCTCATCCGCGAGTGCGATACCGCCGGCCAGGGCGAGGGCTTCCGCCAGCGCCTCAAGCAGCTCGCCGCTGAGCTGCGCAGCGTCAGCACGCGGCTGCGCCCCCCTATGCTGGACGACCTGGGCCTGGGCCCCGCCCTGGAGTGGCTGGCCGGCGAGGTCTCAGCCCTCTCCGGCGGTGGCACCAGGATAAGCGTCCGTATCCCGGACGAGGAGATACGCCTGGCCCCCGAGGCAGAGACCGCCCTCTTCCGCATCGCCCAGGAGGCGCTGAACAACGCCCTGAAGCACGCGCAGGCCCAGAACATCCAGCTGTCTCTCGCTCAGGAAGGGGAGGAGGTGGTCCTCAAGGTGGAGGACAATGGCCGGGGGTTCGACCCTCAACGGGTGTCGTCACAGCTCACCGATCCTCACCTGGGGCTGCTGGGCATGAAGGAGAGGGCGCGCGCCGTGGGCGCTGAGCTCACCATCGTGTCCCGGCCCGGGGAGGGGACTACCGTGCGCGTGGCGCTGCCTGCTCCGCACCGATCAACCACCGAAACGGAGGGGAGCCTTAGCGATGCCAAGAGGGGCTGACAACGGCCCGGGAGAGCGCAGGATCAGGGTGCTGCTGGTGGAAGACCACGCTGTCGTCAGGGAGGGCACCAAGGCCCTCATGGCGCAGGAGCATGACATAGAGGTGGTGGGAGAGGCAGACTCGGTGGAAGGCGCCGTGGCGGCCGCCATGGCCCTTCAGCCCGATGTCATAGTCCTGGACGTGCGCCTGAGGGGCGGTAGCGGCGTGGAGGTGGCCAGACGGGTGCGCGAGGTGGCGCCGGACACTGGCATCCTCGTCCTCACGGCCTACGATAACGACCAATACATCCGCTCCTTCATGCGGGTAGGGGTGCAGGGATACCTCCTCAAGAGCGCCTCCGCCTCCGAGGTGAACAACGCCATCCGTATCATCCACCAGGGAGGGACTGTGCTGGCACCGGAGATCGCCACCAAGGTGGTGGCGGTGCTCTCCAGCGGCGGCAAGCAGCGGACCGCTGTGGGAGAGGAGCTGACGGAGCGGGAGCTCGAGATCCTGGAGCTCCTCCTCACCGGGGCCCGCAACGCCGAGATAGCTTCCCACCTCGGCATCTCGGTGAAGACGGTGGAGAGCCATATCACCTCCATCCTGAACAAGCTGGGGGTGGAGACCCGCACGCAGGCGGTGCTGCGGGCCGTCCAGGAAGGGCTCATCCAGCTACCGGAGTGAAGGCCGTCTCCCCTGCTCCGGCAGCGTCTCGTGTTGTAGGACCCGCTCTCCGTCCATTACAATGCGAGATACTAGCGACCGCCGCAGCCTGCGCGACGTATCGAGGGGAGGGGACCCGACACCCTGCACAGTCTCGGGGCAGGGGTAGCCCACGTCTGGAAAAACTGTCGAAACTTGTATAGAATGGGCTGCGCTGTCCTTCTGTAAGCTGTAGACTGGTCGTGTCCCGGCGGCGAATGGACAGCATTCTCGATGAGGTGAGGGGACAGTGGCGATGGAGCCCCAGGAAGGAAGCTTAAGAAGGCTCTACGTGGCGGCGGCCCGCTGGCTCACGGTGCCCTTCCTCCTGATGGTGGGCCTGACCTGCTTCGCCGTGACGCGTTTCGTGCTCGATGGCCCCCTCTTCGCCTCCGCCCTCTACGGCCTCCTTTCCTTCCTGGCAGCGGCCGCCATCCTCTTTAGCCTCGGCCTCCTCTACCGCCACGCTGAGGCCGACCTCCTCCTGAGGCAGTCGCCCGTCCTCGACCCTGAAGAGAGGCGGGCTCGCTCTCGGGAGACCCTGAAGGAGATGAAGCGTCAGAGCGTCCTGGCGCAGACCTGGAAGAACCGCAAGCTCTTCTACCAGAACGCCCTACTGGTGGCCGCCTACCTCGTGGTGGTGGCCGTCATCACCAGGCACTTCTTCGGCCTCTACCCGCGGGACGTCTTCCTCCTGCCCTTCCCGGCCCTGGTGGGGGTGTGGTTCCTGCTCCTCCTCTTCCTCCCCCGCTTCCTGATAATCATCGTTCTGGCCCTCCTCACCGCCGCTCTCATGATCTCCCTCTCCCTGGGGCCGGAGTTCGTCCTCTTCCTACTGCCCTACCTCTTCCTCTTCCCGCTGCTGATGCTCCTGAACTTCCTGATCCTCTTCGGTCCCCTGGCCATATTCAACATCATGCAGATAAAGGTCATCCGGCCGGGGGAGGCGACCTGGGGCGTGGCCCTGGACGACGTCCGCGGCCAGGAGGAGGCCAAGAAGCAGATCCTGACCGCCCTCCGCATCTTCTCCTCCGCCGAAGGAAAGAAGCTCATAGAGCTGGGAGGGCGGCCGGAACGAGGGCTCCTGATGGTGGGGCCGCCCGGCACAGGCAAGACCCTCATCGCCAAGGCGATAGCCAGCACCCTGAACGCCCCCATCATCATCACCAACGGCTCCGCCTTCATGGCCACCTTCCTGGCCATCGATGTCCTGGTGATGCTCTACATGCGCTTCCGGGCGGAGGCGCTGGCGCGGGAGTTCGGCCGGGCGGTGGTCTTCATCGACGAGGCGGAGCTGCTTCTGCAGAGGCGGGGCGGCATGCTTCCCGGCCGGGTCGAGGGGACGGCGGGGAGGATCGACAGCCTGTGGCGCCTCTTCGACTACGACGAGTTCGGCTGCATCTCCTCCTGCGGCCTTATGTTCGATCACTCCCAGGCGCGGGAGAGCTTCTGGGAGCGGAAGTTCCCCCAGAAGGAGAACGTCTCCCCCCAGATGCTCCCCTTCCCCTTCATGGGCGGCTTTGGCGGCTTCTCCATGGCCATCTTCCCCTTCCTGGTCTGGCTGGACGGCATGGACTCGCCGCCCCTGCTGCAGCGGGTGCTGCGCAGCAAGATCAACGAGCTGCTGGACGTCCTCCTCGTCCCGCCTGTCCTGGAGATCGGCAAGAGGACGCTCTACCTGCGGCTGCCGCCGGCCCAGCCGCCCATCTACAACATCTACTTCTTCGCCGCCACCAACCGGCCCCACCTGATCGACCCGGCCATGCGCCGGCCCGGGCGTTTCGGCAAGACGGTGGTCTTCACCACCCCTGGCGAGGCGGAGCGAGAGGACATAGCCGACCTCTACCTCTCCAAGGTGGTGCACCATCCCAGCCTGGACGACCCCGACCGTCGCAAGGAGTTCGCCCGAGTCACGGTGGGGCTCAGCCCGGCCGAGATAGAGCAGGTGATCCGGGACGCCGTCAACTATCGCTACGACCACATCCAGCTACTGAAAGAGGTGAAGGCGGCGGTGGAGGCCGGCCGCCCCCTGGACTACCGCATGCAACGCTTCTGGGAGCGCCACCGCCACGAGCTGGACGAGGAGGACTGGGACAACCCCTGGGTCACCTGGGACGCCCTGATGGAGTCGCTGGCCGCCCTGCGCCACGGTATGGCCAAGCCCACCCGGACCACGGAGCGCAACCGCGAGCGAACGGCCTACCATGAGTTCGCCGGGCACTTCCTGCCCCTCAAGTACTTCTGTGGCGAGTGGTACCGGCCCATCGTCCTCTCCATCATGCCCCGCGGCGAGGCCCTGGGGATGGTGGCCCACGTCCCCATAGAGGAGCACGACCCCCAGCCGCAGCGGATGCTGGAGGGGCTGCTGCGGGTCAGCATCGGCTCCATCGTGGCAGAGCGCCTCTACTTCCAGGACAACGAGCCTGGCGTGGCCAAGGACCTGGAGAACGCCACCCGCATCGCCACCGCCATGGTAGGGCTCTTCGGCATGGTGCCCCGCCGCTGCTCCGAGGAGGAGCGGGCCCGCTATGCCCGCATCGGCGAATCTCTCATGTCGGTGGCCGGCGCCCACCCGTCCCTTCTCAACGAGGGGAACGGCTTCATCGGCGCCACCCTGGCCTCCCCCGGGAAGCGGGAGGATGTGTGCGTCCTCCTGGGGCAGGCCTTCGTTGACGTCTACCGCCTTCTGCGCAAGAACCGGGAGCGGGCGCCGCCAGTGGTGCGGGAGCTACTGGAGAAGGACGAGATAGTGGGCCGGGGACTCGAGAGCCTGTGGGAGAACCTGCAGATCGAGCCCCTCCTGCACGAGGACAGAGCGGTCTGGCCCGACGACGAGGTAGCCCCCGAGAACCCCTTCTACCGTTCCGCCAGGGACACCGTCGCCGTCGAACCGGCCGGGACGGAGTGACGAGAGGAGGAAACGGAGGCCATGATCAGGTGGCGCCTCATCATAGCGGCCCTCGTCTTCTCCCTGGCCTCTACCGCCTGCCTGGGAGAGGTCAATTATGCCAGGCCGGACTTCGACATCAACGGCCGGACCGACGACCAGCGAGTGCGGGCCATAGCGGCCGCTGTCCAGGACCGCTTCCAGGGCTTCGTCGCCGTGCCGGCGGCGGAGATCAATGTGGGCCAGGAGGGCCCCCAGGCCAGCTACCTGGTCATGGTCACCGTCTCCCGGGAGACCCTTTCCCGCTTCCCCCAGACAGCCCAGGCAGCCCGCGCCCAGGAGGAGGCTCTGGACAAGATCAACGATGCCCTGGCCGCCCTCCTGCGCCTCAGCACCAAGCATCTCTCCCAGGGCCAGACGGTCATCCGTGTCGTGGACATGACGCTCTTCCTCCCCGATGGCGGCGTCTACAAGGCCACCTCCCGTATGGAGCAGCTCCAGGGGATCAAGGACGATGCCCCCAGGGAGCGGTGGCTGGAGACCCTCTCTCTCAGCCAGCAGGTGGTGGTGCCGGGCTCCGTATGGGAGGAGATCCTGCAGACCCTCAGCGAGCAGGGCCAGGAGGTGCCGCAGCCCGAGCCCGGCTCCTGAGCTAGGCCCCCGGCTGGCGCTGCTGGCCCTCGAACTCCGCCTGGAGGGCGTAGGCCTCCGCCTCCAGGGGCAGCCGCTGCGAGTAGCGAAAGCCGTGGCGCGCCAGGTCCCACAGGTAGCGCGCCAGGAACGGTAGCAGCCCGTACCGGCGGTACTGCTCGATGTGCTTCATCTCGTGGGCCATCAGAGAGAGGAAACGGGGACTGGCCGGGTCATAGCGGGCCCTTCCTAGGAAGACGAAGGGGTAGACCGTCATGGCCCCCTGGCGCAGGACGGAACGGACGAACCAGCACACCGGCCCACCCTGGACCAGGCGAACCCTCTCCAGGGGCAGGTCAGGGAACCAGGGCCGCAGCGCCTCTATAACCGGCGGTGGCAGTCTCACTGCGGCCCCATTATGCCCGGACAGGCCACCCCTGACCAGAGCCTCACGCAGGCCATGGCCGGCGCCAGAGGAAGAGGTCGGGATCGAAGGGGAGTGGTGCCGGGGGGCGGAATCGAACCGCCGACACCGCGGTTTTCAGCCGCGTGCTCTACCGCTGAGCTACCCCGGCCCACGCGCATTCTAGAAGCTGCGTACTTACCGGTCAAGCCGCCTCCCCGGCCGACGAAGGGCGCTGGCCCCTCAGCCGCCAGTAAGCTATACTACGTCCCAACAAGGGAGAGAGGCCTCGCCAGCGGACGAGGGGAGCCGAGCGAAAGGCCCGCGAAACGCGACTCGCAGCCGTCTCGGTGCGTTAGTCCTTGAGGACAAAGGAACTCCGTTCACAATCTCGGACAGCGAGGGGGTGTCACATGCGCGTACTGGTGACAGGGGGGGCCGGCTATATAGGCTCCGTCCTGGTGCCTATGCTGCTGGAGAGGGGGCACCAGGTCAGAGTCCTGGACTCGGGCTTCTTCGGCACGGACCACCTCCCCAGCCAGGCTGAACTGGTCATCGGCGACATCCTGGAGATGCGAGAGGAGTGGCTGGAGGGGATGGAGGCCGTCATCCACCTGGCCGCCCTCTCCAATGACCCGATGGCCGACTTCAGCCCCAGGCTGAACTACGAGATCAACGCCGCCGGCGCCGCCCTGGTAGCCCAGTACGCCAAGCGCTGTGGCGTGCCCCGCTTCATCATGGGCTCCACCTGCTCCGTCTACGGCTTCACCGAGGAGCAGGAAGTGGACGAAGACTGGCCCTCCCGGCCCCAGTATCCCTACGCCATCTCCAAGCTGATGGCGGAACGGGCCCTCCAGTGCCTGGCCGACGACTCCTTCCGCACCATCGTCTTGCGGAAGGGGACGGTTATCGGCTGGAGCCCCCGCATGCGCTATGACCTGGTGGCCAACACCATGGTGAAGACCGCCCTCTCGGAGGGTCGCATCATGGTGCGCAGCGTGCGCCTCTGGCGGCCCGTGCTGGACGTGTGGGACGCCGCTCTGGCCTACGTCAAGGCCCTGGAGGCGGCCGACCACATCACCGGCGTCTTCAACGTGGCCTACGACAACTTCACCATCGGCCAGATAGCGGAGGAGGTCCAGGCAGCGCTGCGAGAGCGGGGTATAGAGGTATCGGTCATCTATGATGACCAGCCGGACGTCCGCAACTACCGCGTCTCCACCCGGCGAGCCCGCGAAGTCCTGGGCATCGCTCCCACCATCTCCGTCAGGGAATCGGCCGGGCTGATGGTGGACAAGGTGCTGTCCGGCATCAACGCCGACTTCGCCAATCCCCGCTACTACAACATCGAGTGGATGAAGCTGAAGCTGGCGGAGGCGGCCCGCTCCGTCAGGTAGCGGACGGACGGGAGAGGCCGGCCTCTGGCGCTCCTACCCGGCCTCGGCTCCCAGCATACGGGCCACGTAGCGGGCTATGGCCAGGCTGGCCGTCATCCCCGGCGACTCGATGCCGCCCAGGTGGATGTAGCCCCTGTCCTGCCAGATGAGGAAGTCCCGGGGCGGCTCGCCGGGGCGGTTGAGCTTCGGACGATAGCCCACCTGCCCGGGCGCTATGTCTTCCGGCCGCAGGTCGGGGAAGAAGGCACGACCGGCGACCAGGAACTGCTCACGGCGACTGTCGTCGGCCCGGTAGTTCAGGGGAGCGTCCGGGGGCAGCCACTCCGTGTCCGGGCCCAGGTGGAGGCCGCCGTCGATGTCCAGCGTCACGTGCACGCCGAGGCCGGCGCGGTCGCCATGGGGCAGAGGGTAGACCAGGTGGCGGAAGCGCTCCGCCTTCTCACGGTCCACCACGTCGTAGTAGCGCCCTTTATTGACATAATGCTTGAGCGGCGGATTCAGGGGGCCACCGTCGAGGTCATAGCCCAGGAGGGCGGCCAGGCGGTCGGCCATGAGGCCGGCGCTGTTGACCAGGGTCGCCGCCCCAATAGCCCCCTCTTCGCCCTCCGGCCCCACGTAACGGACGAGGAAGCCACCGTCCCGGCGCTCCAGGCCCACTACCTCGTGCCTGAAGGCGACGAAGGCGCCGTGGGCACGGGCCTCCTGCAGGTAGGAGCGCATCAGCCCCATCTGGTCCACGATGCCAGAGGAGGGGGAGAAGATGGCGCCGGCGGCCCGCAGGTGGGGTTCCAGCCGCGCCACCTCGTGAGGGGCCAGCATCTCCAGGCCGGGAACGCCGTTGGCGGAGGCGGCCCGCGCCAGCGCCTCCAGCAGAGGAATCTCTTCCTCGGCGCTGGCGATGACCAGCTTCCCCAGACGACGATGGCGCACCCCGTGGGCCTCCGCCCACTGGTAGAGCAGACGGTT
Organism: Dehalococcoidia bacterium; assembly: GCA_034435615.1. Taxonomy (GTDB): domain Bacteria; phylum Chloroflexota; class Dehalococcoidia; order SM23-28-2; family HRBIN24; genus H17-190. The sequence goes on from DAOTWZ010000051.1 coordinate 30,123, forward strand.
CCCCTCTATGCAGAGACGGGTCTTGAGCCAGTCCGGCGGATAATAGAGGCCGGCGTGAATGACGCCGGAGTTGTGGGAGCTGTTCTCCAGCCCGTACGTGGGATGCCGCTCCAGGAGAGCCACTGCCCGCCGCGGCGCCAGCACGGCGGCGATGGCCAGCCCCACCACTCCGCCGCCCACTATGGCCACGTCCACATCGGGAGCGAAGGGCCGGTCGGTCGGGGCCATACCAATGGGCAGGATAGCGCGGCCTGGAGTAGCATACAAGGGTGGCTGCTGGTATGCTGAATTATCCGCCATCTGGCCCTTCCTGCTGGCGTCTGACTGGTATGAGGGCAACCAGACGATGATAGATAGCCAAGAGGTGCCGGTCTATCCCACTCCCAGGGCGAAGCGCCTCATCGACATAACGGTGGCGACCCTGGCCCTGGCTGTCCTCTGGCCGGTCTTCGCCCTGGCCTGCCTGCTCATCAAGCTCGATTCGCCCGGGCCGGTGCTCATCCGCCAGAAGCGCATAGGCAAGGACGGCCGGCCCTTCACTTTCTACAAGTTCCGCACCCTCACCCACGGCGGCCAGGACGACCTGAACGAACGTCTGCCCCGGGGCGACCTCACGAAGCAGCTTCTCAGCCCGCCCGGGCGCAACCCCAGGGCCACCACCATAGGCCGGGTGCTGCGGGAGACCACCGTCGACGAGCTCCCCCAACTCCTGAACGTCATAAAAGGAGACATGAGCCTGGTGGGGCCGCGGCCGGACGTGCCGGAGATAGTGTCCTGCTGGCCCCCTTATTTCCAGCAGCGGCACAAGGTGAAGCCAGGCATGACCGGGCTGGCCCAGGTGAACGGCCGGTCCGACCTCACTTACTACCAGAAGATCATGTACGACCTGGACTACGTGCGCTATCATCCCCTCCGCCGCGACCTGGCGATCCTGCTGCGGACGGTGGGACTGGTCATCAGCAAGAAGGGTGCCCGATAGTCCCGGAGCCTCTGCCCCGGGCCAGGGAGCGAGACCGTTGAGTCCGGTCCAGCGAGCGGCACCGTTACCCCGGTCCTTCCACCTCCCCTGGCTGGGGGAGGCGCTGTCCGCCGTCGGCCTGGCCGCCCTGCTGGCCACGCCGATGGCGGTGGCGGCACTGGCCGGGCCGGGCTGGAGCGTCTGGGCTGCCATGGCCGGCGGCTGGGCGGCCTATCTGGCCATCGCCTGGCGGGCTGATGCCGCGGTAGCCATAGGCGCCCTCCTAGTCTGGCTGGCGACGCAGCGGATGGCGGCGGCCCTCCTCTCTCCCTTCGTGCCGGCGGAGGAGGTGCGTCACGTCCTCGCCTACAAAGAAGGGCTCATGGCCGCCCTCCTGCTGGCGGGAGCGGGCCGCCTCCTCTGGCGCTGGCGACAGGGCGGCCCCCTGTGGCGGCCGCTCCTGCCAGACCTCTTGGCCCTTCTCTTCCTGATGGTCGTCCTGGCCCACTTCGTCCTCTCGGAGGCCGCCCTCGCCGACCGGCTGACCTACCTGCGGCGTTGGTGTATGCCCTGCCTCCTCTACTTCGCCGGCCGGGCTCTGACGCCCGACCCTTCGCTCTTCCTGCGCTCGCTGCGACTCTTCCTGGGCCTGGCGGCGCTGGTGGCCGTGTTCGGCCTGGTGGAGCGCTTCCTTCTGGCCCCCGCCTTCTGGATGGACACGGTGGACGCCGTGGCCTTCTACCGGCAGCAGATCGAGGCAGGCCTCATCCCCGGCCAGTGGCTCTTCGTCTACCGGGGGCTGCCGGACGGTGTCTTCTCGGCCCTGCCTCTGACCGTCCCCGTGCGGCGGCTGGTCTCCACCTTCTTGGAGCCCACCACCCTGGCCCTCTTCCTGGCCCTGGCGCTGGTGCTGGCCCTGGCCGCCCAGCCAGAGAGGCGGCGGCCCATCGGCTGGCCCCTGCTGGCCCTCGCCCTGCTCCTGGCGACGGCCCTGTTGGCCACCCTGGGGCGGGCGGGTATGCTGGTGGCCATCGTGGGCGGAGGGGTGCTCGCCCTCCTGGCCCTAGGGAGAGGGCGGCCCTGGCCGGCCCTGGCCGCGGCGATAGTCTTGCCGCCGCTTCTGGCCGCCCTGGCCGTCACCACCCTGCCAGACGTTCCCGCCCGCGGCCAGGTGACCGCCCTCCTAGAGTGGTCATCGGCGATGCCTGCGCCGGCCTCGCCACCGCCCGCCGGGGCGCCGGCGCCCAGCGGACCGGCGCCCACCGACCGTCCTCCCGGCAGCACCGCCGAGGGGGCGGCCCGCCACGTATGGGGCCTCCGGGAGGGGCTACGGCAGATGGCCGAGGCCCCCCTGGGCCTGGGCCTGGGGGCAGCCGGCCTGTGGAGCGAGGCGCCAGACGTGGGGGGCGAGAGCGCCCTGGGCGCCCTGACGGCGCAACTGGGAGTCTTCGGACTGGGCTTCTGGCTCCTCTTCCTCCTGTCGTTGGCAGCGGCGCTCCTGCTGCCCTCCCTGGGCGACGCGAAGGAGGAGCGAGGCCCGCACTGGAGGATGTGGAGGGGGCTGGCAGCCGGCCTCCTGGGACTCCTCATTGCCTCTTGGTTCAGCGAGTCGGCGGCTGGCGTGACGGGGACGGCCGCGTACTACCTCTTCGCCGGGTGGGGCGTGGCCCTGGCCGGCGGACTGCCCCTCCCGCTACCCATGCCGTACCATCCCTCCCGACAGGCGACCCAGGGCCTGGCCCGATGAAGCTCCTCTTCCTGACCCACCAGTTCCCCTACCCGCCAGACAGCGGCGGCCGTATCAAGAGCTGGACGCTGCTGGAGCATCTGCGGGGCATCGCCGATGTCCATCTGCTATGCTTCCAGGGCCAGCCCTTCACCCGGGAGCAGGCCGCCTACGCCGCCGGCTTCGGCGACCGGCTCTTGACCGTCCCCTTCGTCCGGCCGCGCAGCCTCCGCAGCCTGCTGGGCAGCTACGCCGCTGGTCTCCCCCTCAGCGTCTATCGCAACCACAGCCAGGCGATGGCCCGCGCCGTGAAGGAACGGCTGGAGAGCGTCCCCTTCGATGCTCTCTTCGCCGACCACGAGTACATGGGCCAGTACGTCCCCCCCGACTTCCCGGGGCTGAGCATCCTCCACCTCCACAACGTGGAGAGCCTCATGTGGCAGCGGCAGTCCCGGCAGGAGCGCGACCCGCTGCGACGGTTGGTCATGGCGCTGGAGGCGCGACGCCTCCGCCGCTACGAAGCCAGCATAGTCCAGCGCTTCCGCAAGGTCTTCGTGGTATCGGGGCCGGAGAGAGAGGCAGCGCTGGCCCTGGGGGCGCCGCCGGAGAGGCTAGGCGTGCTGCCCAACGTTCCCCTGCCGGAGGTGCTGGAGCGGCCTCCCCTCTCATTTGAAGCCGCCTCTCCCACTGTCCTCTACGTGGGCACCCTCTCCTGGATGCCCAACCAGCAGGGGCTGCGGTGGTTCCTGGGCTCCTGCCTGCCCCAGCTGCGGCGTCGCGAGCCCCAGGCGCGGGCACTGGTGGCGGGGGCCGATGCCCCCCGCTGGCTGCGGGAGCTGGCGCAGCGCAGCGACGCCCTCTCCCTGCTCAGTCCCCTTCCCATCGGGGCCGAGGAGGAGCTGTACAGGAGCAGCCGCGCCTTCGTGGAGCCGGTGCGCGGCGGGGGCGGCACCAAGGTGAAGGTGCTCACCGCTCTGGCCCGCGGCCTGCCAGTGGTGGCCACGCCGGACGGCGTCCTGGGGATCGATGCCGTGCCGGGCGTCCACCTCCTGGTGGCGGCCACCGCCGAGGAGATGGCGGAGCGGCTCCAGGGACTCCTGGCGGACCCCTCCGAGTGGCGGCGCCTCAGCAACGCCGGCCGGGCCCTCATCGAAGAGCGCTACCGGCCGGAGGTGGCCTACAGACCTCTGCTGGAGGCCCTGGTGGGCGCCCGATGAGGCTGCGCGTTCTGGACGTCCCCGTCGACCTCGTGCGGCGGGAGGAGGCGATGGCCCTCCTGGCTTCCTACCTGCGGCACCGGGGCAGACTGCTGCACGTGGTCACCGTCAACCCGGAGTGCATCGCCATCGCCCGCAGGAGTCCCACCTACCACCGCATCGTCAGCAGCGCCGGCCTGGCCCTGGTGGACGGCGTGGGGGTGGAGATGGTGGCCCGCCTGCGGGGGGCCAGGACGGCAGAGCGCTTCCCCGGCGCAGACCTGGTATGGGAACTGGCCCGCCTCTGCCATGAGAGCGGGGCCCGGCTCTTCTTCCTGGGCTCCCGGCCGGAGGTAGCGGCGGCCGCCGTCGACAGGCTCAGGGAGCGCTACCCGGGCCTCCAAGTGGACTGGCACTCTCCGCCCCACTCACCGGCCTTGAGGCTGCCGGCGGCGGAGGAGGCTGCCATCCTGGCCTGCCTGCGGCGTTTCGCCCCGCACGTGCTGTGCGTGGCCCTGGGCATGCCCAAACAGGAGGTGTGGATAGCCGATCACCGGGAGGAGCTGGAGATGCTGGGCGTTCGGGTGGCCGTGGGAGTGGGCGGGGCGCTGGACTACCTGGCGGGGGCGCTGCCCCGGCCCCCCAGGGCCCTCCGCCGGGCGGGGCTGGAGTGGCTCTATCGGCTGCTGCGGCAGCCGCGTCGGCGCTGGCGGCGTCAGCTCTCCAGACTTCCCTACTTCCTCGTCCTGGCCCTGGCCGAGGCGTTGAGGGAACGATTGGGCCAGAGCAGCAGGCCACCCTCCCACAGGCCGCGCCAGAGGCGAGAGTAGAACGCTAGGTCTCCCCGGCCGATGACCAGAAGGTCACGCAAGGGCCTGGAGGAGAGCCGACGGTACCAGTAGAGGGCGCTCAGCAGCCCCACCGTGTAGGCGAGGGAGGAGGCGATGGCGGCGCCGTCCACCGCCAGCCAGGGGATGAGGGCCAGGTCCAGAAGCAGCGTGGCCACGAAGGCGGCGGTGATGGAATAGGTGTGGTAGATGAGCTTCCCCTGGCTGAAGAAGTAACTCCCCAGGATGCGGGAGGCGCTAGCCGCCAGCACCCCTGGCAGGAGCAAGACCAGGGGACGCACCGACCCCGAGAACTGCTCGCCGAAGACCAGGGGCACCAGAAGCGGTGCCGCCAGGGCCAGGCCGAGGGCCACCAGAGCGCTCGCCAGAGTGGTGTGACGACAGACCACTGGCGTCAGGGCCTCCGCCTCGCGGCGTGGCATGCGGGTGAGGCGGGGCTGCAGCACGATGGCCACGGCGGCGGCCAGCCACCAAACGCTCTCGGCCAGGCCTACCGCCACCACATACTGGCCCACCGCTGCCCGGCCGACGAAGGCTGCCACCAGGTACTGGTCCAGACGGTAGTTGAACATCTGGACGATGTTGGCGACCTGCCCCTGCAGTCCGTAGCGCACCTGGTCGGACAGCACCAGCGACAGCCGGCTGAAGGCGCCCCGCCAGGAGAGGCGCCAGGGGGCCACCAGCAGGAGGGCCAGGACATCCGCCAGGAGGAAGGAGCCCACCCAGGCATAGACGGCGCCGTGGATGTCCAGTCGGCCCCATGCCCACAGGAGGGCGGCCGCCACCACGGCCACCAGCCCCTGGACCGTCGCCACCACCAGCATGGCCAGGAAGCGGCTCCGTCCGTGCAGGAAGGAGACGAGGACCAGGTACCCCACGAGGATGGTCACCGCCGGGGCGTATAGCCAGTAGGAGGGGCCGGGGACGAAGAGCTGGGGCCCCGCCACGGCCGCGTAGGCCAGCATGGCCAGCGTGGCCAGGACGCCGGTGCCGAGCACAACCGTCAGGCTACCCGCCAGGAGCTGCTCGATGCGATAGGCCCCCCTGTTCAGGTAGTAGACGTTGGAGAGGCCCAGGCCCAGATTGGCCAGTCCGCCAGCGATGAGAACGGAGAGGTAGAAGAGGCTGTAAGTGCCCAGGCCATCGTCGCCCAGGCCGCGCGCCAGCACCACGCGCAGGAGGAAGGCCAGGCCATAAGAGAAGACCTGGGACAGGAACATGAGGTTGATATGGAGGAGGAAATGGTCCTTGGGACGGTCAGAGACTGCAGTCATGCTAGGTGCGGCGGCCCTGCCCCCCTAGTGTAGGGCTGGGGCCTCATAACAGCAACGCCGCCGCCCCTCGACAGGTAGCGGCCCCCTCTGTTATCATCCGCGCGAGGGTGGGAAAACGGGGTGTAGCTCAGCCAGGAAGAGCGCACGGTTCGGGTCCGTGAGGTCGGCGGTTCAAATCCGCCCACCCCGACCAGGCGAGAGACGCCGAAAGGTGTAACCAACTCCCGCCCCGAATGTCCCAGGATACGCAGGTAGAGGACAGACATACCGCTTTCCATCAGCCTGACCAGTCCCAGGGGCCAGTCATCGGCCCAACTCGCCGTTCCCAGGGGCTTGCAGTTACAGGCAGCAGCGTTTATAAATGGCGGGCGGCTATGGTGAGGAGGTCGGATAGCAGATGGTATACGAGATCGAAGACCGGGGCGTGCTGAGGCGGCAACAGGCCGAACTGGCCATCCGGCTGGCCCTGGAGGGCCGGTGGGAGGAGGCCGTGCGCCTGAACCGGGCCATCGTGGAGGCCTTCCCCACCGATGTGGAGGCCTATAACCGCCTGGGGAAGGCGCTCACAGAGCTAGGGCGCTACGCCGAGGCCCGGGAGGCCTACACCCGTGCTCTGGAGCTGGACCCCAACAACAGCATCGCCCGGCGCAACCTCTCTCGCCTCGCCTTCCTGGAGGCCCAGGCGGCCGGGGTGGCCCAGGGGACGGCCCGGCGTAAGCTCCCGCCGGAGATGTTCATCGAGGAGACGGGGAAGACGGGCGTTACCACCCTGCTGCACCCCAACCGGGAGGCGGCAGCCCGCCTCTCCGCCGGGGACGAGGTCTTCCTGCGCCGCAGCAACGGCTCTCTGCGGGTGGTGGATCCCTACGGCGAGCCCCTGGGAGAGGTGGAGCCCCGCCTAGCCCAGCGCCTGATACGCCTCATGGAGGGTGGCAACCGCTACGTGGCCGCCATCAGCAACCTGACCGAGACGGGCGATGTGCGCGTCTTCATCCGGGAGGTCTACCAGCACCCCAGCCAGGCTGGCAAGCTCTCCTTCCCGCCCCAGCCCACCGAGCCCTTCCGTCCCTACGTGAAGGACCGGCTCCTCCGGCTGGACCGCTACCAGGAAGAGGTCGAGGAGCCAGAGGAGCTGGAGGAGATGGAGGAGTGGGGAGAAGAAGGCCAGCCGACCTCTGCCCGGGCCGCCGATGAACTGGAAGACGTCATCGGCGAGGAGGAGGAGCTGGCCCCGGAGCCGGAGGACGCGGCAGAAGAGGAGCTCTAGCGGGGCCGCCTCCCCGGCGGCCGGGACTCCCCTTACCTACCCCTGCCAGGCCGGGCTTCCTGCCCGCTCCGCCATGCTCCCACGGCCCCGGCGGGGCCAGAGGTATCATCTCTCGCAGGTGAAGAGCGTGTCCGCCATCATAGTCGCCCGCGGTTTGGTGAAGCGCTACGGCAATTTCACCGCCGTGGACGGTATCTCCTTCGAGGTGGAAGAGGGAGAGGCGCTGGGCCTCCTGGGCCCCAACGGTGCTGGCAAGACCACCACTATCCGTCTCATCTGTGGCCTCTCTCCTCTGACGGCGGGCGAACTGCTGGTGGACGGCCTGGACGTGCGGCGCCACGCCCGCCAGGTCAAGGGGCGGCTGGGCATAGTCCCCCAGCATGACAACCTGGACCCAGAGCTCACCGTCCGCCAGAACCTGCTGGCCTACAGTCGCTATTACGACCTACCGCGCCCCCTGGCCGAGGCCCGCATCCGGGAGGCGCTGGCCCTCTTCCAGCTACTCGACTACGAGCGCCAGCGCATAGAGACCCTCTCCGTCGGGCTGCGGCGTCGGCTCATCATCGCCCGGGCGCTGGTCAACGCCCCCCGCATCCTCGTCCTGGACGAGCCGACCATCGGCCTCGACCCCCAGGCCCGGCGCCTCACCTGGGAGAAGCTGCGCCAGCTCCAGGCCCAGGGGACTACCCTCCTCCTCACCACCCACTATCTGGAGGAGGCGGCCCACCTCTGTGACCGCCTCCTCATCATCCACCAGGGTCGGGTCCTGGCGGAGGGCCGGCCCGCCGAGCTGGTGGAGCGCTATGCTGGCCGGCGGGTCATAGAGGTCTACTCCAGCAATCCGGACGAGGAGGAGCGCATACGGCGGCTGCTGGCCGACCGCCCCGGGGTGGAGATGGAGCGGGACAGCGAGGCCCTCTACATCTACCTGCGCCGGGACGATGGCCTGGACCTCGCCCCCTTCCACCGCCTGGGCCAGCGGGTGGTGCTGCGAGAGGCGAACCTGGAGGACGTCTTCCTCCGCCTCACGGGACGGGGGCTCCGGTGATGGCGACGGCGCTGGCCTGGCCCGGCATATCGCGGCGGGCGCTGCGGGTCTGGCAGCGCAACCGTGACGTATACCTGAACACCTGGCGGGCAGAGCTGGTCTGGCCCTTGCTGGAGCCTGCCCTCACGCTGGTAGCCCTCGGCCTGGGGCTGGGGGAATTCGTGGAGCTGGGGCGCCCAGAGCGCTACATAGACTTCGTGGCACCGGGCCTCCTGGCCATCTTCCCCATGTGGGCCGCCTCCTCGGAGGCCGGCTGGGGCGCCTACTTCCGTATGGAGAGCCAGCGCACCTTCGATGCCATCCTGGCCACTCCCCTGGACGTGGACGATATCACGACGGGAGAAGTCCTCTGGGCCGCCACTCGCTCCATCATCAGCGTGGCCTACATACTGGTGGTGGCCGCCGCCTTCGGGGCAGTGGCCTCCCCTCTGGCCGTCCTGGCCCTCCCCTTCGGCCTCCTGCCCGGGCTCCTCTTCGGGGCGGCCTCCCTCTGCTACACGGCGGTGGCCCGCTCCGTCAGCTCCCTCAACTACTTCTTCGCCCTCTTCATCACCCCTCAGTTCTGGCTCTCCGGCGCCTTCTTCCCCCTGGACCAGATGCCGGCCTGGGTGCGAGCGGTGGCCTGGTGGTCGCCGGCGGCCCATGCCACGGACATCTATCGCGGTCTCCTGCGGGGCGGCCTGGAGGCGTCCCACCTCTACGACCTCCTGTGGCTCCTGGTGGCCACCGCCCTCTTCCATCTGCTGGCTACGAACCTGCTGCGACGGCGGCTAGTCCGTTGATGGCCCGCCGCCAGCCGACGTAGTATCCTCTAGACATGAGGCCCAGGATAGGCATTCCCCTCTGGAAGGCATCGGCAGGCGAGGGGATCCGGCACTACGAGGAGAGCGTCCGGCGGGCGGGCGGCGAGCCGGTGCTCCTGCGGCCCGGCGCCTCCCTGGCGGGCGTCCAGGGACTCCTCCTCACCGGCGGAGCGGATATAGACCCCCGCCTCTACGGAGAGGAGCGACACCCGGAGACCCAGCTCCCCGACCGGCAGCGCGACGAGCACGAGCTCCTCCTGCTCCGGGGGGCGCTGGAGCAGGGGCTGCCGGTGCTCGCCATCTGCCGCGGTCATCAGCTCCTTAACGTCGACGTCGCCCTGGGGGGCAAGCTCCTGCAGGACATCCCGGGCGGCCATCATCGCGCCGGGGGCAGGGACTCCGCCTGGCATCCGGTGCGGCTGGCACAGGAAGGGCTGCTCTGGGAGCTCTACGGGGTGGAAGAGCTGTGGGTCAACTCCCGCCACCACCAGGCGGTGACGCCGGCGCTCCTGGCCTCCCGTCTGCGCCCCCTGGCCCTGGCCGACAACGGCGCCCTGGTGGAGGCAGTCAGTGTGGAGGGCCACCCCTGGGCGGTGGGGGTGCAGTGGCACCCGGAGCGCCCCGAGATGTGGGGCGAGGGCACGCAGCCGGAGGGCCCGATTGCCGCCGCCGCGCCCCTCTTCGCCGCCTTCATCGCTGCCTGCGGTGATAGATAGCTAGCACACGCTCCCACCTGATACGACGAATTACGGTATCATATTCCTTGGCTACGATCGCTGTTATCAGGCGGGGCCTGCCGCGTTCCTCGCCCTCCCGCTGGAGCGCTATCTGAGAGGGGAGTGTAGATGGTCAGCGAAGGAGTCATCGCCCGCGAGATAAGGCCCGTCCGCATCGAGGAGGAGATGCGGGCGGCCTACCTGGACTACGCCATGAGCGTCATCGTCTCGCG
>DAOTWZ010000052.1:0-3792 GCA_034435615.1 Dehalococcoidia bacterium
GCCCCGCTGCCGAGCCGCCCACCCTCCTGCTGAGGGAGGAAAAGGCGCCGCCTCTGGTGCGAGCGGGCCGCCGGGCCACCGTGCGACGCGCTCGCGGCCGTGGGCGTTATGTCACCTTCCGCCTCCCCAGGGGGCGGCCGGTGGACCTGGCCCTGGGCCCTACCCTGCGGGCGGCCGCCGTGCGGACCGGCCGCCTGTGGCAGCCCCGTCTTCCCCTGAGAGTACGACCGGAGGACCTACGGGAGAAGGTACGAGAGGAGAAGGTGGGAGCGCTCCTCCTCTTCCTGGTGGACGCCAGCGCCTCCATGGCCGCCCGCCGCCGCATGGCCACCGTGAAGGGGGCCATCCAGCACCTCCTGGCCGACGCCTACCGCCAGCGGGACCGCGTCGCCCTCGTCTGCGCCCGTGGCCAGAGTGCCACCGTGGTGTTGCCACCCACGGGCAGTGGCGAGCGGGCCCGCCGCGCCCTGGAGGAGCTGCCCACGGGGGGCACCACCCCTCTGGCGGCGGGGCTGGCCCTGGCCCATCACCTGCTGGAGCGCCACCGTCTGGCCAACCCGCGCGCTCCCGCCCTTCTGTTGCTGGCCAGCGACGGCCGCGCCAACGTCGCCCAGCACGGGGGCGATCCCCTGGAGGAGGCCATCGAGGAGGCAGAGCGGCTGCGGCGCCGCGGCTTCCGCAGCGTCATTCTGGACGCCGAGGCTGGCCCCGGCTTTCGACTGGGTATGCTGGAGAGACTGGCCGAGGCTTTGGGGGCACGGCGCCTACCCGTCGCCCCCGAGGACGGCGAGTCCCTCGCCAGGAGCATCAGGCTGGTGCTGAGGTGAGGCTACACGTGGGCCTGCTGGAGCGCTACGGCGGCACCCCGGAGGAGATAGAGGCCCGGGGCCTGGCGGCCGCCCGCGCCCTCCTCCCCCCCATGGGCCTCTCGCCGGAGCAGGAGACGGTGGCCCTGGCCGTGGTGCGGGCCACCGCCGACCCCGCTCTGGCCGGCCTCCTCCGCTTCCACCCACGCGCCGTGGAGGAGGCCGTGGGAGCGCTGCAACGGCGGGCCACCATCGTGGTGGACAGCAACGTAACGGCGGCGGGAGTGGACAGTCGTCTCCTGGCCCGGCTGGGCTGCCCCCTGCTGGTGGCCATCTCTCTGCCCGACGCTGCCCAGGAGGCAGCGCGCCGGCGCACCACCCGCTCGGCGGCGGGGATGCTGCTGGCCCGGGATGCCCTGCAGGGCGCCCTGGCCGTGGTAGGCACCGCCCCCACTGCCCTCCTCGCCCTGCTGGACATGGTGGACGGCGGAGAGGCGAGGCCGGCGGCGGTGGTGGGCGTCCCGGTGGGCCTGGTGGCCGCGCCGGAGGCCAAAGAGGAGCTGCAGCGCCGGTCCCTGCCCTGGATCGCCCTGGAAGGGCCGCGGGGCGGGGCGGCCGTCGCCGCCGCCATCGTCAACGCTATCATGGGCATCGCCTGTCGGAGGAACGAAGCGAGAGAAGAAGCGAAAGGAGGGGATGAGCAATGAGGCTCTTCGCCACGGCCTGGGAGCGCAGCCTGGCCGATGCGGAACGCTGGCTGCCCTGGGCGATGATCCTGCTGGGCCTCTTCGGCCTCTACCTGCTGGGGATGGACCAGGGACAGGCCCTCGGCGCCTTCCTGGGCGAGATGGCCTTCCGCAACAACTGGCTCCACGAGCTCTTCCACGACGCCCGCCACGCCGGCGGCTTCCCCTGCCACTAGGGGCCTTCCTGCCTAGCGAGGCCGAGGCGGTATGCGCACGGGCACCATAGCCCAGAACCTGAAGGCATCCCTGGTGGCGGGGGCGCTGGCCGGGCTACTGGTGGCGGCCTTTCACTTCCTGGCCACCGAGCAGGTGGTGGAGGAGGCCATCGGCCGGGAGGCCGCTCTGGGGCCGGCGGAGGAGGTCTTCTCCCGCACGGTGCAGAGGTTGGGGCTCTTCGGAGGCTTCCTCCTCTACGGCGTCTCGTGGGGCCTCATCTTCGCCGGAGTGTATCAGTTGGCAGCGGGACGCCTTCCCGGCCGGCAGGGCTGGCAGAAAGGGCTCGTCCTGGCCGGCATCGCCCTGTGGAGCGTGGGGGTGTTCCCTCTGCTGAAGTACCCCGCAAGGCCGCCAGGGGTGGGGGACGAAGGCACCATAGAGGCCCGGCAGGCCTACTATCTGCTCTATACGGCCCTCTCCGTAGTGGCGGCAGTGGGCGCCCTGGGGCTGGCGGAGGCGTTGCAGGGCACTGTCCTCAGGACGTGGCGATGGCCCATCGTGGCCGTGGCCTATGCCGCCGCCTGCGCCCTCATCTACATCCTCATGCCGGCCTCGCCGGACGAGTCCCCGGCCGACTTCGCCGATCTCCTGGGCCGCTTCCAGGCCCTCTCTCTGGCCGGGCTCGTCCTGTTCTGGCTGGCGCTGGGAGGTGCCTTTGGGCCCCTGCAGTTGCTCTTCGCCGAAGGGGAAGCGGCCGGGGGTCGTCCTTCTGGCCCACGGTAGCCGTCGCAGCCCCGACACGGGGCCTGGCATGCGTCTGCTGGCCAGCGGCCTGGCGGCCCGCCTGGGGGGCGATGTCCCCGTGGGCGTCGCCTACCTGGAGGCGATGCGCCCCACCCTGGCGGAGGCGGCCGCCCAGCAGGTGGGTCAGGGCGTGGACTGCCTCCTGGTTCAGCCCTTCCTGCTGGGCGAGGGGCAGCACCCGCTGGAGGCGCGCTGCCTGGCCCAGGCCCTCCGCGAGCGATGGCCTGGCCTCCAGGTGGCCCTGGGACGGCCCCTGGCCCGCCACCCTCTCCTCCTGGAGGTCCTGCTGGAGCGGCTGCGCGGCCTCCTGGACGGCGAAGAAGGGCCATGGGGCATCGTCCTGGTGAAGGCGTTCACTCGCCTCAACGGTGGCGATCTGGGCTGGCTGGAGGAGCTGGCCGATGGCCTGTCCCGCAGGCTCGGCCCCGGGTTCCGGGTGGCGGCCGCCCAGTCGGGGCCCGGGCCCCCCAGCATCGCCCAGGCGGCGGCCGCCCTGGCGCCCCACGTGCGCGCCCTGGCGGTCTTCCCCTGCCTCTTCTTCGAGGGCAAGATATGGGGACGGGATATCGCACCGGCGGTGGAATCCTTGCGGAAGGAATGGAGCCGGGGGCCAGTGGTGCTGGGCCGGCCCCTGGGCGTGGACGAGCGCATCACCGCCGTGGTCTGGGAGAGAGTGCGGGAGCTATGGAGGGAGCTGGAGGGCTGAAGCGCCGCAGCCTCCGTCACGGCTACACCACGGGCACCTGCGCCGCCGCCGCCACCAAGGCCGCCACCCTGGTGCTGGTCACCGGCAAGCAGCCCAGCGCCGTCACCGTCCACCTCCCCATAGGGCAGGAGGCCGTCCTCCCCGTCCACCGCTGCGAGGTGCGAGACCGCTCCGTCCTCTGCTCTGTCGTCAAGGACGCCGGGGACGACCCGGATGTGACCAACGGTGCTGAGATCTGCGCCACCGTCTCCTGGACGGAGGAGCCCGGCGTGCACATCCACGGCGGCCCCGGCGTGGGAGTGGTCACCAAGCCCGGCGTGGGGATACCCGTCGGCGAGCCGGCCATAACCCGTGTTCCCCGGCGGATGATCACTCAGGCCGCCCTGGAGGCCATGGGTGAGCTGGCGGAACGCTACGGACTGGTGGTGGAGATCTCCGTCCCCGGCGGCGAGGAGCTGGCCCGCAAGACCACCAACGCTCGGCTCGGCATAATCGGCGGCATATCCATCCTGGGCACCACCGGCATCGTGGTGCCCTACTCCACCGCCGCCTGGCGGGCCAGCGTCGAGATGGC
>DAOTWZ010000053.1:0-38820 GCA_034435615.1 Dehalococcoidia bacterium
GGTGGGTGAGGGCTTGGGGGTGGGGGTGGGCGTAGGCGTGGGAGTGGGCACGGGGGTCGGCGTGGGGGTAGGGGTAGGCGTCACCTCGGGCTCCACGCCGCCGGTGGGAGAGCGACAGAGGCCGGCCTTGGTCACCGGGACGTCCTTCACGAAGACCTCCATAGTGCCACCACACTCGGCGAAGATGACGTCCGGCGGCACGGGGAAGGCACGGGGCGGCAGCCCCAGATAGTTGTGGGCCTGACGCATGAACTGCCGCCACATGGGCCCCGAGCCGGCGAAGCTGAAGGCGCCCTCCGCCATGGGGGTGCCATCGGTGTTGCCCATCCAGACGCCCACCACCAGGTCAGTGGAGTAGCCGATGACGACGTTGTCCCGGAAGGAGTGCTCGGTGCCCGTCTTGGCCGCCACGGGACGGTCGATGGTGAGGTTGCTCCAGGGGACGCCGTTCTTGGAGAGGATGTCGGTGATGAGGTAGGCGAAGCCGGGGCGCACTACCTGCTGGGACTGGGGCTTGTATTCGTAGAGGACCTTGCCGCTGCGATCCTCGATGCGCAGGACGGGCGCGGGGTCGAGGCGACGGTAGCCCTCCGGCAGGCCGTCCTGGACGGTGGGCATCCCCACCATCGTCCCCAGGTTGGCCAGGACGGAGTAAGCGTAGGTCATGTCCACCAGGCGGACCTCGCAGGTGCCCAGGGTGAAGCGGTCGCCGCAGAAGCGCTGGGTGATGGGGGTCTGGCAGTCAGCGGCGCCGTGGGTGTTGGTCACGGTGACGCCGAGACGGACGGAGGTGCGGGTGACGTTGCTCAGCCCGACGGCCATGAGGGTGCGGACGGCGGCCGTGTTGACGGACTCGGAGAGGGCGCGGCGCACCGTGATCTTGCCCAGGTATTGCCGGTTCCAGTTCTCCACCGGCGCGGGGGGCGTGCCCGTGGTGAGGGGAGCATCGTCGATGAAGGTGGAGGGCACCCAGCCGTTCTCGAAGGCGGTCAGGTAGGTGAAGACCTTCATGGCAGAGCCGTGGGAACGACACATAGCGGCCACGTTCACGTTCCCCTGGACGTGGGGGTCGTCAGTGTTGAAGTAGTCGCGGCCGCCCACCATGGCCAGGATCTCGCCCGTGTCGGGGCGGATGGCCACTATGGCACCGTTGTGGGCGCCGAAGCGCTCGCCTACCTGGCCGAGCACCTGGCTGACGGTCTCCTCGCCCAATAGCTGGAGCCCCAGGTCCAGGGTGGTGGTGATCCTGAGGCCGCCCTTGTCTATTATCTCTTCGCACTTGAGCCCCTCAGGGGGCTCGAAGAGGCCGTGCTGGCACATGCGGACCACCTCGCGAGCGGTGTAGTCCACGAAGTGGCCCGCCAGCTTGGGGAAGGCGGCCGGCTGGGCCTTGATCTGCTCTTGCCGGGCGGCCTCTATCTGCTCAGGGGTGATGGTGATCCCTTTCTCTTTGAGGATGGGGATCTCGTTGACCTGCTCCAGGTGCTTCAGCATCAGGTCCAGAACCTGCTGACGCCGGGCCTCGGCCCGCTCCTGGTTCTCCGGCACGGCCGGGGAGTAGCTGGCCGGCGCCTGAGGTAGGCCGGCCAGCATAGCCGCCTCCGCCAGCGTCAGGTCTTTGGCCGATTTGCGGAAGTAGTTCTGGGCAGCCGCCTCCACGCCGTAAGCGTTATTGCCGTAGAAGACCTGGTTCAGATACCACTCCAGGATCTGGTCATCGGAGTAGTGGCGCTTCAGCTCCAGCGCCAGCACCACCTCCTTCACCTTACGGTCGATGCGGCGCTCGAAGCGCTCCTCTTCACTGATGTAGAGGTTCTTGACGAGCTGCTGGGTGATGGAGCTGCCGCCGGAGCCGGCCAGGAAGCCGGGGCCGAAGGGCGTGAAATTCTCCAGGAAGGCCCGGGCCAGCCCCCGGAAGTTCACGCCCGGGTTCTCGTAGAAGCTGGCGTCCTCGGTGGCTATGGTAGCGGCGACGAGGTAAGGGGAGACCTCGGAGAGGGGGACCGGGCGGTAGAGGCCCCCAATAGGGTCCGCCCCGCGATAGAGGAACTCGCCGTTACGATCGTAGAAGCTGCTGCTCTGCCAGTCCATCTGGGCGATGAGCTGGTCAGGCGGGACCATGCCGTTGGCGTAGGAACGGTAGACGGCATAGGCAGCGCCGGCGCCCGCCCCCATCAGGGCCAGGCAGAGCAGGAAGACGACCCCCAGGGCCGCCCACCAGCGGGCGCGGCCGGCGCTGGCCGTCTGCACGCGGGCCCGGCGCAGCCGCGCCCGACGTTGTCGCAGCACTCTATTCATTCTTCCCTTATAAGAACAACGAAATGGGACAGCCCGAAGATCCTCAGGGGCGTCATTTCCAGCCTCTGGAGGGCTCTCAGGCCCCGCCCCAGGAGGGGACGACGCGCCGCCACGTGGTCGAACCCCGGGAGCACCTGGGTATGGACGAGGGGGCGCAGGGGCAGGCCCTGCCAGAGGCGACGCAGGCCGGCCGCGGTGTAGACGCGGGCATGGGGGACGAGCCTGTCCCGCAGGAAGTCCGGCAGGTAGTTGACCAGAGGGATGTTGCCGAAGACGTAGCGCCGGCCCAGGAAGATGCCGTGGGTCTCAAAGGGGTAGAGACGGTTGGGGCAGAAGATGACGATGTGCCCTCCCGGCGCCACCACGCGGCAGGCCTCCCGCAGGGTGGCGGCGTCATCGCTCACGTGCTCTATGACCTCGTGCAGGAGGGCCACGTGGAAGGCGCCGTCGCGGAAGGGAAGGGCCTCGCCCACCGCCTGCACCAGGCCTGGCAGCTCCTGGCTGGCCACCAGCAGCCGCTCCCGGTCCAGCTCTATGCCGTAGACGTAGTCCGAGAGCTGGCGCAGCCGCCGCACGAACATACCCACCCCACAGCCGATGTCCAGGATGCGCCGCCCCTCCAGGGGGACGTAGCGCCGCAGCAGGGCCAGGCGTCGCTCCAGGCCGGCCGTCCAGACCTGGCTGGGGTGGCCTAGGGTGGCGCGTTTGTCAGCGGTAGGGGGGCGGGCGCTGCCAGCCATGTCAGGCGGTGCCGCAGGTATACCCTTCGTGGTAGCCCATGCTCCGACTCGTCTATAATAAATCGGCGAAGAGGGGGGCGCCAGCGCCCCGAGGAGGCCCGCATGCCCATAGACCGTGAGCAGGTAGTCCATATAGCCCGGCTGGCTCGCGTCGGCCTCACGGAGGAGGACATAGCCAAGTTCCAGGAGCAACTCTCCCAGATACTGGACTACTTTCAGGTGCTAGAGGAGCTGGACACCGCCGAGGTGCCCCCCACCTCTCACGTCCTCCCCCTCCAGAACGTGATGCGGGAGGACGAGCCCCGCCCCAGCCTCTCTCCCGAGGAGGTGCTGGCCAACGCTCCCCGCCGGGAGGGGGACTACTTCCAGGTGCGGGCCGTATTCGAGGAGTGAGGAGGTCGGAGGCGTCCCCGCATGACCTATTCCACTGAGCTGGTCAGGCTGACGCTCCACGAGGCGGCGGAGCTGCTGGCCCGTCGTCAGATCTCAGCCCGGGAACTGACGGAGGCAACCCTGGAGCGTCTCCAAGAGGTGAACGGGAGGCTCAACGCCTTCATCACCGTCACCGCCGACCTGGCCCTGGCGCAGGCCGAGGAGGCGGACCGCCGCCTCTCCCGCGGCGAGGCGACCCCGCTCACCGGCATCCCCGCCGCCATCAAGGACAACATCTGCACCCGTGGCGTCCTCACCACCTGCGGCTCACGCATCCTCCACAACTTCGTCCCCCCCTACGACGCCACGGTGATCCAGAAGCTGCAGCGGGCCGGCCTGGTGATGCTGGGCAAGACCAACATGGACGAGTTCGCCATGGGCTCCTCGGGGGAGAACTCGGCCTACGGGCCGACCCGCAACCCCTGGGACGAGGAGCGAGTGCCCGGCGGCTCCTCCTCCGGCTCCGCCGCCGCCGTAGCCGCTGACGCCTGCTTCTACGCCCTGGGGAGCGACACTGGCGGCAGCATCCGTCAGCCAGCCTCCCTCTGCGGCGTGGTGGGGCTCAAGCCTACCTACGGCCGCGTCTCCCGTTACGGACTGGTGGCCTTCGCCTCCTCCCTGGACCAGATCGGCCCCCTCACCAAGGACGTGCGGGACGCTGCCCTCGTCCTCCAGGCCATCTCCGGCCACGACCCCAACGACTCCACCTCCGCCCCGGTGGAGGTGCCGGACTACGCCGCCTCTCTGGTGCCGGACGTCAGGGGGCTGCGCATCGGCGTGCCGCGGGAGTACTTGGGGGAGGGGATAGAGGAAGGCTCCAGGCGGGCCGTCCTGGCCGCCATCGCCCGCCTGGAGGAGCTGGGCGCCCTGGTGGACTGGGAGGCCTCCCTCCCCAGCACGCCTTACGCCCTCGCCTGCTATTACATCGTCGCCCCCAGCGAGGCCTCCGCCAACCTGGCCCGTTACGATGGCGTCAAGTACGGCTACGCCTACACCGAGGGCGCCTCCATGTGGGAGGAGATGGAGAAGACACGTCAGCTCGGCTTCGGCGACGAGGTGAAGCGGCGCATCATGCTGGGCACCTACGCCCTCTCCGCTGGCTACTACGATGCCTACTACCTGAAGGCCCTGAAGGTGCGCACCCTCATCCGCCGCGAGTTCGAGGCCGCCTTCCAGCGCTACGACGTCCTGGTGACGCCCGTCTCCCCCACGCCCGCCTTCCGCCTGGGCGAGAAGGCCCAGGATCCCCTTCAGATGTACCTGAGCGACGTCTTCACCATCCCGGTGAACATCGCCGGGCTGCCGGCCATCTCCGTCCCCTGCGGCCTCAGTCAGGGGCTCCCCGTCGGGCTCCAGATCATCGGCCGTCCCTTCGACGAGCCCACCGTCCTGCGGGTGGCCTACGCCTACGAGCAGGCGACGGAGTGGCGGGGCCTGAGAGGAGGGGCATCATGAGGGAGGGCTCCACCGGCACCGTCCTGGCCGTCTGCCTGAGCCCGCGGGGCGGCATACCCAAGTACCCTCAGGAGCAGGTGAGCGTCGGCCCCCACGGCGTGGAGGGTGACTACCACTGCGGCGCCTTCCGCGTCAGCAGCCGCACCGGCCAGCGTCTCCCCAACCTGCGACAGGTCTCCGTGTGCGCCCAGGAGGTCTACGATGAACTGGAGACCACGCTGGGCGTGCGCATACCGCCTGGAGGCTTCTCCGAGAACGTCCTGGTGCAGGGCCTGGGCGACCTGAGCGACCTGCAACCGGGCGACCTGCTGCGCTTCTCCTCCGGCGTCGTCCTGGAGGTGACGGGGCAGAACGTCCCCTGCGCCAATCTGATGGTCTATCATCCCCTGGTGCCGCGCCTCGTCTACGGGCGGCGGGGCGTGGTGGCCATCGTGCGAACGCCCGGCGCCCTCCGCGCCGGGGACACGGTGGAGGTCGTCCCCTCCAGCCAGCGGGCCGTCCGTCCCTGAAACACAGCGCCAGGGCGGAACCGTCGCTCGACGGCGCCGTTTCTAATTCGAGGGATGACAAATCAGGGGACACTTTGCTACCATCTTGACAAAGTTTCCCTTTATGGCTACCTGAGCGGGAGGACGCAGAGGTGAGCGAAGGCCCGGCTGTCTCCGGTGGAACCTTTATCTCGCGCAAGGTGCAGGCCATACCATCGTCCGGCATACGTCGCTTCTTCGAGCTCATCGCCTCCATGGACGGCGTCGTATCCCTGGGCGTGGGGGAGCCGGACTTCGTAACGCCGGAGGCCTTCTCACAGGCCGCCTTCCGGGCCGTGGCGGACGGCCACACCCACTACACCTCCAACTACGGCCTCCTGGAGCTGCGGGAGGCCCTGGCCGAGCACCTGGAGAGGCTCTACGGCGTCCGCTATGACCCGGAGAGCGAGATCATCATCACCGTGGGAGTGAGCGAGGGCCTCCTGCTGGCCACCCATGCCCTCCTCGACCCGGGCGACGAGATGCTCTGTCCCGACCCTTACTACGTGGCCTACCTGCCCGTCTGCGTCCTGGCCGGCGCCACCTTCGTGCCGGTGCCCACCCACTTCGAGGACGATTTCCGCCTGCGGCCGGAGGAGCTGGAGGCCCGCATCACCCCCCGGAGCAAGGCCCTCCTGCTGGGCTACCCGGCCAACCCCACCGGGGCCCAGATGAGCCGTGAGGAGCTCTACGCCATCGCCCAGGTGGCGGAGCGACACGACCTCATCGTCATCTCTGACGAGATATACGACCGTCTGGTCTACAAGATGCCGCACACCTGCTTCGCCTCCCTGCCCGGCATGAAGGAGCGGACGGTGCTTCTGGGCGGCTTCTCCAAGGCCTACGCCCTCACCGGCTGGCGGGTGGGCTGGGCCTGCGCCCCTGCCCCCATCCTGGAGGCGATGATGAAGGTGCACCAGTACGTCATCATGTCCGCCCCCACGCCCAGCCAGTACGCCGCCCTGGCCGCTCTGCGAGAGGGAGAGGCGGAGTGCCAGCGCATGGTGGCGGACTTCGCCGAGCGCCGCCGCTTCGTGGCGGGGGCGCTGCAGGAGATGGGGCTCCCCTTCTCGCCCCCCATGGGGGCCTTCTACGTCTTCCCCAGCGTCCGTCACACCGGCATGGACGACGTCCAGTTTGCCGAGGCGCTGCTGAGGGAGGAGAAGGTGGCCGTCATCCCGGGCTCCGCCTTCGGCGAGGGCGGACGGGGCCACGTGCGCATCTGCTATGCCGCCCCCTGGCCCCACCTGCAGGAGGCCATGGAGCGGATGGCGCGGTTCCTGCGTCGCCTCTAGCGCCAGAGATCGCCGCCGGCCCTGGCTACCACCTCGCGCACCGCCCCTGGCGCCCCCACCACCACCGCTTCGCTGTCGATACGGGCGGGAGCGCCCCGCCAGTCCAGGGCCAGCCCTCCCGCCTCCTCCACCAGAAGGATGCCGGCGGCCACATCCCACGGCTTCAGGTGACAGTGCAGGTAGACGTCCAGCCGTCCGCAGGCGGCGTAGGCCAGCCCCAGCGCGGCCGAGCCCATGAGCCGGAAGCCCAGGAAGCGGGGCCACAGGGAGCGGACGAAGTCCAGCAAACGGGCCGCCCGCTCATCGTCGTAGCCCAGGTCTAGCCCCAGGAAGGAGGTGGCTATCCCCGGCGAAGTGGAGGCCCGGACCGGCGCCCCGTTGAGGAGCGTCCCCCGGCCCCGCTGGGCCACGAACTCCTCCCCGGCGATGGGCTGATAGGTGAGGGCCAGCACCGGCCGCCCGTCCCAGCACAGGGCGATGCTGTAGCAGAAGTGGGGGATACCCCGCGAGAAGTTAGTGGTGCCGTCCAGAGGGTCCACCACCCAGAGCCAGCCCTCGTCCAGGGGCGGCGGGGCGGACGTCGCCTCCTCCGCCAAGACGGGGCAGTCCGGGTACTCCCGCTGGAGAAGCTCCAGCGTCTCCCTCTGCACCAGGAGATCGGCCTCGGTGACGAAGTCACGGCGGCCCTTGGCCCGCACCTCCTGCTGGGAGCCGAAGCGCTCCCGCAGGAGCTGGCCCGCCCTTTCGGCGCAGCGCCTGGCCACCTCCAGTGCGCTGGACCCGCTACGGGAGACGGGGGTGCCTGGCGTCACGCCGACCCCCGGACGGGGATGGGCGACCTCTCCAACGGTGGGGCGAGCACGACGACGGCCATCCCTACATGCGGTCGGGGGCGGACATGCCCATCAGGCGGAGGGTGCGGGCCAGCACCAGCTTGGCAGCGGCCACCAGCTTCAGGCGGGCCTTGGAGAGGGCCACATCGTCCGAGACCACCCGACAACGCTCGTAGAAGTCGTGGAAGGAGGTGGCCAGATCTATGGCGTAGTAGGGGAGCAGGTGGGGCTCCAGCTTCAGGCAGACCGTCTCCACCAGCTCCGGCAACCGCACCAACTGGCGCACCAGCGCCAGCTCCGAGTCGTCCGTCAGGAGGGAGACGTCGCCATCGCTGAAGTCGCCGACGCGCTCCCGGGCGTGCATGAGGATACCGGCCATACGGGCGTGGGCGTACTGCACGTAGTAGACCGGGTTCTCCGCCGACTGCCGCTTCGCCAACTCCAGGTCGAAGTCCATGTGCGACTGGGGGGCACGGGAGAGGAAGAAGAAGCGGGCGGCGTCGCGGCCCACCTCCTCCACCACCTCCCGCAGGGTGATGATGTCGCCGGCCCGCTTGGATACCCGCACCTCCTCGCCGCCGCGGCGGATGGTGACCAGCTGGTGGGTGATGATGACCAGCCTCTCCGGGTCAATGCCCAGGGCGGCCACCGCCGCCTTCATGCGGGGGACATGGCCCTGGTGGTCAGCGCCCCAGATGTCCACCACGCGGTCGAAGCCGCGCACGACGAACTTGTGATAGTGGTAGGCGATGTCGGAGGCAAAGTAGGTGGGCTTGCCGTTGGAGCGCACCAGGACGTTGTCCCGGTCATCTCCCAGGGAGGAGGAGGTGAACCAGACTGCACCCTCCTTCTCGGTGACGAAGCCGCTCTCCCGCAGCCGCGCCATGGCCTGCTGGAAGACATCCGGGTAGAGGGAACGCTCGCTGAACCAGGAATCGTAGTGGACGCCAACGGTGGCCAGGTCGGCCCGTATGCGGTCCAGCATCTTGCCGATGCTCAGGTCGTGCACCTCTGGCGGGTAGGGGCCACCCTGGTAGCCCAGGAAACGGTCGCCGTACTCGTCCTTGATCTCCCGCGCCAGGTCTATGACATACTCACCGGTGTAGGCGCCGGGCGGCACCTGGACATCGATGCCGAAGAGCTGCTGGTAGCGGGCGTAGACGGTGGCGGCGAAGGTCTCCGTCTGGGTCCCGGCGTCGTTGACGTAGTACTCCCGCTCCACCTGGTAGCCGGCGGCTGTCAGGGCGGAGGCGATGGTGTCGCCGATGGAGAGGCCGCGGCCGGTGGCCACCGTCAATGGCCCCGTGGGGTTGGCGGAGACGAACTCCACCTGCACCCGCTGCCCTCGGCCGAAGTCCAGGCGCGGGTAATCCTCACCCTGGGCCAGCACCTCCTCCACCTGCCGGCGCAGCCAGGCCGGCGAGAGGCGGAAGTTGATGAATCCGGGCGGGGCCACCTCTACGGCGGCCAGGACATCGTTGGCCTGGATGAGGCCGGCGATGGCGCTGGCCAGCTCCAGGGGCGAGGTGCGGGCCGCCCGGGCCAGCCTGAGGGCGATGTTGGAGGCGTAGTCGCCGTGCTCGGGGCGCTGGGGCCGCTCCACGGTGGACTCCGGCAGGTGCACCTGGGGCAGCACCCCCGCCGCCTGGGCACGCCGGGCCGCCGCCTGGACCAGCGCCTCTATCTCTCGTCTGGCCATCCTCGTGCTGGGCTCCTTCTCTTCCATGGCGCCCCTGCAGAAAGGGGCGTTCTTGCGGTCCGTCTCCGGGACCGGGCCGGCTGGCCCTCCGAGTGAAAGCGGGCCAAGGCCATTCTAGCGCAGGCAGAGCGGAGAATCATCCCGTCGGGGCGCTTGCGGGCGGCGTCAGGCCAGCGGCATCGAAGGGAAAGGCCCTTCGCTCCAGCAGCTC
The DNA here is from genome assembly GCA_034435615.1 of Dehalococcoidia bacterium. Classification (GTDB taxonomy): domain Bacteria; phylum Chloroflexota; class Dehalococcoidia; order SM23-28-2; family HRBIN24; genus H17-190. The sequence continues at coordinate 9,491 of DAOTWZ010000053.1, forward strand.
CAGGAGCTCCCGGACGGCGGCGCGGGCCCCCTCCACCAGCCTGGCGGGGTAGTGCAGAAGACGGGCATTGGCCTCGAACTCTTCTTCGTCGAGGAGACGGTAGCTGCCGTCCGGCCGGACGACTATGTCCAGATCCAGGTCCACGTAGCGAATGGTGCGCCCATCGAACTCTACGGGGGTGCCGATGTTGCAGTACCAACCCCGCAGGTGTCCCGCCTCGTCCAGCCGGCGGTAGACGATGTACCAGCGGTCCGTCCAGTAGTAGGTCAGGGAGTCGGTAGTGGGGAGCCAGGGGCCGCGGGCCAGCTCCACCGGCACCCCCGCCCGGTGCCAGATGACGATGAGGGAGCCCCGTCGCTCCACCAGCCAGCCTGCCTGACGACGGTGGAAGGAACCGTCGAACTTGGTGGAGAGGACGGCCACCTCCCTGCCCCGACCGGGCATCAGCTCACCTCGGCGGTGATGCGCCCCCACCACTGGGCCATGCGACGGGCGAGGGCGGCGTGCTGGGGCTGCCGCAGCTCCGGGTCGGCCTCCAGGACGCGGGTCGCCTCCTTGCGGGCCAGCTCTATCAGCTCCACATCGGTCAGGCTGGCCACCCGCAGGTCGGGTAGGCCGGACTGGCGCACGCCGAAGTACTCTCCCGGTCCCCGCAGGCGCAGGTCTTCCTCGGCCAGCTTGAAGCCGTCATAGGTGGTTTCCAGGATGCGGAGCCGCTCCTGGGCCTCCTCCGACGGGTTCTCCGAGAGGAGGAGACAAAAGGCCTGGCGCTCGCTGCGACGGACGCGGCCGCGGAACTGGTGGAGCTGGGCCAGGCCGAAGCGATCGGCCCCCTCGATGAGGATGACGGTGGCGTTGGGGACATCCACCCCCACCTCCACCACTGCCGTAGTCACCAGGATGTCGATCTCGCCGTCCCGGAACGCCCGCATGACGGCCTCCCGCTCGCTGGGGGGCATGCGTCCGTGGAGGAGGCCCAGGCGAAGGTCGGGGAAGACGTGACGGGAGAGCCGCTCGTACTCGGCGGTGGCGGCGCGCGCCGCCACCGCCTCCGACTCCTCGATCAGGGGGCAGACGATGTAGGCCTGCCGCCCCAGGGCAACGTGTCGGCGGATGAAATCGTAAGCCTGCTGCCGCTCGTGAGGCCGCAGCCGGTAGGTCTTCACCGGCGGACGGCCGGGCGGCATCTCGTCCAGCACGGTTATGTCGAGGTCGCCATAGATGGTGAGGGCCAGGGTGCGCGGTATGGGGGTGGCGGTCATCACCAGGACGTGGGGCGATTGTCCCTTCTCCCGCAGGGCCGCCCGCTGGACGACCCCGAAGCGGTGCTGCTCGTCGATGACGGCCAGGCCCAGGCAGGGGAAGGTCACCTCCTCCTGGATGAGAGCGTGGGTGCCCACCACGATGTCCACCTCACCCCGGGCGATGGCCGCCTGGGCCGTCGCCTTCTCCGCAGGCCTCATGCTCCCCACCAGGAGGCCGATGCGCAGGGGCCGGTCCAGGAAGGGAGGGAGGGCCACCGCATACCCCGGGCCGGCCAGGGCGAACCAGGGGCCGTCGTCGGATGGCCCCTCGTCCCGGGCGCCAAAGAGGCCCCGCAGGGTGCGGTAGTGTTGCTCGGCCAGGATCTCGGTGGGGGCCATCAGCGCCCCCTGGCAGCCGGCGACAGCAGCGGCCAGGAGAGCGGCGGCGGCCACCACCGTTTTGCCGCTCCCCACGTCCCCCTCCAGGAGCCGGTTCATGGGGACCTCCCTGGAGATATCTGCCATCACCTCGGCTATGGCCCGTCGCTGGGCTCCGGTGAGGGAAAAGGGGAGGGAGGCCACGAATCCCTCCAGCACCCGGTCCGGCAGGCGCAGGGCGGGCGCCCTGGCCCCCATCTGCCACTCCCTGCGACGTCGCACCACGCCCAGCTCTACCACCAGCAGCTCCTCCAGGGCGAAGCGGCGGCGGGCGGCCGCCGCCCTCTCCCAGGAGTCCGGGAAGTGGACCTGCCAGAGGGCCTCGGCCACTGGCGGGAGGGCCAGGCGGGCCCGCATCTCCTGGGGTAGCACCTCCTCCACGGCATCAGCGGCGAGCTCCAGGGCCTCCCGGACGAGGCGGCGCAGGGTGCGCTGGGGCAACCCCTCCGTGGTCCGGTAGACGGGCACCAGGCGGCGAGTGTTGAGGGCCTCCTGGTCCAGCGTTTCCCACTCCGGGTTCTCCATCTGGCGCTGACCGCGGAAGAGGGTGACCCGGCCCGAGAAGGCGGCCGTCATGCCGGGGCGGAGCTGGCGGGCCACGTGGGTCTGCCCCCACCAGAGGATGCGCAGAGTGCCCGTCCTGTCTCCCACTATCGCCTCGGTGGCCTTGCGACGGCCGATGGTGACCTGGGAGGCGCTCCACACGCTGGCTATCACCGTCTGCTCCTCCCCCGGGAGCAGTTCGGCGATGGGCCGCATGGCGGCGTAATCGTTGTAGCGGTGGGGGAAGTGGAAGAGGAGGTCTCGGACGGTGGCTATCTGGAGCCGCTCCAGGCGGGAGAGGAGCCCCCGGCCGGCCCCTGGCAGGGCCGTCACTGGGGAGTCGGGACTGACCTCCCTTCTCCCGGGCACCGGGCGGCGCCGCTCCCTGGACGGGCGCGGGGGCGTCCCGCCGCTCCCCTTGAGCCCCTCCAGGAGGGCTTCCACTATCCGCCGTCGCTGGATGGGGTGGAGGGAGCGGTAGCCCCCCGTGGGGAGGGCGGAGAGCACCTTGCGCACGGGGTGCCCGTCCGGCAGGGGGTTCTCCAGGAGGAAGCGGCGCAGGTAGGCGTCCAGCCCCCCCATCACCGCCGTGTCGGCGTATTGCTTGGCCTTCTCCAGCTCCAGGACTTTGCGCAGGTGCTCAAGAGGCCCGGCCAAAGGGCTATTCTTCCCCCTCCATGACGCCGACGCCTATGACCCCCGGACCGCCGTGCGTCCCCACCACCGGGCCGATGCGGGTCAGGTAGGCCCGGGCCTGGGGCAGGGCCGCAGCTAGGTGGGCCAGGAGGGCCTCCGCCTCCTCGCGCGTGGTGGTGTAGCCCACCCCCACCTCGGTGGCCCTGGGATAGGCGACGGCCATCTGGTACAGCCTCTCCAACGCTTGCGCCCGGGTGCGCACCCTCCCCTCCGGGTGCACCTCGCCGTCCCGCAGGGAGAGGATGGGCTTCACCCTGAGCATGGTGCCCAGCAGCGCCCTGGCGCGGCCGATGCGACCACCCCGCCGCAGGTACTCCAGGGTGTCCAGGACGAAGGTGAGGTGCACCCGCTGGGTGCAGCGCTGGGCCACGGCCAGCGCCTGCTCCAGGCCGGCCCCTCCCTGGACGGCCCGGGCCGCCGCCATGACGACGAAGCCCATGGCCAGGGAGACGCTGCGGGAGTCCACCACCTCCACCCGCACCCCCTGCTCACGCATCGCCTGGGCGGCCAGGCGGGCGTTGCTGTAGGTGGCGGAGAGCTTGGAGGAGATGTGGATGGAGAGGATCTCGTCCGTTTCCTTGGCCAGCTCCTCGTAGATGTGGAGGAAGTCCCCCACCGAGGGCGCCGAGGTGGTGGGGCTAGCCTTCCCCTCCACCAGCAGCTTGTAGAAGGTCTCGTGGTCTATGTCCAGCCCCTCGCGGTAGGCGCGGCCGGCGATGACCACCGTCAGCGGCACCACGACGATGCCCCACTGCTGGGCCAGGTCCGGCGGCATATCGACGGTGCTGTCGGTGACGATCCTGACCGTCACACTCTCCTCCCCGGCGGAGGACTGACCAGCGGTTGACGTCAGTATAGCAACGGGCGGGGGATAGCACCAAGGAAGAGGTGTTACCACCAGACCTTGCCCTGGACGTCCTCGTCCTTCAGGTCGTCGTAACGCTTAGTCCAGAGGCCGGTGGAGAGGTACTTCCAGCCGCCGTCGGCCAGGAGACAGACGATGTTGCCCCTCTCCAGCCGCTCGGCCACCCTCAGGGCCGTCTTGAGGACGGCGCCCGAGGATATCCCGGCGAAGATACCCTCCCGGTCCAGCAGCTCCTTGGCGAAGGCGAAGGATGAGCGGGAGTCCACCACTATCCGCCCGTCCAGCACCTCCTCGTCCAGGACGGGGGGGATGAAGCCCTCTTCCAGGCTACGCAGCCCCTGGACCAGGTCGCCCGGGTGGGGCACGGTGGCGATGACCTTGACGCTGGGGTTATGCTCCTTGAGTCGGCGGCCCACCCCGGTCAGAGTGCCCCCGGTGCCCAGCCCGGCCACGAAGACGTCTACCTCTGGCAGGTCACGGATGATCTCCGCCGCGGTGGTCTCGTAGTGGGCGCGCGGGTTCTGGGGGTTGCCGTACTGGTAGGGCATGTAGTAGCGGTCCGGCTCCTCCTCCACCATCCGCTGGGCCAGGGCGATGGCGTCGTTGGTGGAGCGGGCCCCCCGGGCGTAGACCACCTCGGCGCCGAAGGAGCGCAGCAACTGCTCTCGCTCCGGGGTGACGTTGTCCGGCAGGACGCAGACGAGCCGGTAGCCCTTGAGGCGGGCGATGAGGGCCAGACTGATGCCGGTGTTGCCGCTGGTGGGCTCCAGAATGACCTTGTCCGGAGTGAGCTGGCCGGAGCGCTCCGCCGCCTCGATCATGTAGAGGGCGATGCGGTCTTTCAGGCTGCCGGTAGGGTTCTGCCCCTCCAGCTTGGCGAAGAGCCGGACGCCGGGCTTGGGGCTGAGACGCTTGAGCTCCACCAGGGGAGTATTGCCTATGAGCTCCAGGACGCCATCGTAGATGCGGCCGCCCTCCCCCACTGGGAGGCGATGGTGCCCGGCCTGCCGGCTGCTGGCGCTGGCCCTATCGGCCACCTCGGCCTCCCGCCAGGGCGGGCAGGATGGAGACGACATCGCCATCGCGCAGGGGCGTCTCCAGCCGCTGGAGGAAGCGTATGTCCTCGTCGTTCAGGTAGATGTTGACAAAGCGGCGGAGCTGTCCGTCCTCCAGTATGTTCTGCTTGAAGCCGGGGAAGAGGGCCTCCAGCCGGTCCAGCAGCTCCCCCACCGTGCCGGCCTCCACCTGGAGAGAGCGCTGGCCGCCCGCCAGTCGCTGCAGATTGGCTGTGAGCCTAACCTCTACTGCCATGACTTCCCATCTTATTCATTGTATTGGACTGTTTTTTCTGCCGATACCACCGGTTCACCCGTTGTCCCTCCCCGGGAAGGGAGCGCCGCAGAAGTTCTCGTAGTCGATGAGCTCGGTGATGGTCGGGTCGTCGCCGCAGAGGGGGCACTTGGGGTCGCGGCGGATCTTGACGGTGCGGAACTCCCCGGAGAGGGCGTCGTACAGCAGGAGCCGTCCCGCCATGGACTCCCCTATGCCCAGTATCAGCTTGATGGCCTCGATGGCCTGGAGGGAGCCGATGACGCCGGTGAGGGCGCCCAGGACGCCCGCCTCGGCGCAGTTGGGGACGGCGCCCGGGGGCGGCGGCGCCGGGAAGAGACAGCGGTAGCACCCCTTGCCGGGGACGAAGACTGTCATCTGGCCATCGAACAGGAGGATGGAGCCGTCCACCAGGGGCTTGCCGGCGAAATAGCAGGCGTCGTTCACCAGGTAGCGGGTGGTGAAGTTGTCCGCCCCGTTGATGACGATGTCGTAGTTGGGGATGATCTCCATGGCGTTGTCGGAGGTGAGGGGCGCCTCGTGCAGGACCACGTTGATGTCCGGGTTGTAGGAGAGAAGGGTCTCCCGGGCGGACTGGGTCTTGGGGCGGCCCACGTCATCGTTCTGGTGCAGCACCTGCCGCTGCAGGTTGGAGAGGTCCACTACGTCGAAGTCGACGATGCCGATGGTGCCCACGCCGGCCAGGGCCAGGTAGAGGGCGGCGGGGCCACCCAGACCACCCGCCCCCACCACCAGCACCTTGGCCTGCATCAGCTTGCGCTGCCCCACCGGCCCCACCTGGGGCATGATGATGTGGCGGGAGTAGCGCATGACCTGCTCCGGTGTCAGCACCTGCCCCCCGGCGATGGCCGGGATGACAGCCACCTCGTCCCCGTCCTTGACGGGGGTGTCCGGCCCCTGGAGGCTGTGGATCTCCTGGTTGTTCAGGTAGATGTTGATGTGGGCCGGTATGCGCCGCTCCTGGTCGAATATCATGTTGGCCAGGCCGGGGTAGCGCTGGCCCAGCTCTTCCAGCACCTCCCGCACCGTTCCTCCCTGGGCCTGCACATAGACCTGGTTCCCGGTGAGCTTGCGGAAGGGCGTCGGTATGTAGACTGTGATCGCCACCAGACCTCTCCTCCTCGCGGTTCCTATTCCATCAGCGTGCTGTAGCGTTCCCCTGTATCGGGCAGGACGGTGACCACCCGCTTGCCCCGTCCCAGACGCTTGGCCACCTTGAGGGCGGCCACCACGTTGGCGCCGGCGGAGATGCCCACCAGCAGTCCCTCCTCGCGGGCGAGACGGCGGGCCATGGCTATCGCCTCTTCGTCCCCCACGGCGATGATCTCGTCCAGCACCTTGCGGTTCAGGACGCCGGGGACGAAACTGGCACCGATCCCCTGGATGGCGTGGAGCCCCGGCCTTCCCCCCTGCAGGACGGGCGAGCGGGCCGGTTCCACGGCCACCACCAGGATGTTGGGGGCGTGCCGCTTCAGCACCTCCCCCACGCCGGTGATGGTGCCCCCGGTGCCCACGCCCGCCACGAAGGCGTCCAGGCGGCCCTCGGTGGCCTCCAGGATCTCCCGGGCGGTGGTGAGACGGTGTATCTCCGGGTTGGCCGGGTTCTCGAACTGCTGGGGCATGAAGTAGCCGGGGTTATTGCGCACCAGCTCCTCGGCGGCGTAGACGGCGCCCGTCATCCCCTCTATGGCCGGGGTCAGGACCACCTCCGCCCCGAAGCGGGCCAGCAGGTCCCGCCGGGCCAGGCTCATGTCCTCCGGCATGGTGACGATGAGACGGTAGCCCTTCACCGCCGCTACCATGGCCAGGCCGATGCCGGTGTTGCCGCTGGTGGGCTCCACGATGGTGTCCCCGGGCTTGAGGAGGCCGCGGCGCTCGGCGTCCTCGATCATGCTGAGGGCGATGCGGTCCTTGACGGAGCCGGCCGGATTGAAGGACTCCAGCTTGGCCACTACTTCGGCCGAGCCCTCCGGCACCAGGCGGCGCAGCCGCACCATAGGCGTATCGCCTATCAGGTCGAGGACGCTGTCCACGATGCGCGAGCGCTGGCCCATGCTCCCCCCGTCAGATGGCATAGCGGTCCACTCGCGGCAGCCGCTCACGGTCGCGGGCCGCCAGCTCGCCGATGGTGGTGTTGTCCAGCACCTCCAGGATGGCCTGGCGCACCCGCTCCCACATCTCCCGCTGGGCGCAGCCGCCGGCACGGCTGCACTCGGACGCCTCGTCCAGGCACTCGATGGGGACTATCTCCCCCTCCAGGGCCCGGATCACCTCGCTCACCCGCACCTCGCTGGGGTCGCGGATGAGGGTATGGCCTCCCTGAGGGCCGCGGACGCTGCGGATGAAGCCGGCCCTTCTCAGAGTGGCCAGCAACTGCTCCAGGTAGGACTCCGGTATGTTCTGGCGAGCGGCGATCTCGCTGCTCTGGGTGGGCCGGCCCTCGCCGTAGCGGTGCGCCAGCTCTATGAGCGCCCGGATGCCGTAATCGCCTTTGGTGGATACCCTCATCTTCGGCAACAGTAAAAAGTAGAGTGATTTCCTCAACAATCTTAGCACGCCCCGCCCGGCCCAGCAAGGCCGGCCCTCTCTCACAGGAAGAGGAGCAGCAGGGGCACCAGCAGGAAGAGGGCCAGGAAGGCGATGAAGCGCCAGCGGCTGCTGGTGAAGAGGTGGGCCAGCCCCACCACGCCCCGTGAGTAGGGCCGGAAGACGAAGAGGAGGACGAGACCGCTCACCAGGGAGCCCACCACCACCTCCGTCAGCACCATGACGAAGGCCGCCCCGGAGCCCAGGATAGCCGCCGCCGCCAGGGTGTCCATCCAGGTGGAGATGTTGGCCCCCATGACGTAGGGCACCGTGTCCTCCCGCCGCAGGTAGCCGCGCAACGAGAGGGGCACCAGCAGCCCCACCGAGAGAGAGACCGACATGGTGAGGGCCGTCACTCCCAGCCCCAGCAGGAACATGGCCGGGGGCAGGTGCATAAGGGAACGCCAGCGGCGTCCCACCAGGCTCCCCTGCTCCAACTGGGGCAGGGCCCGGTCGAAGACGAAGAAGGCGGCCAGGAGGAAGGCCACTCCGCCCAGGAAGGCGCCCGGCCCGGGCAGGAGGGGAACGAGCCTCTCCACCACCGGGCCGTAGACGGCCTTCAGTCCCGCCGTGGCCGGCCTGGGCAGGGTGAAATGGGCGGAGTCCAGCCAGCCAGCGTGGAGGACCAGCAGCCCCAGGGGAAGGGCCGGCGCCCAGATGGTGAGGGAGGTCAGCAAGGCCACTACCCCTACGTAGATGCCGTCGGCCGTGCGGCGCCGGAACAGGTAGAGGACGAAGCCCACCGCCAGGACGATGAAGGAGGCCCCCAGGCGAGAGCCGTTGATCATGGCGAACCCCTCCGCCTGGCCGATGGCACCCGCTGCCACCAGGCTCACGGCGATGGCCGCCGCCGGGGAGCCGCTCATCAGGAGGCAGGCCCCCAGCCAGCCCAGCCCCAGGAAGGAGGGTACGCCGTGGACGGAGAGGGCCTCCAGGAAGGGGCGTAGCTCACGGGCCCCCGCCTGAAGGAACTGCAGGGCCAATACGAAGAGGAAGAGTCCCGCCAGCACGCAGACGAGGCGGACCAGGGCGTGCAAGGTCAGGCCATAGGCCCAGGACGGCCCGGTCAGGGCGGCGGCCCGCCCGCGTATGGCCAGGGTTATGCGCTGGCGCTGCGGCAGGCCCCGGGCCTCCAGACCGGGAGCGGGGCCGTCATGGTCCATCTCTCATCCCTTGTCTCGCTCCCGCCCGGCCGGCGGGGCAGACGGCACCTCAGCGTTGAATTCTCGATTAAATTTACTTCTTTTGTCAACATACATGCCACAAAAAAGGGGCCTGCTGCCCCATCGGTAGCTGTGGCCTGGCCCTGCCTACTGCGGCTGCGCCTAGCCGCCGGCCACGGCGGGGACGATGCTCACCTCGTCCCCGGGCTTGAGGGGGGTGTCCAGCCCCTGCAGGAAGCGCACGTCCTCGCCGTTCACGTAGATATTGACGAAGCGGCGGAGCTGGCCCGCCTCGTCCAGGAGACGGTCCCTGAGCCCGGGGTACTGGCTCTCCAGGGCGCTCAGGCACTCCCTCAGGGAGGCGCCGTCCCCGGTCACGGTATCGCGGTTACCGGTGAGACTGCGGAGCGGGGTGGGGATACGGACAGTGACGCTCATACCTGGACCTAACCCTCCACGACGTCGCCGGGCACGGGATCTACCCGCACCCCTTGTTCTTGCACCCATCTGATGCCGCGCTCTATCTCCTCCATCTCCCCCTCCAGCTCCAGGATGACCCAGCCCCGGTCCTCCGCCACATCGGCGCGGCGGATGTTGGTCACCACGTTGAACTCCTTCCCCAGCCGCCAGATGATGGGCTGCTGCACCAGCTCGGCGGGGAAGGTGAACTTCACCCTCTGCTTGGCCACTTCAGCCCCCTAGCTGCGGGCCGCCGGCAGCACTCCCCGCCGACGACTGAAGGCCTCCTCGAAGGAGGCGATGCTCGGCTTGACCAGCAGCGGCTCCGCCAGCGCTCCCTGCACCGCCTCCTGGGTCTTGAGGCCGGCGCCCGTTATGAAGGCCACCACCACCTCGTCCGGGTCTATGCGGCCCTCCCTGGCCAGTCGCCGCAGGGCGGCGATGACGACGCCCCCCGCCGTCTCGGCGAAGACGCCCTCCGTCTCCGCCAGCAGCTTCATCCCCTCTATGATCTCATCGTCGGTGACGGCCACGCCATAGCCATCCGTCTCCGCCATCACCTTCAGGGCATAGAAGCCGTCCGCCGGGTTGCCGATGGCCAGGGACTTGGCGATGGTCCGGGGGCGCTGGGGGCGGATGTCGAAGCTCTGACGCTCCCAGGCCTCCACTATGGGGGAACACCCCAGGGCCTGGGCGCCGCTCATGCGGGGGCGTCGCCACTCGATGAGGCCCAGCCAGGCCAGCTCCTTTATCCCCTTGTAGATCTTGGTGAAGAGGGAGCCGCTGGCCATGGGGACGATGCAGTGGTCGGGCGCCCGCCACCCTAGCTGCTCGCACACCTCGTAGCCCAGGGTCTTGGAGCCCTCGGCGTAATAGGGACGCACGTTGATGTTTACGAAGGCCCAGCGGTACTTCTCCGTGAGCTCGCTGCACAGGCGGTTCACGTCGTCGTAGGAGCCCTCCACCGCCACCAGGGTGGGGCCGTAGATAGCGGAGCCGATGACCTTCCCCTGTTCCAGGTCGGCCGGGACGAAGACCAGGGCCTGCAGCCCGGCCCGGGCGGCGTGGGCGGCCACGCTGTTGGCCAGGTTGCCGGTGGAGGCGCAGGCCAGGGTATCGAAGCCGAACTCCTTGGCCTTGGTGGCCGCCACCGAGACGACACGGTCCTTGAAGGACCAGGTGGGGTTGGCACAGTCGTTCTTCAGATAGAGGTGGCGGAGGCCCAGTGCCCGACCCAGGTTAGGGGCAGGCAGCAGCGGCGTGAACCCGGCGCCGATGTCCACGGCGGCATCGGCGTGAGCAGGCAGGAGGTCGGCGTAGCGCCAGATGGTGAGGGGGCCCCGCTCGATCCTCTCGCGGGTGACGCGGCCCCGCATCGCCTCGTAGTCGTATGTGACCTCCAGGGGGCCGAAGCAGAACTCGCAGACGTATATGGGCTCTAGAGGATAGAGCCGGTTGCACTCGCGGCACCGCAGGTTCTTGGCAAAGGACATGATGGCGACCTCCTGCCCGTTTGTGGCCCTGCGCTCGGGCTGCGACCGGGGCGGGCTGGCGCCACCAAGCCCTTCGTCCTGCTCTGCCTCCGCCTCTCTTCCGTCCTACTTACAAAGAAAACCCCTTCCGGTGTCGAGAAGAGGCCTTGCTACAAGCAGGATCCCCCTTATCGTTCCCCGTCTCGGGGACGGCGTTGGCACCGCTGCACGGGCCGGTCTCAGGGCCGCTAGCCCCTACCCAGCCCCGGCCGGTTGCCGGGCTTCACAGGGCCGTTCCCTCCACCTCTCTGGATAAGAGGGGCCTATTCAGTTGTCGATTGCCAATCCTAGCATCGCCCGTAACTAGTGTCAACGGTCTGCCGCCATCTTCCCCGAAAATCCCTTTCAGGGCCGGGGCAGGAGCTGGCGCAGGTCCACTCCTTCGTCCGCTAGCTGGGCGGCCGAGACCGCCACCCCGGCCCGTATCAGCTCCCTGGCGAAGCGCACCTCACGGGGCCGGTTGACTGCCAGGGCAGCCCGCAGGCGGCCGTCCCGCAGGTAGAAGGCGGTGAAGCTGCGGCCCTCCACGTTCCCCCGGAAGACCACCTGATCCCATGTGGCAGCGTGGCCCACGTACTGGAGGTTCAGCTCGTACTGGTCGGACCAGAACCAGGGCACCTCGGCGTAGGGCTCCCGCCGTAGCATGTTCTTGGCGGCGGCGATGCCCTGGTTCTGGGCGTTGGCCCAGTGCTCCACGCGCAGCCGTTCCTGCAGCACCGGGTTGTAGAAGTTGGCCACATCGCCAGCGGCGTAGACGCCGGGCGCCGTGGTCTCGCAGTATTCGTTCACCAGGACGCCGTTCTCCACGGCGATGCCGGCCGCCTCCGCCAGCGAGGTCTCGGGCAGGATGCCCACGCCTATCACCACGGCGTCGCACTCGATGGTCTGGCCAGAGGAGGTGACGACCCGCTGGACGCGGCCCTGCCCCTCCAGCCGCTCGACCCCCTCCTGCAGGCGCAGGTCCACCCCGTGCTGGCGGTGGATCTCAGCGTAGATGGCGCCCACCTCGGGGCCCAGGGCCCGCTGGAGTGGCACCGGGAGCACCTCCAGCATGGTCACCTCCACCCCTTTCTGACGGGCAGAGGCGGCCACCTCGGCGCCGATGAAGCCAGCCCCTATCACTACCAGGCGTCGCCCGGGCCGTAGCTCAGCCCCTATGCGCTCGCTGTCGGCGATGGTGCGCAGGTAGTGAACGCCTTCCAGATGGGCGCCCGGCACCTCCAGGCGGCGGACGCGGCCACCCGTAGCCAGGAGGAGCATATCGTATTGGAGGGTCTGGCCGGTCTCCAGCGTGACCCGGCGGGACTGGAGGTCTACGGCGGCGGCCCGCACTCCCAGGACCAGCTCCACCTCCTGCTCCCGCCAGAAGGAATCGGGGCGGATGAAGAGCTTCTCGCGCGGCGCCTCCCCTCGCAGGTACTCCTTGGAGAGGGGCGGACGCTCATAGGGCGGGTCCGGCTCCGCCCCTACCAGGAATATCCTGCCGTCGAAACCCTCCTGTCGCAGCGCCTCCGCCGCCCGTCCGCCCGCCAGGTTGGCGCCTACGATGACCACCGTCCGTCGCTGGGCCATGCTTTCCTCCCCGTGACGCTTTCTCCCCTTCTCAGGGCTATCTTATACCGGCGCGGGCGCCGTGGCCGTCCCTCGGGATGACAGGAGCCTCCCCCTCTCTTATACTGGCAGTGAAGGGATGGGTAGGGGTCGAGCTTCGACCGTCTTCGCCATGTCTTTACTCACTCCAGTCCGGGTGATTGTCCCATGAAGTACCGCAGACTCGGTGCCACGGAGCTTGAGGTATCGGAGGTGGGCTTCGGCGTCTGGTCGGTGGCCACCAACTGGTGGGGCGTGACCGACGATGCCCTGGGCCGGCGCCTCCTGCGCGCCGCCTACGACCTGGGCATCAACTTCTACGACACGGCCGATGTCTACGGCAACGGCAAGGGAGAGACCTTGCTGGCCGAGGCCCTGGCCGACGTTCCTCGTGACAGGCTGGTGATAGCCACCAAGTTCGGCTACGACTTCTACAGCCACAGTCGGGAGCGCAGCGGCCACAAGGAACTGCCCCAGGACTTCTCGCCCGTCTTCGTGCGCCGGGCCCTGGAGGAGAGCCTGCGCCGCCTCCGCACCGACTACATAGACCTCTACCAGCTACACAACCCCCGCCTGTGGGCCATCCAGCGGGACGACCTCTTCCAGACCCTGGACGACCTGCGCCGCGAGGGGAAGGTGCGTTACATCGGCGTGGCCCTGGGGCCGGATATAGGCTGGGAGGAGGAGGGCGTCGCCTCTATGCGAGGGAGGCGGGTGGACGCCCTCCAGATCATCTACAGCATCCTGGAACAGCAGCCGGCCCGCACCTTCTTCCCGGTGGCCCGGGAGTGCCACACGGGACTGCTGGCCCGCGTCCCTCACGCCTCCGGCCTGCTGGATGGCACCTACTACCCGGGCATGACCTTCCCGGAGACGGACCACCGTAGCCACCGCAAGCGAGAGTGGCTGGAGCGCTCCCTGAGGCGAGTGGAGAGGATAGGTTTCATCTACGGTCCGGAGACAGGCCGCAGCATCGCCCAGGCGGCCATTCAGTTCTGTCTCTCGGAGCCTGGCATCGCCTCCGTGCTGCCCAACATCACCAACGAGAGGGAGCTGCGAGAGTTCGCCGCCGCCCCGGACACGCCGCCCCTCACGGCGGAGGAGGTGGCCCGTCTGCACGACCTTTACGACCACGACTTCTACCTGGAGCCCGAGGAGGCCAGGGCCTGAGGCGACCACGCGGAACAGGAGGGCCAGACCACCATGGCTGAGGAGAGGAACGAGAAGGGCCGTCGCCAGGTGGTGAAGTTCACCTTCTTCAAGGTGGACCGCTCCTGGCGGCTCCTCCCCCCTGAGGAGCGAGAGCGGGGCAAGGAGGAGTTCTGCGCCGCCGTGGACTCCTTCAGCGATCGTCTGATGGTCCGTAGCTACAGCCTGATGGGGATGCGGGGCGACGCCGATCTTCTCCTCTGGCAGGTAGGCGACCGCCTGGAAGACATCCAGCAACTCCACACCGCCCTCTTCCGCACCGGCATGGGGCCCTACCTGAGTGTCCCTTATTCCTACCTGGCCATGACCCGCCGTTCCATCTACGTCGCCAAGGAGGAGGGGGCGGCGGACCGCACGGTCATTCGCCCCAGCCAGTCCAAGTACCTGTTCGTCTACCCCTTCGTGAAGACGCGCCCCTGGTACAAGCTGTCGCTGGCGGCCCGCCAGGGGATGATGGACGAGCACATCGCCATCGGGCGCAAGTACCCCTCCGTCAAGCTCAACACCACCTACTCCTTCGGCCTGGACGACCAGGAGTTCGTGGTGGCCTTCGAGACGGACGAGCCGGCCGACTTCCTGGACCTGGTCATGGAGCTGCGGGAGACGGAGGCCAGCCAGTACACGCTGCGGGACACGCCCATCTTTACCTGCATCGCCATGCCCCTGCGCGAGGCCCTGGACGCCCTGGGCGCCCCCGGTGACGCCGCGGTGGCGCCAGCGCCGGCCCAGGCCGAGGGCTGGCAGCGAGTGGCCGACCTTCAGGAGCTGCCAGAGGGCGCCCGCAAGCTCGTCTACGTCCGTGGCGAGCAGGTGGCCCTGCTGAACGTGGGCGGCCGCCTGTATGCTTTCGGCGCCCGCTGCCCCCACGCCAACGGCCCCCTGGCCGATGGCGAGGTCCAAGACGGCACCATCCTCTGCCCCTGGCACAGCTCCCGCTTCGACCTGGCGACTGGGGAGCCCGTGGGCGGCCCCGCCAGCCGCCGGCTGCCCATATACGAGGTGAAGGTGGAGGCGGGGAGCATCTGGCTGGCGCCCGCTCGCTCCCCTAGCGAGAGCATGGCCGGGCACGGCGACCGCTAGCATGGAGCCCTTCAATCCCTTCCGGCCAGAGGTCATCGCCGACCCTTACCCCCACTACCGGCGCCTGCGGGAGGCCGACCCCGTCCACTGGTCCGACCTGCTGGACGCCTGGGTGCTCACCCGCTACGACGATATCTCCTTTGTCCTCACCGACCGGCGCTTTTCGGCCAACCGGCGGCTGGCCCGCAACCGCTATGCCGTGGAGGCGCTGAAGCGGGAGGCCGACTTCGGCCCCTTCGCCCGCGCTCCCACCATGCTGGGCACCGACCCGCCCGAGCACACGCGGCTGCGTCGCCTCGTCAGCAAGGCCTTCACGGTGCGGGCCGTGGAGTCTCTGCGCCCCCGCATTCAGGCCCTGGTAGAGGAGCTGCTGGACAGCCTGGAGGAGCGGGGCCAGTTCGACATCGTCGCCGATCTTGCCTATCCCCTGCCCGTCATCGTCATCGCCGAGATGCTGGGCATCCCGCCCCAGGACCGCGACGCCTTCAAGCGCTGGTCCGACGACGTGGCGGCCACCCTCGTCCCCCTCATCCCGGACGACGTGCGGGAGCGGGCCCGCCGCAGCATCGAGGAGATGGCGGCCTATTTCCGCGACATCATGGCGGTGAGGCGGCGCCAGCCCCGTGACGACTTGATAAGCGGCCTCCTGGCGGCCGAGGAGCAGGGGCAGGTGCTCAGCGAGGACGAGGTCCTCTCCGTCCTGATGCTGTTGCTGGTGGCCGGCAACGAAACCACCACTAACTTCATCGGCAACGCCGTCTACACCCTCCTACGCCACCCGGACCAGCTACAGGTGCTCCGTCAGGAGCCGGGCCTGGTCCGCAGCGCCGTGGAAGAGCTCCTGCGCTACGAGAGCCCCGCCCAGGCCACCACCCGCATCGCTCTGGAGGACGTGGAGATAAGGGGCAAGACGGTCCGCCAGTGGCAGGTGGTCTTCGCCGTCCTAGGGGCGGCCAACCGCGACCCCTTCGTCTTCCCGGAGCCGGACCGCCTGGACCTGGCCCGCGACCCCAACCCCCACGTGGCCTTCGGGGATGGCATCCACTTCTGTCTCGGCGCCCCGCTGGCCCGGGCGGAGTCCCAGATAGCCCTCGCTGCCCTCCTGCAACGCTTCCCCCACCTCCACCTGCTGGAGGAGCGGCCGGAGTGGGGGCCCAACTACATCCTGCGCGGCCTCCGCCGCCTGCCCGTGGCCATCGACTAGAAGGCCCGAGGGGGCCCACGGAAGGAACGATAGAGGGGGCCGGCGCCGGTCCCCTCTATCCGTCTCCAGCCTGTAGCCCTAGCCGCCGGACATCAGCTTGGGGAGCTGCAGGGCGGCTGGCCCGAAGGCCACGATGAAAAGGGCGGGCAGATTGCAGAAGATGATGGGGAAGATGAGGAGGACGGCTGCCCGGCGGGCCCGCTGCTCCGCCAGTTGCTTGCGCCGCACCCGCAGCTCGTCGCACTGGGTGCGCAGCACGCTGGCGATGCTCACGCCCATCTGCTCCGCCTGGACGATGGCGTTGATGAAGACGCTCAGGTCGTCCACGCCGGTGCGCTCCACCAGGTCCAGGAGGGCCTGGCGACGGGGCTTCCCCATGGCTACCTCACGGATCGTCGTCTGCACCTCGGCGGCGAAGGGGCCCGGCACCTTCTCGCCCACGCGGCTCAGGGCGGCGTCCAGCCCGAGACCCGCCTCCACCATAGTGGTCACCAGGTCGAAGGCGTCAGGCAGGCTCTTCCAGATGATAGTCTGCCGCTTGCGGACTCGCAGGTGAAGGACCAGGTAGGGCACTGCCGCGCCCACGCCGGCCAGGATCAGCAGGAGCAGGAACTGCTGGGGGCCGAAATTGAATCCGCTGAGGAGGAGCAGGAAGAAATAGAGGGCCGGCGGCGTGACGGTGACCAGGGTCCACACCACCAGGAAGGTGTTGAGGGTCAGGGTGCCCCCGGCCATTACCAGCTTGCGGCGGACGGAGTCCAGCAGCCGGTTGGGCAGGATGGAGGAGATCATGTCGGCCAGGTTGGTGAGGATGGGGATCAGGACGCGCTCGGCGAAGGGCGCCGTCCTCTCTATGCGGCCCGACTGACCGCGGTAACGGGCCAGAGAGCGGACCCGCTCCCCTACCGGGTCTTCGCTGCGCCACGTCAGGGCCAGCAGCCCCAGCGATACCGTCAGGAAGACCATGAGTGCCGTGAGCACCACTAACATCCTGCTTGACCTCCTCCCCGGCCTAGATATCTATGTCCACTATCCGCCTGGTGATGAGGAACCCCACGAACTGCCAGGCAGCGGCTATCCCCAGCAGCACCCGGCCCATAGGCTCCGTGAACATCACGCCCATGTAGTCCCGGTTGAGGGCCATGAGGAGCAGCGCCAGAAGGGCGGGGACGGCCATGGCTATGTAGCCCTCCCAGCGTTGCATGGTTGTGAGGGTCTTCACCTCGCGCCGTATCCGCTCCCGCTCACGGATGGTGTGGGCCACGTTGTCCAGCACCTCGCTCAGGTTGCCGCCCACCTCCCGCTGGATCAGCACGGCGGTGATGACCATGTCGAGGTCGTAGCTGCCCACGCGGGCCACCATGGCCCTCAGGGCATCCTCTATGCTGGCGCCCAGGTTGGCGTCTCGCAGCGCCTGCTCGAACTCGCTGGCGATGGGCGGCTGCAACTGGCGAGCGGCTGCCTCCATGGCCTGCAGGAAGCCAAAGCCGGCCTTGAGGGAGTTGGAGATGGCGGTGAGGGCCTCGGGGAGCTGCTTCTCCAGGCGGTTCAGCCGCCGCGCCTGGAGAAAGCGGACGTAGAACCGCGGCACCATGTAGCCTACCACTCCCAGCAGCAGGGCGACGATGAAGCCGGGGAAGGAGCCCCGCAGGAACACCAGCGCCACCAGGAAGAAGAGGAACATGAACAGGACGCGCAGCGCCAGGTACTCGCTGGGGCGCAGTTGCAGCCCCGCCTTTTCCAGTTGCTGCTCGATCTCGCTGATGCGCTGCCCGCGGGCGAAGAGCATGTCCAGAAGGGGGAAGGAGCTGAGGCGACGTCTGAGCAGGGGGACGGTGGCCACCGAGGCCTGGGCCCGGCCGCCCTCCTTGATGGCCCGCAGCCGCCGCACTGCCGGGTCTTCGCCCTGGGTGAAGCGGAAGACGGCCAGGACCAGGAGGGCAAGGGTGAGCCCGGTAGCCAGGGAGGCCGCCAGGACGAGGGCGCTCATACCTACCACCTCTCTCCCACGAACAGCTCCGTGGGCACGTAGATCCCCATCACCTCGAAGCGGTCAGCGAAGCGCGGTCGGATGCCGGTGGAGACGAAGTCTCCCATGACCATCCCATCGGAGCTGACGCCCCGCTGCTCGAAGCGGAACAGCTCCTGCATGGTGACGGTGCGCCCCTCCATGCCGGTGATCTCGCTGATGGAGACGATTCGCCGACGGCCGTCGGAGAGGCGGGCCATCTGGACCACTACGTGCAGAGCCGAGGCGATCTGCTCCCGTATCGCCTGGACCGGCAGGTCGAACCCGGCCATGAGGACCATGTTCTCCACACGGGCCAGGGCATCCCGGGGGGAGTTAGCGTGGATGGTGGTGAGGGAGCCCTCGTGGCCCGTGTTCATGGCCTGGAGCATATCGAAGGCCTCGGCGCCCCGCACCTCGCCCACGATGATACGGTCCGGCCGCATGCGGAGGGCGTTGCGGAAGAGGTCCCGCTGCGTCACCTCGTTCTTCCCCTCCAGGTTGGGCGGCCGCGCCTCCAGGCGGATGACGTGGGCCTGCTGCAGCTTCAGCTCCACCGGGTCCTCGATGGTGATGATGCGCTCCCGTTCCGGGATGAAGGCGGAGAGGGCGTTCAGGAAGGTGGTCTTGCCCGTGCCGGTGCCGCCGGAGATGAGGATGTTCAGTCGGGCCTTGACGCAGCCCTCCAGGAAGGTCGCCCACTCCTCGGGCAGGGTGCCTCCCCGGATCAGGTCCTCCATAGTGAGCTTGTCCTGGCGGAACTTACGGATGGTGATAATGGGGCTGTCGGGCGCCACCGGCGGGATGATGATGTTGACACGGGAGCCGTCGGGCAGGCGGGCGTCCACCATGGGGGAGGACTCGTCCACGCGGCGGCCCAGCGGTGCCACTATCCGCTCGGCGATGCGCATGATGTGCTCGTGGTCCCGAAAGCGGACGGTGCTCAGGTGGATGATGCCATCCCGCTCGAAGTAGACCCGGTCGGGGGCGTTCACCATCACCTCGGAGACGGAGGGGTCCCGCACGAGAGGGTCAATGGGGCCGTAGCCCAGGACTTCGTTGGCCACGGCGGAGACCACCTCGTCCCGCAGCTCGCCGGCCACGGAGGGGGCCTCCTCGGCCAGGACAGCGCGGGCGGCGGCCTCTACAGCGTAGCGGGCCTGCTCGGCGTCCAGCTTCTCGATCTGCGCCGGGTCCAGCTCTCGTATGAGTCGCTGGTGTATGCGAAAGACCAGGTCGATGACCCCCTGGTGCGAGAGCTCCCCGGAGGCGCTCCTGGCGGCGATGCTGTCACCGCTGCCCATGAAGCCGGAGGTAGGCTTGAAGAAGAAGGGACGCTGCCACTGGTTCATAGTTCGGCCAGTCCTCCTTTCGGGCCCTCCTGAGTGCGCTTCGTCAGTCTCATAGCCAGCCGCGCCGCCGGTTGTCGGAGCTGAGGATGGGGATGCGCAGCTTGGCGGTGGGGCGCTGGACGCCCATACCGCTCACCGCCAGCGCCAGCCCCTTGATGCTCTGGGCGATCTTGGACTCTGGCTGGGCCACCGCCACGGGCTGACCGGTCTGGGCGCAGGTGGGCGCCACCGGGTCGAAGGGTATGCTCCAGAAGACATCTCGCTCCAGGAGGGACTTGATATCGTCCTCCCGCACACTGACGTGGGCGCTGGTGTGGTTCAGCACGACCTTGATGCGGTCATCGTCGAAGCCCCAGGAGCGCAGCATGTTGAGGGCCAGCACCGCGTTCTTCAAGCTGGCGATGTCCGGCGTGGTCACCAGGAGGACAATGGCTGCCGCCTCCAGGGCGGTGGCCGTGATCTCGTTCAGGCCGGCCGGCGTGTCGAGGACGACGAAGTCCTGCGTCTGGGCGATGAGGTGGACCACCTTCTCCACGTCCGAGGGCTGCACCTGCTGCCACACCTCGAGTTGGGTGGCGGTGGGCAGGACCAGGACGCCGCTGGAGTGGGGAAGCAGGTAGTCCAGCATGGTGTTGCGGTCCAGTTGCTCCGCCCGCCTGGCCACGTGGGTTATGCTCTGGGCCAGGGGGACGTTGTCCATGTTCAGGAGGATGGCCACGTCACCGTAGTTGGGCTCCGTGTCCACCAGAGCCACCGACTGCCCGGTCTCCCGCCGGAGGGTGATGGCCAGGTTGACGGCGAGGGTGCTCTTGCCCACGCCCCCCTTGAGGCTGGCCACGGCGATGATGGTGCCCTCGGCGGGGATGTTCTCCGTCTGGCGGGCGTGGCGCATCCGCCGCTTCTCCTCCGCCTCCAGGACGGCGTAGATGGAGCGGGAAAGCTCCACGTTGCCCACCGGCTTGGGCAGGTAGTCCCTGGCGCCCACCTTCATCGCCTTGCGGACGATGTCTATGGTGGAGCGGGAGGAGTAGGCGATGACCGGCGTCTCTGGCAGGGCGTTGGCCAGGAACTCTATGGTCTGCAGGCAGGGGACCACCGGCTCCTCGATGCTGACGAGGATGACGTCCGGCGCCACGCTGCGGGCCAGTGTGATGGCGTCGATCCCCAGCCCCGACTCCCCGGCCAGGGTGAAGTGGGCCTTGTTGAGGGCCTTCTTCACATCGGCGCGGCTGTTGGGGTCAGGGTCGACTACCAGGACCGCTGGCATCTTGGCCATGACTCAGGAAACCCCCTATCCATCCCCTAGCGGTAGTTGTTGATGTTGACCTCGCCCAGCGGCCGGGTCTGCGAGTCGCCGAAGGAGCGCAGGGCGAGGCGGATCTCTCCCGTCTGCTCGGCCAGGAAGAGGGCCTGGGCCTCCTCCGGGGTTACGGCCAGGGTCACCGTCTTGGCCTCGGGGTTGGGGTCGGCCGTCTCGTTGCGGACGCCGCCCTGCCCCTGCTCGCCCTCGGGGGCCGGCGTCTGCATAGTTTGGGCCACGGAGAGGACGGGTATGTTCTGGAGTATGGTGATGACCTTGTCCGGACGGCCCTCCTCGGCCTCGAAGTGGACGAGGACGTCCACGTAGTCGCCGGGGATGAGCATGCCGCCCACGCCGATGACCTCGCTCACGTTGACGGCCAGCGCCCGCTTGCCCGGCGGGACGATGAAGGCCAGGCCACGGTCGCGGCCCTGCTCTGCCACCTTGACGGGCAGTATGGGCTCCCCGGCGGCGATGGCCTGCAGGGTGATGCGCCCCTCCAGGGCGGCCGGGTCGCTGAAGACGCCACGCAGGGCGGCGTCGGCCGGGAGCTGCTTCACCTCCAGCATGTCGGCGGTGAGCATGGTGCGAGCGGGGATGTCCCGGGCCGCCACCACCACCGGCACCTCGCCGGCGGCGGAGCCGCCACTGCCGCCCTGGGAGGCGAGGACCGCCCCCACCAGGATGGCGCTTATCACGCCGCACACCACCGCCATCAGAAAGATGGCCCGGTTGGACCGACGTCTCAGGGCGCCTGCTATCGCGTTCCCTGCCATACTCCTAACCTCCGTCCTTCTCCCGTCTCTCCAGGGCTGTGTCCCTTGCTTAAACGCTTTCTACGGCCGGATCTTTCAAGGCCTTCACTCGATAAGGATGGCCACCAGGGGGGCGAAGGCGCCGCTGCCCTGCTGTTCGGGGTCGGGGTCCACCAGCAGCGTCCAGGCGGGGTCTACGGTGCAGTCAGCCCCTGAGCTAGCGCAGTCCTCGGGCCGCAGCCAGTAGCCCCAGACCAGGTCGCCCCTGTTCCAAGGGTTGTTCCGTTTCCAACCTGCTATGTAGAAGGTGCCCACGTAGTAAATGGAGGCAGGATCTGAGCGGCCGCCCATGTCGAACTGCTGGGTAAGGGGGATAAGCACTTTGCGACCGCCGCACTTGGGATTCTTCGTGTCCCGGAGCGCTTCGGCCTTGCTGCCGGCGTCGCACTCAGGAACCACGCTGGAGTTGGAGCCGCACCGAGGGACATCGGTCTCTCCCCAACGCTGGACACGATTGTATAGGGCATCACAGGTGTTCTGGCCCATCTGGCCGGGCTTGGTAGGAGAGGCAACGTCGGGACACTCGCTGTTGCTCTCCCCTTGCTGGCAATAGACATTGCGAGAGCCACCAGCCCCCTGGATGCTGTTCCTATAGTCACTCTGCCCATTTCCGTCCACCGCCAGAGCCCCCCAGTTCCCTGGAGACACCCTGTTATCCCAGAAGAACGTGAAGCGATCGTCGGGGTTCAGGCCGCAGTCCTGCCGGTTGCGGTTCTGGCAGAAGACGGCCCAGGGCATGACGCTGGAGCCGTAGGCGCGGGCGCGCATGGCCGCCGCTCTGGCCCAGATGACGGGATCGCCGAAGCCCAGCATACGGGCGAAGAGGCTGCGGGAGTTCACCGCCGTCCAGGCCCGCACCGTATCGGCCCTGCCGTCGCCGTCCCGGTCTTCGAACTCGCAGCAGCGTAGCTGGCTGACGTTGTTCTTGTTGGCCCACTCCAGGGCGACGGCCCTGGCGCTGCTCTCCCCGGGCAGGGGAAGCTCCTGGACGGCCGCCAGCACCACGGCGTCGGCCATGTTCTGGGCGTGGCGGCGGTCCCGCATCCACATCCCCACGTCCACGGCGATGGCCGCCGTCACCAGCACCAGAAGGCTGAGAAAGATCATAAAGATGAGCGCCTGACCGCTCTCCTCCCGGCGGAGGAAGCGGGCCACCCGCCTGCTCAACATGGCTCTCCACCTCCATCGAGGTTCACGGCCCCCGTTTCCAGACGCATATCGGAACAGGTGGTGATGTTCACCGAGGGAAGGCTGGGGAAGACGTTGCGGAGAAGAGGGAAGGTGTAGGCGTGGGTGACGCGCACCACCACGGAGGAGTTGCGGTTGCAGTCCGGTGCGCAGTGGACGCTGACCTCGCTCGGATCGATCTCCACGGTATCGGCCCTCTCCACCACCCGCTGGACGATCTGGTCTTCGGTGGTGAGACCGCCCAGGGCGCCGTAGCGGGCGCCCTCGCGGACGGCGTTGGCCACCATGATCCAGTCCCGCAGGGCGAGGCTGAAGTCCACCACGATGAGCAGGAGGACCAGGATGGGGATGGTGAGGATGAGGAACTCCACGGTGGCCTGGCCCTTCCTGTCGCGGTGCAGACCGGCCAGAGTCCCCAAGCTTCTCACCTCTTTCCTGCGCTCCTGCTCCATCTCTCTGCCCCTTTCCGGGCCCCTGAGTGGGCCCCGCTCTGGCGGGACGCACCCAGGGGCCCGGCCACACGTCAGGGATTGAAGGTGCTTATGGCCTCCACCAGTCTCTCGAACAGGCCGTTGATGCCGGTCTGGTAAGCGGCCCAGGCGACCCCCGCCACGATGACGACGATGGCGAAGGTCATCATCAGGTACTCAGCCAGGGTCTGTCCATCCTCGCCCGGCCGCAGCCGCCCGGTCAGGGCCCTGGCCATGCTGGCCATCCTTCTCGCTCGGTCTGTGACGCTGGGCACTGCCTTCCTCCCTTGGGCCTGTCAGGAGCCGCCTAGACGGCCCGGGGCCTGGGGGAGAGGCCGAAAAGCCTCTCCCCCCAGGCCGACTCACCGATTCACGACCCTTCGAAACCGCTGATCTCGTCGGTGATCCTGTCCAACAGGTCCTGGATAGCGCCGCTGTAGGCGGCCCACACGATACCGGCCACGATTAGCACGATGACGAAGGTGAGCATCAGGTACTCGGCCAGGTCCTGGCCCTCCTCGCTCACGTGCAGACGCCCCAGCAGGGCCCGGGCGAGGTCCTTGGCGATTCCGAGGTAACCCAGAAGCATGGTCATTCCGTTTTCCTCCCTCCTGTCAGGTTCCGTTTCTCGCTGTCTCTGCCAGCTCGGCTGGCTGTGGACTGTTCGGGTCTGCGCTGTTCCTCGTTTCCTCCGTCGCTTACCACCCCCCGCTGGGGGGGCGCTGTTCCCATCTTGACGGGACGGTGAGGGAGCCCTATAATCCCGTCTGGCCAAGGGAAACCAGCAGTCCGCCCCCGGACTGGTTCTTCGGGCCGTGGCTGGAGGCCCCCCCGCCTCCAGCCGTTCTGTGTGTGCGTATCTCCTGCGCCTGTCCACCTCCTCGTCAGCTGGATTTCTACATGCTCTAACGCAAGGAGCGCTGGTTTTATTACAGGCGGCCCTGCCGGCCGCCAGCGCTAGCGCCGCCAGGTCCAGAGGCAATTGAGGGAGAAGCTGGCGAAAAAGCCGAGAGCGATCCCGCTGAGGGCCGCCAGCAGGTAGTGGCAGGGAGTCAGGGAGGTCAGCGAGTGAATGGCGCTCAGAGAGACCGCCATTGATCCCAGCGAGACGAGGTTGAACTTCAGGAGCCTTCGCAGGGAAGGCGAGCGGGTGGCGAAGGTCCAGAGGTCGTTCCAGATGTAGTTGTTGGCCACCGAGGCCTCGAAGGAGAGAGCGGCCGCCGCCAGGAGAGGCAGACCGGCGGCGTCGTGGAGGAGAGCAAGGAGGCCCAGATTGACGAGGACGCCGCTCCCACCCACGACGCCGAACTTGAGGAGGCGCTGAAGGCCCTCCGGCCGGCGCAACGGCCAGAGGGCAGCGGGGCCTCTGGCTCGCTCAGCGAGCTGCACCCTGCCTCCTTCTGTCCGGCCACAGCCTCCGCCGCCCCTGCGGCCTCAGAGCGAACCGCAGGCAGAGGAGCGTCCACATTCCCTCCGCGGCCATCCCCAGGCCGATCTTGGACCGCCCCCAGCGCCGCTCCTGGAAGACGAAGGGGACCTCCACCAGGCGCAGCCCTGCCCGGTGGCAGCGATAGTTCATCTCAGCCTGGAAGCCGAAGCCGGCGGTGCGCACCGTCGTCAGTCCCGCCCGCTCGAGCGCCTCCCGACGGAAGGCCTTGAAGCCGCCGGTGACGTCGGCCAGGGGGAGGCCCAAGACGAGGCGGGCATACAGATTGGCCAGCCGGCTGACGAGGCGGCGGCGCCAGGGCCAGCGAAGGTCCAGGCCGCCGCCAGGGGCGTAGCGGGAGGCCACGGCCACATCGTGCTCCTCCAGGGCGGCCAGCAGGCGAGGGACCAGCTCCGGAGGGTGGGAGAAATCGGCGTCCATCTGGACGACGCAGTCGGCCCCTCGCTGGAGGGCCAGGGCGAAGCCTTGACAGTAGGCGGTGCCCAGCCCCTGCTTGCCCGGCCGGTGGAGAACCTCCACCCGGCCGGGATAGCGACGGGCCAGCTCCTCCGCCAGCTCGCCGGTGCCATCGGGGGAGGCGTCGTCCACCACCAGGACTCGCAGGCCAGGGACGGGGAGGGAGAGGAGGCGCTCCACCAGAGGCGTCAGGTTCTCCCGCTCATTATAGGTGGGCAGGACGACGTAGACGCGCCGCTCGCCCTGCTGCCTGGGGGACATTCCCTCCTCACCCCTCCTTGAGGCGGTACACATCACCATAGTAGGTCAGGGGCCGCTCCTCGTAGCGCTCCCCGACTACCTCTTTATAGACCTCCACTAGTGCCGGATCGAACTCGATGCGGCCGACGTGCTCATAGTGCTCCTCCAGGAAGGGGAGGAGTTGCCACGGGTAGAAATCGACCGTCCCCTCCAGGTAGTAAGGCCAGAGGGTGTCTATGATCACTGCCGGCCGGTTACGGCGCAGGTCGTCCAGCAGGCTGGGGATGGTGCTCGTGTCGCTCTCCAGAGGGAAGTAGTGGAAGAAGCGGGAGGCCGGGCGTCGATCGGCGTAGACGTAGAGTTCACCCTGGCGACCCAGGTTGTAGATGGTCTGGCCCGGCGCCGTCCAGCGCTGGAGCTGGACAGCCACCGACGGCGCCTGAAGCTCCCGGAGACGGGTGTTGGCTGGGCTAGCCAGTACTTCCCTGGTCAGGTGTCGGTGACTCTCGGTTGGGAGCGTATAGGCACGGCCATTCAGGAGAGCGGAGAAGGCGAAGGCGACGACGAAGAGTCCGTAGAGGGACGTCTTGGCCCGGAGGCCCAGCCGTCGCCATCCCTGACGGGACCAGTAGACGCCCAGGGCACAGCCGACTAGGAGGGCCATGCCCGGCCGGAGCAGGGCGAAGTAGTGAGAATTATACTTGCCGGTAATAGCTATCGCCAGGACGGCGGCGGCGCACCAAGAGAGGAGCAAGGGTGCCCAGGGATGGCCTCGACGGGCCAGCAGGACGGCGCCGATGCTGGCCATGAGCAGCCAGGGGCCGGCCACCAGAGAATAGGCCACCGCAGCGCCCAGCCCATTGAGCAGCCGCGTGCTGGGAGAGGAGGCCTCGCTGTAGAGGAGGGGGAACTTGACCGCCCCGTAGAGGAGGTCGCCCAGGCTGCCCGTCAGCAGATAGGGAAGGGCCACCACCAGGGGCACGATGAGGAGTCCGCCCACCAGCGCCAATACTGGGGGGTGCGCCCGCCAGAACGGAAGGCCCCTCGTCCGTCTGGACTGTTGCCAGGCGAAGAAGAGGAGGACGAGGAAGTGTGCCAGCACCAATTGCATGGTCATGACGGCGACGCCGCCCAGAAGGCCCGCCACCAGGTACCAGCGCACGTCCTCCGTCCTGATGCCCAGGGTGAAGGCGACGAGGGACGCCACCAGGGGCGGCAGAACCAGATAGCCAGGCTGCGCCCACTCGCCGGTGGGAACGAGGACGGCGAGGGAAGCGAAGGCGAAGGCGGCCACCAGGCCGGCGCGAGGGGAGAAGAGGAGCCGCCCTTCCAGATAGACCAGCAGGGTGGTGAGGGAAAGGGCCATCATTACGAGTACGTCGGCCAGCCACGCCCTCTCCCTCAGGATGAGGAGCCCTACTGCGTACCAGAGGTAGACCACAGGCGGAGCGATATCGAACAGATCGCGATAGGGGAGGGCGCCTCGCAGCATCTCCCGCGCTATGGTGACGAACATCCCCTCGTCGTTCATCAGGGGCGCGCCCGCGAAGGGGGCGAGCAGAACGACGGGCAGGAGAGAGGCCGCCAGAACGAGGAAGAGGTGCAACAGAGTAGAGCGACTCACGGCTACCCGTACGCCGGGCCGCCGGGCCGCCTCTATCAGCACGGCCTCTGCTTCTCTCACCTGGCGCCGTCCCTATCACTCGAGGGGTCGTCAGTGACAAAAACGTCCCGTGAGAGAAGCCATTACAGGGAAGCGTCCTACGCTTCCGGGCTGCGGCTGGTGCCCCAGCCCGTCATCTCCTCGAAGCGCAGGAAGTAGGGGCCGATCTGGATCTCGTCGCCCTGCTCCAGGACGGCCCAGAAGACGCGCTGGCCGCTCACCAGGGTGCCGCCCTCCGGCGTCAGGTCGTGCAGCATGAACTTGCCGTCCCGATACCAGATGCGCACCTGCCGCGGGGCGATCCCCTGTCCCTGCAGTTGCAGGCCGCACCCCGGCCCGCTGCCGATGGTGAGGGGCTCCCGGGCCAGTTCCACCGTGAGGGGCTCGGCCATCCCCGGCCCGCGGACGATGAGCCTGGCCAGGGGGCCGGGCGGCCAGGTGTCCTCCTGGACCGGCGGTGTCTCTGGCGGGGCCGCTTCCGGCGCCGCGCTGACGGTAGCGGCCTCCGTCGGCGGGGGGACGGCGATCTGGCCCCGCCGGCGGCCGCGCTGGTACCACCAGAGGCCAGCGCCAGCGGCGGCCAGAGCGACCAGCGCCGGCCCTCCCACCGTCGCCACCAGAAGGGGAGAGACGGGCCAGCCGCCGCTCGCCGCCTGCAGCCGCACCGAGGTGCGACCCTCCTGTCCACCCTCGTCCTCGGCGGTCACCAGCAGCTCCACGCCCTCCTCCGGGTAGGCGGCGGGATCCAGGGTGACGGAGAAGGGCGGAGAGGTCAGCTCCGCCAGGAGGATGTCGCCCAGGTAGAAGCGGACGGCCCGCACCGGTCGCTGGGACTGCACCTGGGCCTCCAGGGTGGTGGCCCCTTTCATCTTCAACGTCTCCCCCGCCTCCTGCCCCAGCTCCCCCCTGGGCCCCAGGATGCGCAGGCGCGGGGGGACGGCCGCCACCGTGAGGGGCACTTCCAGAGCGGCGCTCCCTCCCACGGCGTCTCGCACCTCCACTCGCAGGTTATGGGGGCCCGGGGAGAGGGAGACGGGGTCCAGCAGGTGCTCGTAGGGAGGAGAGCCCCTCTCCTGGAGCAGACGGCCGTCCAGCAAGTAGCGCACCGTCACGGCCTCGCTGGCGGAGACGGAGGGCACCAGCAGGAGGGGCGCCTCCAACCTCTGGCCCGCCTGGAGGCCGGGCAGGGAGAGCTGGGGCGGCCGGTAGCCTGGGGGCAAGGCCTCGAAGCTGCGCTGGCCGACGCCGCTCGCCTCGCCAGACCTGACGGTGACCTGGAGCTGGTACTGGCCGGCCCTCGCTCCCTGGCCGAAGTCCACTCGCAGGACGTACTGGGCCCGTAGCAGGTTCTGGATCCCCTCGTACAGAGGGGGCAGGGCGGCGGGGTCGGGGGCGAAGTAGGCCTGACCCTGGGTCAGGGCCGCCAGCTCGTTCAGATAGCCCTGATCCGGGGCCTGCCCCAACCCCACCGAGAAGACGGGGACGCCGCTGCGGGCCGCCGCCTCCAGAGAGGAGGCGCGGCTGGCCCGGCTGAGGCCGCCGAAGTCCTCGCCGTCGCTCAAAAGGATGACCGCCCGCCGCGGCAGGGGCGCGGCGGCGGCCCGGCCCACCGCCGCCACCACGGCGTCGTAGAGGGCCGTGTTTCCGGCGGCCTGGAGGCGGTCTATGGCCTGGAAGAGGGCGTTCTTATCGGCCGTCATCTCCTGGACGACGTTGACGCCGTTGCTGAAGGTGACGAGAGCCGCCTGGTCGCCGGGGCCCAGGCGGGAGACGTAGTCCCTGGCCACCTGACGGGCCATGGCCAGCGGCGCGCCCTGCATGCTGCCGCTGACGTCGATGACCAGGACGACGCCGATGCCGATGCCGCTGTCGACGGCCGGCGTCAGCTCCAGCACCGGTAGCTGGGCTCCCCCGGCCGATACCTGGAAGTTGTGGAGCTGAAGGCCCCGCACCGGCACCCCCGTCTGGTCCACCACGGAGAGCGTGGCGGTGACCTGCGGGAACTGGCTGGCGTCGACTTGGTTGATGTGGACCTGGAGGCCACCCTCGGCGCCGGCCGGGCTAGGCCGGAGGAGAGCGGCGAGAGAACAAAGAGAGAGTATGAGAGGAACGAGACGCAGGGCCAGCGCAGCGAGAGCGGGCACTCGTAGCGTCATGCTCATCGTCGGCCGGAGGCCGAGAGAGAGTCAGCATCCTGGTCAGCCTTTGCGGCCACTGCCCCTCGACCCCTCCCCCTCTATTTTGGCCAAGAGGGCCTGTTTTGTCTTCTCGCGCCACTGCGGGGAGGGGTCAGCCTCGGCGGGGAGACGGGGCAGGCTCTCCACGAGCCTGAGGAGGGGCAGCAGCCTCTTCCTCAACTCCGGGTGCTGGGCAATGCACCTCTCGAGGTCTCCTTCGCTCCGCTGGTAGGCCTCAAGACACTGAGCAAGGGC
>DAOTWZ010000054.1:0-5490 GCA_034435615.1 Dehalococcoidia bacterium
CCCCGCGGCGCCGGCAGGATGCCGTCCAGGATGAAGCGGGCCAGGGACTTGTTGTCCTTGGCCAGGGGGCGGTTCCCCTGGAGGACGTGGATCTCCACGCTGGTCTGGTTGTCGGCGGCGGTGGTGAAGACCTGGGACTTGGAGGTGGGGATGGTGGTGTTGCGGGGGATGATGGTGGTCATGATGCCCCCCAGCGTCTCGATGCCCAGGTCCAGGGGAGTGACGTCCAGGAGGAGGACCTCCCGTACCTCGCCCTTGAGGACGCCGGCCTGGATGGCGGCGCCCACCGCCACCACCTCGTCCGGGTTGACGCCCTTGTGGGGCTCCCGGCCGAAGAACTTGCGCACCGTCTCCTGGACCAGGGGCATGCGGGTCTGGCCGCCCACCAGGATCACCTCGTCCACCTGGTCGGGACGGAGGCCGGCCGTCTCCAGCGCCTCCCGGCAGGGGCCCAGGGTGCGCTCCACCAGGTCGGCCACCATCTGCTCCAGCCTGGCGCGGGTGAGGGTGCGCACCAGGTGCTTGGGGCCGCTGGCGTCGGCGGCGATGAAGGGGAGGTTGATCTCCGTCTGCATGAGGGTGGAGAGCTCCACCTTGGCCTTCTCCGCCGCCTCCTTGAGGCGCTGCATGGCCACCCGGTCCTGGCGCAGGTCTATGCCCGTCTCCTTGCGGAACTCGTCCACCAGCCAGTCGATGATGCGGTTGTCGAAGTCGTCGCCCCCCAGGAAGGTGTCGCCGGCGGTGGCCCGCACGTGGAACGTCCCCTCGCCGATCTCCAGGATGGAGATGTCGAAGGTGCCGCCGCCCAGGTCGTATACGGCGATGATCTTCTCCCCCTGCTTGTCCAGGCCGTAGGCCAGAGAGGCAGCGGTGGGCTCGTTGATGATGCGCAGGACGTTGAGGCCGGCGATCTCACCCGCCGCCTTGGTGGCCTGGCGCTGGGCGTCGTCGAAGTAGGCGGGGACGGTGATGACGGCCTCCGTCACCGGCTCCCCCAGGTAGGCCTCGGCGTCCATCTTCAGCTTCTGGAGGATCATGGCCGAGATCTCGGGGGGAGAGTAGGAGCGGCCGCCCATCCAGACGCGGGCGTCGCCGTTGGGGGCGGCGTCCACCTTGTAGGGGAGGAACTTGAGGGCCCGCTGCACCTCCGGGTCGTTGAACTTGCGGCCCATGAGCCGCTTGATGGAGAAGATGGTGTTCTCCGGGTTGACGATGGCCTGGCGCTTGGCGGGCCGCCCGACCAGCCGCTCCCCGGTGTTGCTCATGGCGACGACGGAGGGCACTATGCGCTCGCCCTCGGCGCTGGGGATCACCTTGGGCTCGCCGCCCTCCATGACGGCCATGCAGGAGTTGGTGGTGCCTAGGTCTATGCCGATGGCACGGCCCATCGCTCTCGCCTCCTCACGCTATCCGTTGGACTGGGACTCCTGCTGTGACGCCTGGCCCTCCTCCGCCGCCGGCTTTCCCTTGCCCACGATGACGAGGGCCGGCCGCAGGACGCAGTCGTGCAGGGTGTAGCCCTTCTGGGCCACCGCCAGCACCTTCCCCTCCTCCCCCTCGGCGAAGTGGATGGCCTCGTGGAGGCGGGGGTCGAAGCTCTGGCCCTCGGCGGGGATCTCCCGCACGCCGGCGCTCTCCAGCACCGCCTGCAGCTTGCGGGCGATGAGGCGTATGCCGTCGAACCAGGTGAGGCCGGCCAGGCGGGCGTCCAGGCTGCCCAGGGCCCGCTCCAGGTCGTCCAGGACGGGCAGGATGTTGATGATGAGGGAGGCGTTGGCGTAACGCTTCATCTCCTCCCGTTCCTGCTCCGCCCGCCGCTTGTAGTTGGCCAGGTCAGCCTCGGCGCGGCGCCAGTTGTTCAGGTAGCGCTCTGCCTCGGCCCGCGCCTCTTCCAGGCGGGAGCGTAGCTCCTCGGCCCGTTCGTCGGTGGCTGCCGGGTCCGAAGCGGCACGCTGCTCCTCCGTCACAGCTATCTACCCCCAGAATATGCTCATCAGTTCGTCCAGAAGGGAGGCCACATAGCGCACCATCCCCACCGCCTGGCCGTAGCGGAGCCGGGTGGGCCCCAGCACCGCCACCTCCCCCTGGGGGCCCTCAGGCCCGCCGTAGCTGGCCACCACCAGGCTGAAGGCGTGCAGGGTGGCCTCCGGGTGCTCGCTGCCGATTATGATGCGCACGCTGCCCCGCGGCGGCCCCGGGAAGGGGAGGAGGCGGCCCACGCGGTGCCCCTCCAGGTAGTCCAGGAGAGGCAGCAGGCGGTCCCGCTCGGCGAACTCGGGCTGGCGCACCAGGTCCCCTATCCCCTCCAGGGCGGCCGGCTCGCTCTCCGCCAGGTCCTCCCTCTCCATGAGGGAGGCGACGGCCTCCATGACCTCCTGCTCCACCCGGCCCAGCGCCGCCAGGCGACGGCGGATCATGGGGGCGGTCATGCCGGCGAAGCGGCGGCAGAGGGCGTGGGCCATCTCTGAGAGCCGCTCCTGGTCCAGCCCCTGGGAGAGGGAGAGGATGCGCTGCCGCACCCGCGCCTGCTGGAGGATCACCACCAGCAGCACCAGCGTCTCCTGCAGGCGGACGATCTCCAGCCAGCGCAGTTGGGACCGCGGCTGGCGGGGGGCCGTCACCAGGGCGACGCTGTGCAGGTGGTGGGCCACCACCGCCGCTGCCAGGTGGGTCCAGTCCTCCAGCCGCTGCGACACCTGGTGGAACTGGTGGCGGATCATGCGCTGCGTCTCCCCCGTGGGGGCCACCTCCTGCATGAGCTGCTCCACGTAGTAGCGGTAGCCCTTGTCAGAGGGCACCCGCCCGGCGGAGGTGTGGGGCTGGCAGAGGTAGCCCTCATCCTCCAGCCGCATCATCTCGTTGCGGATGGTGGCCGGGGAGACGGCCAGCCGGTGCTTCCGGGCCACGGTCCGGGAGGCCACCGGCTGGGCGCTGTCCACGTACTCCTCCACCACACAGCGCAGTATGGCAGCGCGGCGCGGCGTCAGCATGGCCATCCGCCTCTCGGTCTTTAGCACTCTCGAAGGGAGAGTGCTAATCCACTGTCACTTTAACATTTCGACAGCCGGCCAGTCAAGGCGAGGGGGCCTTGTCAGAGGGGGCCGGGCAGTATATCCTATGAGCGGACCCCTGGGCCGTGAGCCCCTCTCCCCAAGAGGACCACCCCAGTCGACGAATAGGCGAGGTCATCATCGATGAGCATAGCGGAGCTCGAGAGCAAGACGCGTGAAGAGCTGCTGGAGGAGGCACGCTCCCTGGGCCTCACCGGCGTCACCGCCCTGCGCAAGCAGGACCTGGTCCTGCGCATCCTCCAGGCGCGGGCCGAAAGAGAGGGCAACTACTTCGCCGGGGGGATCCTGGAGATCACCAGCGAGGGCTACGGCTTTCTGCGCACCAACGGCTACAAGCCCAGCCCCAGCGACGTCTACGTCTCCCAGACCCAGATCCGTCGCTTCGGCCTGCGCACCGGGGACTACGTCATGGGGCAGGTGCGCCCCCCCAAGGAATCGGAGAAGTACTACGGGCTGCTGCGGGTGGAGGCCACCAACGGCATGGACCCGGAGGCGGCCAAGGGCCGCCCCACCTTCGACCAACTGACCCCCACCTTCCCGGACGAGCGCATAGACCTGGAGGCGGGCGATCCCAACCCCACCACCCGCCTCATCAACCTGGTGGCGCCGGTGGGGCGCGGCCAGCGGGGGCTGGTGGTCTCCCCGCCCAAGGGGGGCAAGACCGTCCTCCTGCAACACATCGCCAAGGCCGTCCTCAACCGCTACGACGACATCCACGTCATGGTCCTCCTGGTGGGAGAGCGGCCGGAGGAGGTCACCGACTGGCGGCGCAGCGTCCAGGGGGCAGAGGTCATCGCCGCCACCTTCGACGACCCGGAGGACGTCCAGACGCGGGTGGCGGAGCTGGCGGTGGAGCGGGCCAAGCGGCTGGTGGAGGTGGGCCGGCACATCGTCATCCTGCTGGATGGCATAACCCGCCTCACCCGCGCCTACAACATCTCCCTTCCCCCCAGCGGCCGCACCCTCTCCGGCGGCCTCGATCCGGTGGCCCTGCACCCTCCCAAGCGGCTCTTCGGTACCGCCCGCAACACCGAGGAGGGCGGCTCCCTCACCATCATCGCCACCTGCCTCATCGACACCGGCAGCCGCATGGACGAGGTGATATTCGAGGAGTTCAAGGGCACCGGCAACTGGGAGCTGTGGCTGGACCGCCGCCTGGCGGAGCGCCGCTTCTTCCCCGCCATCGACATCTTCAAGAGCGGCACCCGCCGCGAGGAGCTGATGCTGGACGAAAAGACCTACCAGCGCATCACCCTCTTCCGGCGGGCCCTCGCCCGCATGGCCGAAGACCTGGCCGCCGAGGCCCCCTACGCCGGGGACGCCTCCATCCGCGTCACCGAGCGGGTGCTGGAGCAGCTCAAGAAGACCAAGAGCAACGAGCAGTTCCTCAGCCAGATAGAACTCGTCCTCTGAGACCACCCCCCTCCTGGCCAAGCGGGCCGCCAAGGGGCCCCGCCACACCCGGTCGTCCCATAACCGGTCAATTTGTGAAGGGGTTGACAAACGCCACCCCGCCGGCAATAATGGGCAACAGTTTTTGCAAAAAGACCGGGCCCTGCCGGCGCGAAGGGAGGCAGACAGGGGGGAGGTGCGGAAGTCGCTGGGGCCGCCGTAGCGGAGGCCAGCCATTCGTCGCGACCGAAGCTTTCGGAGGGCCACCAGCCGAAGAGAGGTATCGGAGGGGAGAGGGGGAGCGGACAGGAGAGGGGCGTACCCTCACCGACACCGCTATCTCCTGCACCTCCTAATCTTGGTGGCAGCCGCCGTGGCCGCCGTCCTGGGGATAGGCCACGGGCGGTTCATAGGCTCCACCCCCAGGACGGACAGCAAGGCTGTCAAGCTCCAGCTCACCGCCCAGTACGAGCCGGCCTACCTGAAGGTACCCATCATCGCCCGCACCGCAGACTCCCGCGCCAAGAGCCCGCCCCAGGAGACCGTCTCCACCCAGGAGCAGGCCCCGGCCCCTCCGCCGGCGCCGGAGCCCCCACCGCCTCCACCGCCCCCACCGCCGCCCCCCAAGCCCCTCTTCTACACCCACACCATCCAGCCGGGGGACACGGTGACCAAGATCGCCCAGCAGTACGGCGTCTCCATCAACACCATCATCTGGAACAACCCGGAGGTGACCGAGGACCCGGACATGCTCATCGTGGGGAAGCAGCTCGTCGTCCCCAGCGCCGACGGCATCCTGCACCGGGTGAAGCTGGGGGAGACTCTGAGCGAGATCGCCGCCTTCTACAAGATCAGCGTCCAAGCCATCATCGACTTCGCCCCCAACGGCATCTCCTCTCCTGACATGATCCGCGAGGGGATGCAGATCCTGTTGCCGGGTGCCGAGCCGCCGCCCCCTCCGCCTCCACCGCCGCCACCACCACCTCCCCCGCCACCTCCGCCGCCGCCACCCGCCCCGGCGCCGGCG
>DAOTWZ010000055.1:0-6695 GCA_034435615.1 Dehalococcoidia bacterium
CAGGGCGCCATCAACGGCTACGGCGATATGTGCGGCAACGCCAACATGATCAGCATCATCGCCAACCTGAAGCTCAAGATGGGGCTGGATGTGGTGACCGACGAGCAACTGCGCAAGCTCACGGAGGTCTCCCGCTTCGTGAGCGAGGTGGCCAACCTGCCGCCCAACCCTCGGCAGCCCTACGTGGGCTCCGCCGCCTTCGCCCACAAGGCGGGGCTGCACGCCGCCGGTGTGGCCCGCGCCCCCTGGTCCTACCAGCACGTGGACCCGGCCCTGGTGGGTAACGAAACGCGCTTTCTGGTGTCTGAACTTTCGGGCAGCCACGGCCTGTTGGCCAAGCTGCGGGAGCATGGGATAGAGGTGGACCGGGAGGAGGCGAGAAAGATCCTGGAGCAGGTCAAACTGATGGAGAGCCGTGGCTACCAGTACGAGGGCGCGGAGGCCTCCCTGGAGCTGCTGGTGAGGCGCAGCCGCCCCGGCTACCAGCCCCCCTTCGAGCTGGAGGACTTCATGGTGGTGGAGCGCCGCCACCACGGCCCCGGCGACCGCGAGATGCTCTCCGAAGCGATGGTGAAGGTGCGGGTGGAGGACGAGGTCATCCACACCGCCGCCGAGGGGAACGGCCCCGTCAACGCCCTGGACGCCGCCGTCCGCAAGGCCCTCCTCCAGTTCTACCCCAGCCTGGAGGCGGTGCGGCTGGTGGACTACAAGGTGCGCATCATCAACTCGGCTCGGGGCACCGGCGCCTCCGTGCGGGTGCTCATAGAGTCCACCGATGGCGAACACGTCTGGACCACCGTGGGCGCCTCCACCGACATCATCGAGGCCTCGTGGCTCGCCCTGGCCGACAGCCTGGAGTACTGGCTGGTCACCAGGGGGCAACCGTGAACTGGCCTCTGTCCGGTAGCTCAACGCGTGCTAAAATTCACGAGTTCCATTATCGTCAACCAGGGGTGGGGTGGGGGTGAGATGGCCAATGAATCGCGTAAAAATGTCCTCAAAGGGCCTTGCCATATAGGTTTCACCCTGCTATTCTCTTCAAAGGCCTGTGCTCTTAACACCAATGGTGGGAGGTTATCGTGGTCGTGGTGACTAGCTTCCCAAAGTGCCAGAAGTGCCAGAACGGGGACCTGGTCCCCCTTTCTGACTACGGTGGGCATGGGGCGGCGGTGTTCTTCAAAGCATGGGTCTGCACCAACCCGTCCTGCGGATTTAACATAAAGATCCGCAACGGGGACCTTTACGTTGAGGAGCCGATAACCAACGGCTCCATGAACTCGCCGCGCGTGCGCGTATAGGCCTTCCCAGGGGCGCTTCCCCGCGCTTTTGGTCCTCCAGCG
This sequence comes from Dehalococcoidia bacterium, assembly GCA_034435615.1. GTDB lineage: Bacteria > Chloroflexota > Dehalococcoidia > SM23-28-2 > HRBIN24 > H17-190. The sequence goes on from DAOTWZ010000055.1 coordinate 1,341, forward strand.
GCTCTTCAACACGGCCGCTGGAGGACCAGGGGAGGGTCTCCCCGTCCAGCCGTAACCCTCTCGTCTCTCCAGGCGTTAGCTATGTCGGAGGGCCTCGGCGAGCCGGGGTCTTGGGCTGTCCCGGGCGAGTAGCAGCGAAAAGGCATGGAGCAGACCCTCACCCCGTCCAGGCGGACCGGCCTGAAGGCCGATTTCTCCCTGCCGGACATGCTCCCGGCGTTGCTGGAGCTGTGGCGACGCCGGGAGCTGCTCTTGCACATGACCGTCCGCCACCTGAAGGGGCAGTACAAGCAGTCCATCCTGGGCTACGCCTGGACCTTCGTCAACCCGCTGAGCCAGATGTTCATCCTCACCTTCGTCTTCTCCACCCTGATACGGGTGCAGACGCCAGGGATACCCTACGCCCTCTTCCTGTTCATGGGACTCCTCCCCTGGAACTTCTTCTCGGCCTCCCTCACCTCGGCCACGGGCAGCGTGGCCGGGGCGGCCAGCCTGGTGACCAAGGTCTACTTCCCCAGGGAGATCCTGCCCATCGCCGCTGTCTTCACCAAGGTGGTGGACCTGGCCGCCTCCTCCGTCATCCTGGTGGGCCTTATGCTCTACTACGGCCACCCGCCAGCCACCACCACCGTGTGGGTCCCCCTCCTCTTCCTGATCCATCTCATCTTCACCCTGGGGCTGTCCCTCCCCCTGGCCGCCCTCAACCTCTACTTCCATGATGTGAGCTTCCTGGTGGGGGTGGCCCTCACCCTCTGGTTCTACCTCACTCCCGTCATCTACCCCATAGACATCGTCCCGGCCCGATACGAGTTGCTGTTCAACCTGAACCCCAACGCCCTCCTCATCGAGGCCTACCGCAGGGTGGTGCTGCAGGGGATCAGCCCCGGGGCGGAGCGGCTCCTCATGGGGCTGGCTATATCGGTGGCCACCTTCATCGTGGGGTATTATCTTTTCAAGAGGATGGAGTCCGGCTTTGCGGACAGCATCTGACACCGTCATCGAGTTCCGCAACGTCAGCAAGCGGTTCCGCCTGCACGAGGGCCGCACGCTGAGGGAGTTCGTGCCCGCCCTCCTGAAGGGCCGCGGCTTCTCGGAGCCCTTCTACGCCCTGCGGGGGGTCAGCTTCTCCGTGGCCCGCGGGGAGACGCTGGGGATCATCGGCCGCAATGGCAGCGGCAAGAGCACCATCCTGAAGCTCATCGCCGGCGTCATGGCCCCCACGTCCGGTGAGGTGCACGTGCGGGGCCGTATCTCCCCCCTCATCGAGGTGGGGGCGGGCTTCCACCCCGACCTGACGGGTCGGGAGAACATCTTCATGAACGCCTCTATCCTGGGAATGACCAACCGCCAGATCCGGGAACGCTTCCACGAGATAGTCTCCTTCGCCGAGCTGTGGGAGTTCGTGGACACGCCAGTTAAGCGCTACTCCTCCGGCATGTACGTGAGACTGGGCTTCGCCGTGGCCGTCCACAGCGACCCCGACATCCTCCTGGTGGACGAAGTCCTCTCCGTGGGCGATATCGAGTTCCAGGAGAAGTGCATGGCCAAGATGAGGGAGTTCCAGCGCCAGGGCGTCACCATAGTGGTGGTGAGCCACGGCCTGGAGATGGTGCGGGAGTTCTGCCACCGCGCCATCTGGCTGGACAGCGGTCATATCATGGCCGATGGCGACCCCCGACACGTCGTCTCCGAGTATGAGCGGGCCGCCCTGGGGCCCGCTCCCTCCACCTACTGAGCCGCCCGCTGGCCCATGTCCGCGCCACCCTCCGCCGAGCTCCCCCGTGTGGCCGTGGTGGTGGTGAACTGGAACAACCTCCAGGACACCGTTCGCTGCCTGGAGTCCCTCCTTCGCTCGGACTACCCTGCCTTCCACGCCATCGTGGTGGACAACGGCTCCAGCGGGGACGATGTGGCGCGTCTGCGGGAACGCTTCGGGGAGATGGTGCAGGTCATACCGCTGGAGAGGAATTTGGGCTTCGCCGGCGGCTGCAACGTGGGCATACGGGAGGCCCTGGCCCAAGGGGCGGACTACGTCCTTCTCCTGAACAACGATGCCCTGGTGGCGCCGGACTGCCTCCGCGAGCTGGTGCGGGCCGCCCAGGCCCGGCCGGACGCCGCTGCCCTCTGCCCCAAGATCTACCACCTGGACCGCCCTGGTGTCATACAGTCGGCCGGGGGTCGGGTCTCCGCCTGGCGCGGCCGCTCCTACCAGGTAGGCCGGGACGAACCCGACCGCGGCCAGTACGACGAGCCCGGCGAGCGGGACTACACGGACGGCGCCTGCATGCTCATGAGCCGGCGGGCTATAGAGGCGGTGGGGCTGCTGGACGAGGAGTACTTCGCCTACTGGGAGGAGACAGACTGGTGCGACCGCGCCCGCTCCCGCGGCTTCAAGTGCTACTATGTGCCCACCGCCCGAGCCTGGCACAGAGGCATCACCTCCTTCTCCAGCCAGCGCTACCGTTATCTATATCGTCGCTCAGCTTTCATGTTCCTGCGGAAGCGCCGCAACCGCCTGTACTGCCTTTCCGCCCTGCTCTATCACATACTGGTGCTGGCCCCCGCCTATCTCCTGCGGCGCCCGCGCGCCTTCCTCTACATCCCTACCGAGGCCCGCGCCCTGCTGTGGCACCTGCGGCACCGCGTCCGCCGCTGAAGCAGGTGGCCGCGGACGGGCCGGCCGAGGGTTGACACTTCCCCACATTGGCGGCAGCATGACCAGAGAGCTGGGCCACGGTGGGGTGGAGGTGGAAACGCCCGGCGGGCTTTAGTCGTCTCTTGATCGAGTCGTGAGGACCCGCGTCCTCGGCACTGTATCGCTAGCGCTGGTGGCGCTGGCCCTGGTGGCCTGCGGTGGCGGCGAGAAGTCCACCGGCGGGCCGCCCGGTGTCACGGTCACCGTCTCCCCTGCCGCCTCGCCCTCTCCCGTCCCCTCGCCGGCGGCCACGCCCACTCCTCAGCCCACCCCCTCCGGGCCGCGTCTCCTCTACAGCCGCTTCGGCACCACGGAAGACGTCATCGTCATCTCCCCGGGCGCCGCGCCGGAGCAGGGAGAGACCCTGACCACCGTGAGCCACGTCGGCTTCTGGGGGATCAACGCCTCCGTCTCCCCCGATGGCAAATGGGTGGCCTACACCCGCCTTTCGCCCGATGTCCGCAGCCCCGAGATCACGGCCGACAGCGAGGCCGAGGTGTGGCTCCTCCCTCTGCCGGCTGGCCAGCCGGTCCTGGTGGGGAGGGGGGCCGATGTCCGCGTGGCCCCCGTCTGGTCGCCGGACTCCTCGCGCCTGGTCTATCAGGGGTTCGACAGAGAACGTAACAGTTTCGTCCTCTCCCTCGTCTCAGTAAAGGAGAAGACGGCCAAGCCCTTGGTGAGCGTGGGCGGGGCGACTCCTGTCTCGCTCCTGTCGTTCGACCGGCGAGGCAGAGAGGTGTATGTAGTGCAGGTGGAGTCCGGGGTGAGCAGCGTCCTGGCTGTCGATGCCAGCAACGGGTCTCTGCGGACGGTGGGGAGGGCGGCCGGGGGCCTGGCCCGTGACTGGCAGCCCTCCCCCGACAGGCGGCAGGCCAGCTTCGTGGTCCAGTCCGCCGATGGCGGGTGGGGTGTCTGGGTGATGGACCTGGAGAGCGGGTCCGTCAGACAGGTCCAGGGCCTGCCCCGGGACAGAGAGCTCTTCAGCCCCGTCTGGCACCCTGAGGGAGGCGCCCTAGCCGTGGGTGTCGCCCCGGCGGGTGCGCCGGGTGGCGTCCTCATCGTCCCCCTGAGCGGTGGCGAGGTGCGGCGAATGCCGCCACCGTCCCGGGGGTTCGATGTCCCCGTCGCCTGGTCACCGCAAGGGGAGTACCTGGTCGTGCAGGAATTCGCCGAATACCCAGTGCGCCAGCGGGGAATACTCAGGATCATTACCGCCGATGGCAAGAGGCTCACCCCCGCTGGCGAGGCGGAGGTGAGCTTCATTGGCTGGCTGCCGGGAGAGGACTAGGGCTCTCGTTCTTATCGCCTTCTTGGGGGCCGCGCTGGCCCTCCTGGCCCTCTGGCCAGGTCAGTCCACCACCCCAGCGCTGGCCGACCACTGCGCCGTGGCGCCAGTGGTGAGCCGTCCCACCCTCAGCCGGGGCAGCGCCGGCGACCAGGTGGCCATCCTCCAGTCAGCCCTCAACCGGGCGGGCATCTCGGTGGATGTGACCGGCATCTTCGGCTCCGCCACCGAGAGCGCCGTCAGGACCTTCCAGCAGCGCCAGGGGATACCGGTGACGGGCGTGGTGGACTCCACCACCTGGGACAGGCTGGCCCCCTACATCGACAACAACCGGCAGCGGGTGAGCGCCCGCGACCCCTCCTATGGCGAGGCCAGCGCCACCTTCAATGCCGCCGGCTTCAACGCCCTCTTCCCCGGCCATCCCTACTTCGGCCTGGACGCCATGTGGACGAATCCCAACAGCAGTCAGCCGTCCCAGCCCTACGTGCCACCCACCCTGTTGAAGGCCATGGGCTGGATCGAGTCGAGCTGGATACAGGCCGACCGCGGCGGCGCCCCCCTCATCTCGTTCGACTGCGGCTACGGCGTCACCCAGATCACCTATCCCGGTGTGCCGCTGGACGGCAAGTCTTGGAGCATGAAGTACCCGGCCCCTGAGCCGCTGTATAGCCAGGTGCAGGTGCCCATCGCCACCAGCCACGTCCACAACATCGCCTTCGGGGCCAAGACCCTCATCGCCAAGTGGAACCATACCCCCTGGATCCTGAACGAACAGGGCATCCAGGACCCGCGCCAGGTGGAGAGCTGGTACTACGCCCTGTGGGCCTACAACGGCTTCGTCTACCAGAACAACCCCAACAACTTCCCGTCCACTCGCGGCGAGTACAGTTGCAATCTGAGCGACAACTTCAACCACAACCGCTCCAACTTCCCCTATCAGGAGCTGGTATACGGTTGCATGAAGCACCCACCGCTGATAAACGGCGTTCCCCTGTGGGTGCCGGTAGAGTTCAGTCTGCCCGATCCATCGCTGCTGAGCGGTTGTCCCTCCTCCTGCCCGCGGCTGAACACGCCCCAGCCCGCCCACGTCGACCCCACCTCCGGCGCCTTCCCGCCAGCCGTGGTGGTGGACACGCCGGTGCCGGGGACGGTGGCCCGTCAGCCCTTCGACATCGCCGGGTGGGCGGTGGACTACACGGCCAACAGCGGCTCGGGCATCCAGTACGTGCACGTCTGGGCCTATCCCGCCAACCCCGACGGCTCTCCCAACGGTCAGCCGCCCGTCTTCGTGGGGGCGGCCCAGACGGGGCTGAGCCGGCCGGACCTGGTCTCCGTCTACGGCAACCCCAACTTCCAGAACGCGGGCTATGCCCTC
>DAOTWZ010000056.1:0-31361 GCA_034435615.1 Dehalococcoidia bacterium
CATCGGGGGTGGGGAAGACCGCCTTCCTGGAGGCGCTGACCCGAGAGCTACGGCGCCGGGGCTACCGGGTGGGCTACGTCAAGCACTCCCACCACCGAGGCCTGCTCCCCGACGAGCCGGGCAAGGACTCCTACCGCCTCGCCCGTGCGGGAGCGACGGTGACGGCACTGGCCGGGCCTGCTGGTGGTGAGGAGCGAAGAGGGCGAGGAGACGCCCCTCTGCCGGGTGCTGGCCCTCCTGGAGGGAGAGGTGGACATCGTCCTTGCGGAGGGCTACCGCTCTCTGCCCGTCCCGAAGATCGAGCTCTACCGGGCGGGCGTGATCCCCTTCCTGGGGCCGCCGGCCGGCGAGCTGCTGGCAGTGGTAGGAGACCCCCCTCCGGGGTCTCCCGTCCCCGCCTACCGGCCGGACGAGACAGGAGCGGTGGCCGACCTCCTGGAGGCGCGACTGGGGCTGGCAGGGGAGGGAAAGCGACCATGACCGGTGGTGAGCCCGTCAGCGGCCTCGTCCTGGCGGGAGGGGGCAGCCGGCGCATGGGCCGGGACAAGGCGCTGCTGGACCTGGGGGACGGCCGCCCACTGTTGCTGCGGGTAGTCCAGGCGCTGTCCGGCCTCTGCGACGACCTCCTGGTGGTGACGGACCGGCCCGACCGCTACGCCCGGCTGGAACTGCCGGCCCGCCTGGTCACCGATGCTCGCCCCGGTCTCGGCCCCCTGGGTGGGCTGGAGGCCGGCCTGCGGGAGGCCCGTCACGACTTCGCCCTGGTGGTGGGCTGTGACTTCCCCTTCCTCCACCGCGGCCTCCTGCGCTACATGCTCTCCCTGGAGCGCGACTACCAGGCGCTGGTGCCCTGGTGGGAGGGTCGCTGGCACCCTCTCCACGCCGTCTACGCTCGCTCCTGCCTCGGGCAGATCGGCGCCCTCCTGGACGCTGGCCAGCGACAGGCGTCGGCGTTGCTGGAGCGGGTGCGGGTGCGACGTCTCTCGGAGCATGAGATAGCGGCCATAGACCCGCGGGGGCTCTCTCTGTTCAACGTGAACCGACCGGATGAGCTGGCACGGGCCAGGGCCATAGAGGCAGCGCTGGGATAGCCCTCATGGCCTGCCACGCTACGGGAGTGGGAAAGGAGCGAGGCGCGCCAGCGAGGATGCCCCCCCAACCGTTCGCAGTCCGCCGCGCCACGAGAGCGAGAAAAGGGCGAGGCGCACTGGCGAGGATGGCCCCGCCTAAACGTTCGTAGTCCGCCGCGCTACGAGCGCATAAAAAGCGCGGGAGGAGGCGAGAAAGAGGGCCCCGCCCACCAGCGAGACCACCGTAAAGGCCGAGAGGAACGGCCGGTCGAAGAGTAGCGCCCGCGCCCCCAGAGCGACGAACGCGCAAAGCGCCCAGGCCAGAAGCAATCGCCGCCAGGCCTGCCCTCCCTCCTCGGAGGCGGCGCCCAGGACGGGGGCCAGCGCCGTCCAGGCCACCAGGAAGGGCAGCACCGAACGCACCACCCCTCCCCAGGACAGCGTGTCATGGCTCGCCAGCCCCAGCAGCCCGAAGACCGCCAGAGCGGTCAGATCGCTCAGCAGGAGCCAGAAACGTCGGCGGCGCAGCGCTCTCAGACCGACGGGCCGAGCGGAAGCGGGCGCGGTCTGGCCAGACATCCCGTCCCCAGTATCGGGCAGGGGGCGCTCTTCCCTCAAGCGGGGAGCGCCACCCGCTGCGGCCCGGTGTAGACGTTGAAGCGATTGTCTCGCAGGAAGCCGACGAGAGTCATGCCGTAGGCCTCGGCTGCCTGGACGGCCAGGGAGCTAGGCGCGCCCACGGCGGCCAGCAGCGGTATCCCGGCCATCACTGCCTTCTGGACCAGCTCGAAGCTGGCCCGACCGCTCACCAGCAGCACCGTGTCAGAGGCAGGCAGCCGGCCGGCCAGCAGCAGCGCGCCCACCAGCTTGTCCATGGCGTTGTGTCGCCCCACGTCCTCCCGCACCAGGAGGAGGCGTCCCTCCAGGTCAAAGAGAGCGGAGGCGTGCAACCCACCGGTGCGCCCGAAGACGTCCTGGCCCTGACGCAGGGCCTCCGGCAGCTCATAGAAGTATTCGGGCGGTAGGGAGAAATCGCCCACGGGGGCGGCTGGACAGGCCGCCCGCAGCAGCTCGAGAGAGGCCTTGCCGCAGATGCCGCAGCTGGAGGTGGTGTAGACATGACGACTCAGGCGCTCGCTGTCGAAGGAGACGCCGGGGACCAGCCGCACCTCGACGACGTTCTGGGGCTGGGGCTCGGACGGGTCGGGGCAGTGGGCCACCTGCGCTATCTCCTCCCGTCCCCTCACCACCCCCTCGGTGAAGAGGAAGCCCAGCGCCAGCTCCTCGTCATCGCCTGGCGTGCGCATGGTGATGGCGATGGAGCAGACCTCCTCCCGGCCGTCCCGCTCCGTCACCACCCGTATCTCCAGCGGCTCCTCGGCCACCAGGACGTCCTCGCGGGCCTGGGCGGTGCCAGCCCGCACCTCCAGCACCGGTCGCTGGACTGTGCCTTCCGCGCCTGCCATGTCAGACCTGGCCGCCGTTCCTACGGCCCTCGGCCAGGGGGCGCACCTGCACCCAGGCGTCCCGGTAGGCGGGGATGCCGCACTGGGGGTCGGAGACGCCCCGCTTGATGAGAATGTTAGCCTCCGGCCAGTACATCATCAGTGTCCCGGGATGGATGGGGCCGGAGCGGGCCCGGCCCCAGAACTGCCCGGCCTCGGACTGCAGGAGGACCGGCTGGCCGTCCCGCAGCCCCAGACGGGCCATATCCTCCGGGGCGAAGATGACCTCGTCCCGGTCCGCCCCTACGAAGGTATCGGTGCGAGCGAAGACCATGCTGTTGAACTGCTTGCCCCGGCGGGTGGTGAGGCGGAAGTGTCCCTCTAGCACCTCCTCCAGGGGCAGGGAGACGACGCTGAAGCGGGCGCGGCCGTCCACCGTGTCGAAGCGACCACCCTCGCACAGTCGCTCGCCGCCCCACTGGAACTGGTCGCCCTTGCGCCGCAGGTGCTGGATACCGTCGTAGTAGGGGACGGCGCGGGCGATCTCCTCCCGCACCTCCTGGGTAGAGGCGAAGGCGATGCGCCCCGCCATCTCGGGGCGGGCCCGCTGCGCTATATCCACCAGGACACGCCATTCGTCCCGCGCCCCTGGCACCCGTGGCCCGGGGATGGACGGGTTGTAGACGACGCGCCGCTCCGTGGTGGTCTCCGTGTTGCCTCCCTCCATCTCGTAACGAGTTGTAGCGGGCAGGACGAGCACCGCTTCCCCGGGCTCCACCAGCATCTGTGGATTGAGGACGATGTCGTGGTGGACGCGCAGGGGGACGCGGGCCAGCGCCTCCTTCACGTAGCGGCGGTCGGGGAGGACTCCCACCAGGTTGCTGCCGATGCAGTAGAGGACGTCTAACTGGCCCTCGTGGGCGGCATCGATGGCCTCGGCCACGAAATAGCCTCGCCAGGCCGGGACGGGGAAGCCCCAGAGCCGTGAGAAGCGGTCGGCGTTCTCATCGTTCACCGGCAGACCGCCCGGGAGCTGGTTGGGCACCGCTCCCATCTCGGCCCCGCCCTGGACGCCAGAGTGGCCGCGTATGGCCATGAGGCCCGTCTTGGGCCGGCCCACCATCCCCCGGGCCAGGGCCAGGTTGACGATGGCCTTGACATTGTCCACGCCGTATTTGTGCATGGTGATGCCCATGGACCAGACCAGCACCGCGCTGCGGGCCCGGGCGTAGAGGCGTGCGAACTCGGCCATCTGCTCGCGGGAGGTGCCGGAGGCCCGCTCCAGCGCTTCCCAGGGCGTCTCCCGCAGGGCGGCCGCCAGCTCGTCCCAGCCCGTGGTGTGCTCGCGTATGAACTCCTGGTCCACCCAGCCGTTCTCCAGCAGGTGCTTCAGGACGCCGTTGAAGAAGCCTATGTCTCCCCCCACCTTGATCTGGAAGAAGGCATCGGCGATGCGGGTGCCCAGGATGGCCGAGTCCCAGGAAGAGGGGACCCAGTAAGTCTCCAGCCCCGGCTCCCGGAAGGGATTGACGATGGCCACCTTCGTCCCCTGCTTCTTGGCCAGGTGGACGTACTTCATGGAGACGGGCTGGTTGTTGGCCACGTCGCTGCCGATGAAGACGAGAAGGTCGGTGCCCAGCCAGTCCCGGTAGCTGCAGGTGGAGGCGGCGTAGCCTATGGTCTGCTTGAGGGCGACGGTGCTGGGTGCGTGACAGACGCGGGCGGAGTTGTCGATGTTGTTGGTGCCCAGGAAGCGGGCCACCTTCTGGGCCACGTAGTAGGTCTCGTTGACGGTGCCCCGGGAGGTCAGATAGAAGGCGACGCGTCGGGGGTCCGTCTCCCGCAGTCTCCCGGCGACGGTCTCCAGGGCCTCCTCCCAGGATACGGGCCGGAAACCCCGCTCTCCCCGGCGGCGCAGCAGGGGGGCGGGGAGCCGCCCCAGGGAGCGCATCTCCTGCTCCGAGAGGTGCTGCAGACGCTCCACGTCGGCCAGGAGGGAGAGGTCCAGGGCGGGCTGGGTGTTGAGGCGCAGCAGGTTGAGGCGTATCCAGCAGAGGTGGACGCCGTCCATGGTCCAGTCCCGGAGGCCTGAGGAACCCAGGGCGCAGCCGTCGCAGACGCCGTCCCTCAGGATGCGCCAGGCATAGCCGGGGCGGTCCCGGTTCTCCCAGGCTGCGTGGAGGATATCGATATAGGAGCCGAAGCGACGGCGCAAGAGGTTCGGCACTGCTCCCCCTCCCTTCCGTCCAGGGGGCCGGCGCGAGCGGCCCGCCCTCATCCTAGCACGAAACGGCGACCGCGCCCATCGTGTCGATTCTTATGTCTACTGTCAGCTCTCGCCCAGGGGCCGGTAGGGCGCCTGGCCCCCGCGGGCCGACAGCCTTTCCTGCAGCGACCTGAGCCCGGGGGCGAGATGGACGGGATACTCCGGGGCGCCCCGCAGCGCCTTGTAGGGTTCGGGCAGGGCGCGGAGCTGAGAGAGAGTGCGCTCCCGTAGCTCCTGCAGGGGCGGATAGTCCTGCAGCGGCTGGCCTGCGGCCATGACGGGGGCCAGCAGGGGCTCCCCGCCGTCGACTGCCTCCTCTCGCAGCGCCAGGACGTCCCGCTGCATGCGGCCGGAGTCATCGTAGAAGCGGTAGACCTGTTTCGGGCCGGGCAGGGAGGCCTTTCCCTGGCTGAGCTTCAGGACGGGGCGCTCCTCGTATTCCACCAGCTTGTAGGCCATGTCCAGCCAGGGAGCGTCGCCGGAGACGCCCATGCGGGTGCCCACTCCGAAGGCGTCTATGGGGGCGCCGGCGGCCGTCAACTCGTCTATCTCATACTCGTCCAGCCCTCCGCTGGCGAAGATGAGGGCGCGGGGGAGGCCGGCCTCGTCCAGGACACGCCGCACCTGGCGACTGAGCTGGAGGAGGTCGCCGCTGTCCAGACGAACGCCCCGCAGCCTCTGCCCTCGCCCTTCCATCTCCTTGCCTACCTGGGCCGCCAGGCGCGCCCCTTCCACCGTATCGTAGGTGTCGATGAGGAGGATGGAGCGCTCGGGGAAGCTGGCGGCGAAGGCGCGGAAGGCCTCCAGCTCGGAGGGGAAGGCCATGATGTAAGAGTGAGCCATCGTCCCCGCTATGGGGATGCCGTAGAGCTTCCCCGCCAGCACGTTGCTGGTAGCCTCAAACCCTGCCATATAGGAGCAGCGGGCGACCTTCAGCCCGGCGTCCAGGCCATGAGTGCGACGGAAGGCGAAGTCCACCAGTCCCCTCCCCCTGGCGGCGATGACGCAGCGGGAGGCCTTGGTAGCGATGACGGTCTGCAAGTGCACCTGGTTTATGATGTAGGTCTCCGCTATCTGCGCCTCCACTATGGGGGCCGTCACCTCCAGGAAGGGCTCGTTGGCGAAGAGGAGGGTGCCCTCCGGCACCGCCCACACCTCGCCGGTGAAGCGGAGCCCCGCCAGGTACTCCAGGAAGCGGGCGGAGAAGATGCCCGTGGACTCCAGATAGGAGAGGTCCTCCTCCGTGAAGCGGAGGCTGGCCAGATAGCGAAGGACGTCCTCCAGGCCGGCCGCCACCATGTAGGCCCGCTCCTCCGGGAGCTTGCGCACGAAGAGGCTGAAGGTGGCCCGGCCCATGACCCCGTGTTCCCAGTAGGCCTGGGCCATGGTCAGCTCGTAGAGGTCCGTGGCCAGGGCGAGGGATGGCCCCGGCGTCTTCTCCTCGCGCTCGGTCTGGCTCATGGCCCACACGGCGGCCGGCCCGGCGCACCCGTAGAGGGGGGTGCCTGGCGGCGTCCTCGGCCCTAGGTGAATATCCCCACCAGCAGGCTGACTACGAAGGAGATGATCACGAAAGCCAGCCAGCTTACGATGGCCGTGCCGATGGCGGCCCCCAGCCCCACGTCCAGGGCGTGACGGATGGCCACCACCGTGGTCACCAGCACCCAGACGAAGACGATGAAGCTGAGGATGGCCCCCACTATGGGGATGACCCCCAACACCAGCAACAACCGCGGCGAGTTGGCAAACCCCAGCGTCCGCAGCAACTGTCCCCAGTCGGCCACCGTCTGCGGGCCGCTGAACAGCCGCGTCCCTACCCAGTAGGCCAGATAGGCGTATACTGCCCAGCCGATGAGCCCCACCACGATGGCCACCACGAAGGGGGCCAGCCCCTCCCTCAGCACCCCGATACCGGCAGCGATGGCCGCCAGCACCACCACCAGGGCAGCCTCCACCGTGGCGTTAGGGTCGTGCTCCACCTCTTCGTAGACGTCTCCGTCCAGGAGGGCCGCACCCACCATCCTCTCCAGCAGCCCTCTCCGGGCCGTTGGCAAGGCCATAACTACCTCCTTTGTCCAGCCTGGTATATTAACAGTATACGCGAATATAGCCGCTCCCAGGCCACGGCGTCTACGGGGAGCCCCTGGAAGGTGAGACATGACACAGGTCAACTGGGAAAAAGCGGTAGCGCTGGCCAGGCAGCTCCAGGTGGACATGGGGGGTGCCCTGATTATGGCCCTCTGCTACCTGGGGGACCGCTTGGGCGTCTTCCAGGCCCTGGCCGATGGCCGTCCCCTCACCGTCCGTGAGCTGGCGGAGCGCACCGGCCTCCAGGAGCGCTACCTCCTGGAATGGGCCTCCGCTCTGGCCGCCGCCGGCTATCTGGACTACGACCCCCTGACCGCCACCTTCCGCATCTCCCCCGAGCAGGCGCTGGTCCTTCTGGACGAGAGCAGTCCCCTCTACCTGGCCGGGACTTACATCTACGCCATCGCCTGCATACGGCAGCTACCCGCCCTCATGGAAGCCTTCCAGAAGGGGGGAGGCGTCCCCTTCGCCCAGTTCGGGCCCGAGATCGTGGAGGGGATCGAGAAGATGTTTCGCCCCGGCTACGAACGCTCTGTGGTCCAGAGCTGGATCGCCGCTGTGCCGGACGTGGAGGAGCGCCTGCGGCAGGGTGGACTGGCGGCGGAGGTGGGGTGCGGGGCCGGCCAGGCCCTGGTGCCGGTGGCCAAGGCCTTCCCCAACTCCCGCTTCGTGGGCTATGACATAGACGCCTACTCCATACGGAGGGCGCGGGCTCGCGCCCGCGAGGAGGGGCTGGAAGAGCGCCTCCACTTCGAGCAGACGCCAGCCCAGGCCATGCCCGCCGATGGCCGCTACGACTTGGTCATGGCCTTCAACTGCATCCATGACATGGCCGACCCCGAAGGCGCCCTGGCCGCCATACGCCGCTCCCTGAAGCCCACCGGCGCCTTCCTCTGGTCCGAGGCCAAGGCCTCGGACCGCCTGGAGGAGAACGCCACTCCCATGGGCCGCCTCCTCTACGCGGCGAGCTGCATGCACTGCCTCACCGTCTCCCTGGCCGGTGGCGGCCGGGGACTGGGGACGGTGGTGGGGCCAGAGAAGGCCCGGGAGCTGGCCCTGGAGGCCGGCTTCTCCAGCTTCCAGGTGCTGCCGGTGGAGCACCCCTTCCACCGCCTCTTCCTTCTGCGACCCTGAACGGCGCCGCCGTGCCCGGGACTCGGTTGACAGATGGCGCCTGCCCGCCCTACGATGACCGTAACGCTGACGTGAGCGGGAGGTCAGCCACACCATGAAAGTCTCCATGTTCCACCTGATGCCCCACCGCGAGCTGCCGGAGGACTTTGAGGAGCGCTATCGCTCCGTCTGGGTAGACCCGCCCTGGGGAGAGTTGGCGGAGCCGCGGCGCGTGGGCCAGTACTACAACTGGACGCTGGACGAGCTGCTGTACGCCGCCAAGGTGGGGCTGGACGGCGTCTGCACCAACGAGCACCACCAGAACGCCTATGGCTTCATGCCTAACCCTAACATCATGGGAGCCATCCTGGCCAAGATGACCAATGGCCTGGACGTGGCCATCGTCCAGATGGGAGCGACGCTGCCCACCACCAATCCGCCCATACGGGTGGCCGAGGAGTATGCCATGCTGGACTGCATCAGCGGCGGCCGCCTGGTGGCCGGCATGCCCCTGGGCTCCCCCATGGACGTGAACCTGTGCTACGGCATCACCCCCATCGAGCAGAGGGAGCGCTACCGGGAGGCCCACGACCTCATCATCCGCGCCTGGACGGCCAGCGAGCCTTTCGCCTGGAACGGCAAGTACTTCCAGCTTCCCCTTGTCAACCTCTGGCCGCGCCCCATTCAGCAGCCCCACCCGCCGGTCTGGCTGCCCGGCTCCGGCAGCATCACCACCTGGGACTTCGCCATAGACCACGACTACTGCTACTGCTTCCTGAGCTACTTCGGCGCCCGCTCCGCCGAGAACGTCGTCCGCGGCTATTGGGAGCGCGTGGCCGCCAAGGGGAAGGATCTTAACCCCTACCGCCTGGGCTTCCTCCAACTAGTGGCCGTGGCCGAGACCGACGCCCGGGCCGAGGAAGAGTACGGCCCTCACCTGGAATACTTCTATCACAAGTGTCTCCACGTCCCCACGGTCTACAACATGGTCCCCGGTCACCACGACTACGAGAGCCTGGTCTACTTCCTGGAGAAGCGGCCCATCCGCTTCGGCAAGGTGAAGCGGGGCATGGGCTACCGGGACTTCGTGGAGGGGGAGTTCGTGGTGGCGGGGAGCCCGGCCACCGTGCGCGACCACCTGCGGGACATCATCCGCCGTCTGCGGGTGGGGAACCTGATGGTTCTCCTGCACATCGGCTCCATGCCCCACGAGCTGACGCTGAAGAACATAGACCTGTTCGCCCGGGAGGTCCTGCCCCATCTGCGGGACCTCTGGGAAGACGAGGGCTGGGAGAACCATTGGTGGCCGGAGGGTCTGCGCCAGCAGCGCTAGGCCGACCGTCCAGCGCGAGACGCCGAGGCTGCCCGAGGGCAGCACCGATGAGGAGGTAGACGATGGCCCTGTATCCGTCCGCCCGGTGGGTCCTCGACCGCATGGCCGAGCGGGGCACTCGCCCCTTCAACGAGGTGCCGGTAGAGAGGGCCCGCCAGCAGTTCGATGCCATGATGGCCGGCGCTCCGCGGCCCGAGGTGGCCCGCACCGAGGACCGCACGGTGCCCGGCCCGGCGGGCGATATCCCCGTCCGCATCTACTGGCCTCAGCAGCAGACCCTGCCCCTCCTCCTGGTCTATTTCCACGGCGGCGGCTGGATCATGGGCAGCATAGAGAGCCATGACCCCACCTGCCGCGCCATCGCCAATGTGGCGGGCTGTATCGTCGTCTCTGTGGGCTACCGGCTGGCGCCGGAGCACAAGTTCCCGGAACCCCTGGAGGACTGCTACGCCGCCGTCCGCTGGGCGGCGGAGAACGCCGCCTCCCTGGGGGCCGACCCCTCCCTGCTGGCCGTGGGCGGCGACAGCGCCGGCGGCAACCTGGCCGCCGCCGTGTCCCTCCTGGCCCGCGACCGCGGCGGCCCCCGCCTCGTCCACCAGGTGCTGGCCTACCCCGTCCTCTCCCACGGCGCCACCTTCCCCTCCTACGAGGAGAACGCCGATGGCTACTTCCTGACCAGGGACATGATGCTCTACTGCTGGCGGCAGTACCTGAGGGACGAGAAGGACGGCGACGACCCCTACGCCTCTCCCCTCAAGGCGCCCGACCTCTCGGACCTGCCCACGGCCACCATCATCACCGCCGAGCACGACCCCCTGCGGGACGAGGCGGAGTCCTACGGCGTGCGACTGGCCCAGGCGGGTGTCCCCAACTACTGCCTCCGTTACGTGGGGATGATCCACGGTTTCCTCAGCCTGGACAATCTGCTGCCGCCGGGCCGCCACGCCCTGTGGTCGGTGGCTACAGGGCTGCGGCTGGCGGCTACGGAGACCCACAAGCGGGCCTAGGCCAGTTGCCTGACGAACTCGGCCGTCCGCTCCAGCTCCGGGAGGACGCGGTCGGCCGGGGCAGAGGGCATCCAGAAGATGCAGCGCTCCACGCCCAGCTCCCGGTAGTACTCCACGGCATCGGGCCGCTTGGGGACGCCGCAGACGGTGATGGGTATGGGGCGTTCCCGCCCCGTCTCCTCCATCAGGCGGCGCAGCTCCTGCAGGGGGGCGTCCAGGGCGTGAGGATCCCGGTGGCCGATGGGGAACCAGCCGTCCCCGTATTCCACCACGTGGCGGAGCCCCAGCGGCCCGCTGGCCCCCACATAGACCGGCGGGTGTGGCTTCTGCACCGGCTTGGGCCATGACCAGATGGGGTCGAAGTTAACGAAGCGGCCGTGGAACTCCGCCTCCTCCTCCGTCCAGATGGCCTTCATGGCCAGAATGCGCTCCCGCAGCACCTGCCAGCGCTGGGAGGGCCGGGTGCCGTGGTTCTCCATCTCTTCCCGGTTCCAGCCCGCCCCCACGCCGAAGATGAAGCGTCCCCCGGACAGCAGGTCCAGGGTGGCCACCGTCTTGGCCAGGGCTATGGGGTCGTGCTCCGTCACCAGACAGACCCCGGTGCCGATACGCAGCTCCCTGGTGACGGCGGCGGCGTGCAGGAGGGCCAGGAAGGGGTCCAGGAGCCGCTTGTACTCGGGCCGTAGCTCGCCTCCGGCCGGGAAGGGAGTCCGGCGTGAGGTCGGTATGTGGGTGTGCTCGGGGAAGAAGATGGACTCGAAGCCATGCTCCTCGGCCGCCCGGGCGAAGTCGGCCGGGGACATGGACTGGTCGGTGGGGAAGAAGATCAGCCCGAACTTCATGCCTGCCTCCCAGAGCTAGAGGTGGGTTCGGGCGCATTCTACGGGCGGCCCGAACGGGCTGTCAACGAGCCGACGCTAGGGCCGCCGCTGTATCAGGGCATCCCACAGTATGAGGACGGCTGGCCCCAGGATGACCACCATCATGGCGGGGAAGATGAGGAAGATGAGGGGGAAGAGCATCTTCACCGGCGCCTGCTGGACCGCCAGCTCGGCGCGCTGTCGGCGGCGCATGCGGAGGTAGTCGGCCTGGGTGCGCAGCACCTGCGATATGCCGATGCCTAGCTGCTCCGCCTGGACCAGGGCGGTGATGAAGGTCCGTAGCTCTTCTACGTTGGCCCTCTCCGTCAGGTCCAGGAGCGCCTCATGCCGGGGCCGTCCCACCGCTATCTCCTGCAACGCCCGCGCCAGCTCCTCCGAGAGGGGCCCGGGAAGCCTCTCGGACACCTTGCTCAGCGCCGCCTCCAGCCCCAGGCCAGCGGCCACGCTCACCGCGATCAGGTCCAGGGCGTCCGGCAGGTCTTTCAGGATGCGCTGCTGGCGGCGGGCGATGCGCCCCCGCAGCCACATGAGGGGGCCGAAGAAGCCCAGAGGCGCCGCCAGCACCCCCAGAAAGACGCTGACCAGGGGGGAGAGGCCGGTGGCCAGGCCCAGCGTCGTCAGGAGTAGGGGCGGCACCGCTATGGAAACGCCCCACTGCATCAGGAAAACGCCCACGCTCACCGGCCGGCCCGCCCTCTCCAGGGAGCGGTCTATGTCCCGGACGATCTGCCCGGGCATGAGCCACCTGATCTGGCGCTCCAGCCAGTCCAGCAGGGGCCAGATCACCCTTTCCTGCAGGGAGGGCTGGCGCTCCTCTCCCAGCGCCGCGGCGCCGGGCTGCCGCCCCAGCCTGGCCAGGTCCAGAGGACGCGGCCGGGGCACCAGAGAGGCGACCAGCACCGTCACCGTCAGGCCGGTAGCGATAGCGGCCAGGAGGGGGAGCATCCTCTCACACCTGTATATCCAGGACGCGGCGCATCACCAGGACACCCAGCACCTCCATCACCATGGCCAGCCCCAGCATTACCTGGCCGGCCGTCCTGGTGAAGAGGAGACTGATGTAGTCCGGGCTCATCAGATAGAGGACGACGCCCAGGAAGACGGGCAGAGCGCCGATGACGATGCCGGAGAGCCGCTGCTGTCCTGTAAGAGACTGGAGCTCGCCCTTGATGCGGGCCCGCTCTCGCATGGTGTTCTCCACCGTGTTCAGGAGGTCGGCCAGATTGCCGCCCACCTGGCGCTGCAGCAAGACGGCCGTCACCACCAGCTCCAGGTCAGTGCTACCCACCCGCTGGTCGAGCCCCTGGAGGGCCCGTTCCAGTTCCGCACCGAGCTGCGTCTCCTGCAGAGTGCGCTGCAGCTCTGCACCCAGCGGCCCGCCGAGCTGGCGGGCGGTGAAGTCCACCGCCTGGAGGAAGCTGTAACCGCTGCGCAGAGAGTTGGCCAGCAGGGGCAGGGCGTCCAGGAGCTGGGCCTCCAGCTTGGCCCGCCGTTTCTGGCGGCGGCCGGCCAGCCAGAGCCGTGGCACCATGTAGCCCACCAGGGCCGCCAGCAGGGCGGCCACCCAGTGGAAGCCGCCCAGCAGCATGACGACGCCGCACAGCAGGGCCAGGAGGCCCCGCAGGAGGACATACTCGCCCACCCGCAGGGGTACGCCGGCCTGCTCCAGCTCCAGGGCCAGCCCGGAGCCGGGGTCGCCGGCCCACAGGCGCTGGAAGCCGTCCCGGGGCCGCAGGACGGCCAGGGGGCGGCGGCGCTGCTTCTGCTCGGCCTCCTCCTGACCGTGCAGGCGGGCGAGCCGTCGAGCGGCCACGCCCGGCCCTGCCCTCAGGCTGGCCAGCCCCACTACGGCCAGGGCTATAGAGGTGCCGAACAGGAAGGCGGCCAGAAAGTCCAGCACCTACCAGCCACCACCCACGAAGATATCGGGCGGGAGATCGATGCCGGCCACAGCGAACTTGTCGGCGAAGGTGGGGCGGATGCCGGTGGAGACGAAGACCCCCAGCACGCGCCCCTGTGCGTCCACGCCCCGCTGTTCGAAGCGGAAGACGTCCTGGAGGGTGATGACCGTCCCCTCCATGCCCACCACCTCGGTGACGTGGGTGACGCGGCGCACGCCATCGCTGAAGCGGGCGATCTGGATGATGATGTCCAGGGCGGAAGCTATCTGCTCTCGTATCGCTCGCTGGGGCAGGTCGAAGCCGGCCATGAGGACCATGTTCTCCACGCGGGCCAGGGCGTCCCGGGGTGAGTTGGCGTGGACGGTGGTGAGGGAGCCCTCGTGGCCCGTGTTCATGGCGTTCAGCATGTCGAAGGCCTCGGGGCCCCGCACCTCGCCCACGATGATGCGGTCCGGCCGCATGCGCAGGGCATTGCGCAGGAGGTCGCGCTGGGTGACCTCGCCCCGTCCTTCGATGCTGGGAGGCCGGGCCTCCAGACTGATGACGTGGGGCTGCTGCAGTTTCAGCTCCACCGGGTCCTCGATGGTGATTATGCGCTCGCTGGGGGGAATGAAGGCGGAGAGGGCGTTCAGGAGGGTCGTCTTGCCGGTGCCGGTGCCGCCGGATACCAGGATGTTGAGCCGCGCCTTGACGCAGGCGCCCAGGAACTGGGCGAGCTGGGGCGTCAGGGTGCCGGCGGAGACCAGGTCGTCCATGGTCATCTTGTCGGCCCGGAAGCGGCGGATGGTCACCACCGGGCTCCTGGGCGAGAGGGGCGGGATGATAACGTTGACCCGTGAGCCGTCCTGCAGGCGGGCGTCCACCATGGGGGAGGCCTCGTCCACGCGGCGGCCCAGGGGCGCCAGGATGCGATGGACAACGCGCATTATGTGCTCGTC
Organism: Dehalococcoidia bacterium; assembly: GCA_034435615.1. Taxonomy (GTDB): domain Bacteria; phylum Chloroflexota; class Dehalococcoidia; order SM23-28-2; family HRBIN24; genus H17-190. The sequence goes on from DAOTWZ010000056.1 coordinate 14,043, forward strand.
GTCCCGGAAGCGGATGCCGCTGTGGTATATGCGGCCCTCCCGCTCGTAGTAGACCTCGCTGGGGGAGTTGACCATGATCTCGGAGATGGAGCTGTCCCGCATCAGCTGCTCCAGGGGCCCCAGGCCCAGCGCCTCGTCCAGGAGGCGCTGGATGACCAGGTCACGGGTGACGCCGGTTATCTGCCGGTACTCGCGGGCCAGGATGGCCTGGGCCGCCTCGCTGACGATCTGGCGGGCGTCCTGAGCGGTCACCTTGGACAGCTTGGCGATATCTATCTCCTCCAGGAGGCGGCGGTGCAGCTCCTGCACCAGCTCCTCCTGGGCCGGGGTGAGGGCGCCCTCCGTCACGGTGGCGCCCACCGTGCCGACGGCCGCAGTCCTGGGCCCGTTGCCTTGAGGCAGTCCGGTCTGCCACCAGTTCATACCTTGCTCTCCTCCTTAACGTTCTCCTTCTTCAGGCGAAAGACGCGGCCCATTAGCCCCTCGCCCGGGCGGTCGCCGCCGTTGGGGAGGAGTCCCTCCTGGCCTGAGAGATGGGCCACCATCTCCAGCAACACCTGCGTTGCCTTGGCCCTGGGCTGGGAGGCCACCAGCGGCTTCCCCGCCTGCACCGACTGGGTCACCTGCTTATCGAAGGGGATGCGCCAGGCGGGGGACATCCCCAGGGCACGGCGGACGTCGTGGTCGGACACCTTCTGGGAGGGGCTGGTGTGGTTCAGGACCATCAGTAGCTTGTCCTGGGGGTAGGACCAGGAGCGGAGCATGTCCAGGACCACCAGGGCGTCCTTGAGGCCAGAGACGTCCGGCGTGGTCACCAGGACGGAGAGGGTGGACATCTCCAGGGAGCGGGCTATCAGGTCGTTGAAGCTACCAGGCGTATCGACAATGACGAAGTCATAGGAGCGGGCCAGATGAGAGAGGATGTGGGAGACGTGGTCCGGCAGGAGGGTGGCCCAGTCCCCCTTCCACTGGGGGGCCGCCAGCACCTCCACGCCCGTCCAGTGACGGACCATGCAGGCCTTTATCTGCTCGGGGGAGATATCGTCCGCGTGGAGGGCCAGGTCCACAATGCTGCGGTCCACCTGCAGGTCCATGAGGGTGGCGACATCGCCGAAGCGGGTGTCCAGGTCCACCAGGGCCACCGAGGCCTGATGCCGCTGTGCCAGCCCCACCGCCAGGTTGGTGGCGATGGTGGTCTTCCCCACGCCCCCCTTCGTCCCGAAGACGGTTATCAGGGATCCGAAGGGCACCTGGGACACTGGCAGCCCCTCGCGGCGGGCCCGTCTTCGCTCCTCCATCTCCAGGACGGAGCGGATGGCGCTGGCCAGCGCCTCCTCCTTGAAAGGACGGGGGATGAAGTCCCTCACACCCAGCAACATGGCCCGCCGCAGCACCTTCAGCTCCGTCAGCGAGGAGTAGACGACGACGGCGGTCTCGGGCAGGCTGTCCATGATGGCCTGCACTGTCTGGAAGCCACGCGCCAGAGGGGCGCTCAGGGCGAGGACGACGACGTCCGGCTGCACCTGCTGGCAGAGGACGAGGGCCTCCGTGCCGTAGTTGGCCGTCCCCAGCACGGCGAAGCCCCCCAGGGCCAGCATGCGGCGCACCTCCTCCCGGCTGGAGGGGTCCGGGTCTATGAGGACCAGTTGCGGGCTGCGGGCCATGCCTCTTCCTCCTCCCCTCTCTGGCTCAGGGAGCGTTGCTGAGGACGGACAGGTCCGGTCCCAGGGGCAGGTTGGAGGGTACGGGCCCGGGCGAGAGCTGCCCGGTATCGCCGAAGGAGCGGAGCGAAAGCCTCAGGGAGCCCCTCTCCGCCGCCAGGGCCAGCACCTGGGCCTGCTGGGGCGTCACGGCCAGGGTCACCGTCCGGGCGTCCGGGTCCGGCTCTCCCGCCCGCAGGTTCACCCGCTCCTCCGGCGACAGGTCGCCGGCGTCGGGCGGCAGCTCCGCCGTCTGCTGGGCCACCGCCAGCACCTCCACGTTCTGGACCACCACCATGGAGACCAGTTGGCGGGAGCCTCCCTCGCCGGACCTGACCTCGAAGACGCCGATGACGTCCACGAAATCGCCGGGCAGGACGAGGCCGCCCACCCCCTTCTCCTCGTCGATCTTTATGGCGACGGCCCGCTTTCCCTGGGGTATCTGAATGGCCAGCGGCAGGTCGCGCCCCACATCGGACGAAAGGGAGGTCTCGGCCAGCTTCTCCTTGGTGAGCTGCTCTCGGGCGGCGATGGGGAAGCGGGCCGTCTTGCCTATCACATCGGCCGGGCGGGTGAAGGCGCCCGGGGTTAGGAGGTCGGACGGGACTTCCGCCACCCGCACCATGTCGGCCGTGATGCGGGTGCGAGCGGGGATGTCCTGGGCGGCCACCACCACGGCCGTCCCCTCGCCACCGCCCCCGCCGGCCCTCCCCCCGGCGACGCGTATCGCGGCGTAGACCAGGAGGGCGCTGATGAGCCCCAGTCCCAGGGCCAGCACCAGCATGGCCCGGTTCCCCCTGGCGGCAAACGTCTCGCTCCCCAGCATCCTCGGCCCTCCTCCGCTGGCTCACTCCACCAGCCGGACCAGATGGACGTCCACTTCGGGGTTGTAGGCTCCCGTGAGGACGTTCATATCGGTGTGAGCGCGCACGAAGCGCACCTGGACGTTGCAATCGTTGCCGCCGGTGCAGCGGAAGTCCTCCACGAAGACCAGGGCGAAGGAGACCACCGTCACCTCGCTGCGGCCCAAGAAGTCGGTATCGGCGATGACGGGGATGAGGGCCACCCGACGGCTGGCCTCGCCGAAGCCGGACCAGGGATTACACTGGGGGCTGCGAAAGCGCCACTCGCCGCCTCCCAGCGACTCGAACACTTCGTCGAAGCTGTCGCAGGCGGCGCTGGTGTTGTCGAGACGCCACTGCAGGCCCTGGCGAGTCGGCCCCACCATGTTGCCCGGCTCCGTCTGATAGGCCCGGTTGAGCTCCACGTGGCTGCCGTTCCTGATGTTGTCCCGGTAGCAGGAGGCGCCCGTGGACCGGTCACCGCAGGGCAGGGCCAGAGGGCCGAAGTTGCCCGTATCCACGTTCTGAGCGCTGTACTTGATGGTGACGACGTCGCCGTAAGAGAGGCGGGCGGAGTCCTTGAGGCCCCAGGGCAGCACATTGTCCGCCTCCATGGGCGACCGGAGCGCTCCCTTGGCCCGGGTGCCTATGTCCACGTTGAAGATGCCCAGGACGCGCCCCAGGATAGTGGGGCGTCCCGGATGGGCCACGTGCACTCGGACCGCCGTGTCGTCGTCTACCACCTCTATGCCCTCTATCTGGCGTCCGTCCTGAACGGCACCGTTACGCTCCGCATACTCCCTTGCTATGACGATGGCGCGGTCAGGATGTTGCGGCAGCTCCTGTGTCCCGGCCAGGGCGGCGGCATCGGCTATGTTCTGGAGGTCGCGCCTCTCCCAGAGGAAGACGCCGGCGTCCAGGGTGAGGGCAAAGAACCCCAGCAGGCCGGTGAGGGCCACCGCCGTCAGCACCAGGACGCTCCCTTCCTCACGGCCGGAGCATCGCCAGAGACGCTGCAGGGGCTTCATCGTCGCTCCACCTCACTCCAACCGCATGCTGATGTTGGAGCCACAGTCGAGGCTGACGATCCTGCTGATCCCCGGAGCGAAGAAGTTATAGGTGCAGCTCAGCCCCACCTCCAGCCATTCGGCCCGGGAGCCCGGGGAGCTGCTGCCACAGGCTATCTCCACATCGCCGATGGTGGTGCGCACCAGGTCTCCGGCCAGCTCCAGCACCCTCTCCTTGACCTGCTCCTGGAGGGCAGGATCGCTGCAGACCTCCTGGCCGTAGACAACGCCCTGACGCGCCCCGTCCCGCACGGCGTTGGTCACCTGGATCTTGGCGCTGAGTCCCAGGCCGAAATCGACGATGCCGAAGAGGATGAGCAGGAGCAGGGGCAGGACGAGGGCCAGCTCCACCAGGGCCTGCCCCCGCTCCCCTCCTCTGGCTGCGCTCGCTGGCATGGCCACACCTCCGCCCCATGGCGGAGGCCACGGCTGCCCGTGGCCGCGGCCACCAGGCGAGAGCTGTCCAGCAGCCCCGCGCCCTAGCCGCTGGAGCTGCTAGCGTCGCCCGTCAGAGCGTCCCGCACCTGCCCGAAGATGTCGAACAGGGCCTGCCCTATGGCTATCAGGACGGCAATGACGACTATGGCGATGAGGGCGAGGATGAGGCCGTATTCGGTGAGGGCCTGGCCCTCCTCGTCGTCACGGCCCATGAGGGCCAGGACGTGCCGTATAGCGACCGGCAAAAGGCTGAGCATTGCGAGTCCTCCCCCCGGCTGTGCCGGATATGTATGATTTGTCGATCCTGTGCTGTTACCGTGGCGCTGCTCCGTGACGCTGGCCCGTCCTATCACCCCCTATCCCCGTTCTGCTGACGAGACGCGCCCTGGCGGAGACCGTTACGTCACGTGAAAAAGTGGAGCGGGGCTGGCTAGGAGCGGAGGCGACGGTAGGGCACGCCCACCGCCGTCAGGAACATGACGCTCTCGTCCCGAGCGCTGGGCGAGAAAAACTCGGTGACCTCGTCATCGTAGAAGGTGAGGCCGGTGGCGCCTCGCCGGAGGGCGTAGGCGGCCAGGTAGACCTTGCCCCCCATGATGCCCGCCTCCATCTGGGCCGCCCGGTAGCCCCGGTTGCCGAAGCGCTCCAGCACCGGCCCCAGCGGGGACAGAAAGTAGATATCGGCACTGGCATCGGCGCCCAAGGGCTGCTCCAGGGCCAGGTAGCCCGCCTGCTCCCGGTAATCGCCCTCCCGCAGCAGCTCCAGGGCGCCCTCCCGGTGCCGGTACAGGTAGGCGCCCGGGGGAAGGCCCTCCACCGCGTTGACGATGAGGTAGATATGCACCAGGCCCGGCCCCCGGTTGCCCAGGCAGTCGGAGGGGATACCGCGGGTGGCCCGCTCCAGGACGGTGGACAGCTCCTGGAAGGATATGGCCTCCCGGGCGAAGCGGCGGGCGGAGCCGCGGCGCAGCACTACCTGCTCCAGGGGATCGGACGGGGGATCCGAGAGGGGCTGCAGGGGGAAGAGGCGGCCGCCCGGCGCCGGCAGGGGTAAGGGTGGCGGCCCGCCCCGCCATGCCGCTACCTCCTCAGCGCTGGCCAGGGAGGAGGCCTTGTGTATGGCCCGCAGTTCCGGGTAGTCCACCTCATGGCGGGAGAGGGGTACGGTCTCCAGGTGGAGCGGCGTCAGGGGTGGGGACTGGCCGGGGAGGCGCCGGGCGGTCCTGCCCAGCGCCAGCAAGGCCAGGGGCGCCTCCTTCTGGCGGTCCAGGCCCAGCAGTTCGCTCACCACGTCGTCCACGAAGCCGAGGACGAGGCGGTGGGGCAGCCGGTGGGCCGAGGCCAGGGCCAGGAGGTTGGCCAGTATGGTGCCGCTGTCCCAGAAGCAGTGGCGGTAGGTGCGGGCGCGATACTTCCAGGCATTGCGCCAGAAGGTGCTCGCCGAGACCAGCGTCAGGGGAGCGCTGGCCACGGCCGGCTCGCCGCCCGCCGCCTCCGCTAGCGAGGGGCGATAGTCGCCCCGGCGCAAGCGGCGGAGAGCGAAGTCGTGGGGACCGAAGTGGTAGACGCCGGCCTCCAGGCCAGGAAGGTCGCCGCAGACCAGGTAGAGGTCTATGTGATAGAGGGCGCCGGTGCAGGCGGCGGCGCGGAAGTATATCTCGCCGCCGGGATAGCGCAGGCGCTTGGTGATGCCGGCGGAGAAGTAGAGGAGGCTGGCCAGGGTGGTGAGGTCTGGCACCCGCTCCTCCTCTGGCACCTCTGGCACGGCGATAGCATCCAGGGCGGCCACGCCGGCGGAGGGCAGCTCACGAGGGAGCGGCAGCGGCTCCAGGTCCCGGTAGACCTTGAAGGGCAGGGGCTCGTTGGCCCAGTCCAGGCGGTGGGGGTCGTTGCGGACGCTCCAGAAGGAATGCTTGGTGGCGTTGTGGTACTGCCAGGCCTGGGCGATGTCCCGGTTGCTCATGGCTCCGGGGTGGAGAGCTGCGCCTCCAGTTCTTCCGGCGAGGTGACGGGTTGCCGGCAGGCGTAGTTCTGGCAGACGTAGGCGGTGGGCCGCCCCTGCAGCATCGTCCGGTCCTGGAGGAGGGCGAAATCCTCCACAGGCCCCTGGTCCGGCGGGAGGCCGGCCACCACCTTGTTGGGCAGGTATCGACGATAGACCACCGCCAGCAGAGCGTCCGTGGCCGGGTCGTCCCGCTGGCCGACGATGGCGATCTCCCGCGGCGAAGAGAGGTAGAAGTCCAGGGCGCAGAGCCAGTTGGCCATAGCCGAAGGGGCGCGCAGCATCAGGTCGCGCACCCCCCGCAGCGCCCTCTGGGCGACGTCGGTGTAGCGGGAATCGCCGCTGAGGGCGCCCAGGCGCAGGAGGGCGGCCACGGCGGCAGAGTTGCCGCTGGGGGTGGCGTTGTCGAAGAGCTCACGCGGGCGCACCACCAGCGCCTCGTGATCGTGGCCGGTGTCGTAGAAGACGCTCTCGGCATCGTCCCAGAAGAGGGAGAGCATGTCCGTGGCCAGGCGGGCGGCCTCCCGCAGCCAGACGGTGTCGAAGGTGGCCTCGTGGAGGGCCAGCAGGCCACCGATGAGGCAGGCATAGTCGTCCAGGTAGCCGGGGACTCTGGTCTGACCGTCCTTGTAGCTGTGCATCAGCCGGCCGCCGTCCTGCGCCCGCTCCAGGAGGAAGCGGGCGCAGGCCTCGGCCGCCTCCCGGTAATCGGGACGGGACAGAACGCAGGCCGCCTCCGCCAGGGCCTCCAGGGCCAGGCCGTTCCAGTTGGTCAGCACCTTCTCGTCGCGACCCGGGGGCACCCGCCGCTGTCGGATGGCCAGGAGGCGACGACGCCCCTCGGCCAGCAGCTCCTCCAGCCGCTCCACGGCGATGCCCAGCTCCTCCGCCACCGCTCGGGCCGATCGGGGAACGTGGAGGACGTTGCGCCCCTCGAAGTTGCCCTGCTCGGTGACCCCGTAGTAGCGGCAGAAGGCCTGGCCCAGCTCGTCGCCCAGGGCCTCCATGATCTCGCTCCTGTCCCAGACATAGAACTTACCCTCCACCCCCTCGGAGTCGGCGTCCTGGGCGGAATAGAAACCACCCTCGGGCGAGCGCATCTCCCTCAGCAGGTATTCTGCGGTCTCCTCGACGACGCGCCGGTGGAGGAGACGACCGGTGGCCTGGTAGGCGTGGAGGTAGAGTCGGACCAGCAGGGCGTTGTCGTAGAGCATCTTCTCGAAGTGAGGGACCAGCCAGACGCGGTCGGTGGAGTAGCGATGGAAGCCACCGCCCAGGTGGTCATAGATGCCGCCGCGGGCCATCGCCTCCAGCGTCGTCTCCACCAGGGCCAGCGCCTCGCCGATGCCGGTCCGGTGCCAGTAGCGGAGCAGGAACTCCCAGACGAAGGGCTGGGGGAACTTGGGCTGCGGCCCGAAGCCCCCGAACTCGGGGTCAGCCCGGGAGCGGAAGTCCAGGAAGGCCTGGTGCAGCAGCTCCGTCGTCAGGGGCTCCGGGGCGGAGCGGACGGTCGTAACCCGCCGCAACTGGGCCACCAGTTGCTGCGCCTGCCGGACGATATCGCCCCGCCGGTTGCGGTAAGCATCGGCGATGGCCAGCAGGACGCGGGGGAAGGCGGGGAGGCCGTGGCGGTCCTCCGGCGGGAAGTAGGTGCCGCCGAAGAAGGGCTCACCGTCCGGGGTGAGGAAGACGGTGAGAGGCCAGCCACCGCTGCCGGTCATGGCCTGGACGGCCTGCATGTAGATGACGTCGACGTCCGGCCTCTCCTCCCGGTCTACCTTGATGTTGACGAAGTTCTCGTTCATGATGCGGGCGATCTCCGGGTCCTCAAAGCACTCCCGCTCCATGACGTGGCACCAGTGGCAGGCAGAGTAGCCGATGCTCAGGAGGATGGGCTTGTCCTCTTCCCTGGCCCGGCGGAAGGCCTCCTCTCCCCAGGGGTACCAGTCCACCGGGTTGTGGGCGTGCTGCAGGAGGTAGGGACTGGTCTCGTTGATCAGTCGGTTAGGCATGGCATAGCCGGCTGCTGGCGCCAGCCAGACCGGCACCTCCCCTCTCGGGCGCTAGGGGGACGACTACGCGCCTCCAGGGGAGGCGCGGGCGAGGCCGGGGGCTGGCTGCCACGGCGCCGTCCCTCTCCTTACTGTGACGGCACTCCACTGGCCCCCGCCTCCCCGGCCGAGGGCAGGTTGAGGAACTCCTTCATCAGCTCTCTGAGCTGCTGACGATGGCCAGGGTAGCCCAGGTTGAGGCCGTAGTGGGCGATGATACGGCGGGACATCTCCTGCCACTCCGCCCAGCATTCGGCGCAGATGGAGGCCTGTATCTCCAGCCCCAGTCGGCCCCCCACCGGGGGCCCCTGGAGGGCCTCCTTGCTGCCGCCACAGCGGACGCAGGCTACCTTCGCCATCGTTGGCCTCAGGGACCAAAAAGCAACTCCCAGCTTTCTAAAACCTTATCACGCAGCGACCCCGGTCTGTCAACTCGAGGCGGGGAAAGACGAGGAGCCCGCCGCGGCCCCCGCTACATGCCGGGGCCGTCAGAAAAGTCCGGCCGATGGGCGCTCTGTGGGCGTCTGGCAGGGTCGGGGGCTACGTCGCCGCCAGGAGGCGAGCCCGCTTCTCGGCCAGGGAGGCCAGGGTGCGGCGGTAGGACTCGGCGAAGAGCTCCACCCCCTGTCGCTCCAGCTCCTGCGCCACCGCCTCCATGTCGATCCCCAGCCGGGCGAGACGGGCTATGATCTCCTTCGCCTCTTCCAGGCCCGCGGTCAGCGTGGGAGCGACGCGGCCGTGGTCACGAAAGGCGTCCAGGGTGACCTGGGGGACGGTGTTCACCGTATCGGGGCCGATGAGCTCCTCCACGTATTTGACGTCCGAATAGCGGGGGTCTTTGGTGCTGGTGCTGGCCCAGAGGAGGCGCTGCGGCCGGGCGCCTCTGGCTGCCAGCGCCCGGAAGCGCTCACCTGCGTAGAGGGCCTGGAAACGCTCGTAGGCCAGCTTGGCGTTGGCCACCGCCGCCCGCCCCAGGAGGGAGGCCGCCTCCTCGGCGGCCGGCCCCGCCTCAAGGGCCCGCTCCTCCAGCAGACGGTCCACCAGCGTGTCCACCCGACTGACGAAGAAGCTGGCCACGGAGGCTATTCCATCCAGGGGTTGCCCCTGGCGGGCCCGCTCCTCCAGCGCCCTGATGTAGGCCTCCACTACCTCCTCGTAACGGCGGACGCTGAAGAGGAGGGTCACGTTGATGTTCATTCCCTCCATCAGGCAGCGCTGGATGGCGGGAAGGCCCTGACGAGTGCCCGGAATCTTGACCATGACGTTGGGGCGGTCAAGGAGACGCCAGAGGCGGCGGACGGCCTCTACGGTGGCCTCGGCATCATAAGCCAGCTCCGGGGAGACCTCCAGGGAGACATAGCCGTCCCGGCCCGCCGTGGCCTCGTAGACGGGGCGCAGGACATCGGCCGCCTGACGGATATCCTCCGTCACCAGAGCCTCGTAGCTCTCCTCCACACCGTAGCCCTGGGCGGCCAGGGCGAGGATCTGCTCGTCGTACTCTCCTCCCTCGCCGATGGCCTTGTCGAAGATGGTGGGGTTGGAGGTGACGCCGACGATGCCGTCCTCCCGCACCATGCGGGCCAGCTCGCCGGAGCGCAGGAGGCCGCGGTGGATGTTGTCGTACCAGAGGCTCTGGCCCAGTCGGCCCAGCTCTCGCAGGGGGCTGCTCATGCCTTCGCCTCGCTTTCCACGGGGAGTCCCTCCTCCAGCGCTCTGACCTTGGCCAGGCGCCGCCGGTGGCGCTCTTCGCCGCTGAAGGAGGCGGAGAGGAAGGCCTTTATGACCTCCTGGGCCAGCACGGGGCCGATGACCCGGGCGCCCAGACAGAGGACGTTCATATCGGTGTGCTCCACACCCTGACGGGCGGAGTAGGGGTCGTGACAGAGGGCAGCCCGCACGCCCTTCACCTTGTTGGCAGCTATGCAGGCGCCCACACCGCTGCCGCAGATGACGATGCCACGCTCCGCCTGGCCATCCCGCACCGCCTCGCCTACGGCCCGCGCGTAGTCGGGGTAGTCGACGGGCGCCGTGGAGTGGGTGCCCAGGTCCAGCACCTCGTGGCCCTCCCGGCGGAGCCACTCGGCCACCATCTCCTTGAGGGGGTAGCCGGCGTGGTCAGCAGCCAGCGCTATGCGCATCCCTGACGCTCCTCCCGAGGCGAACGGCCTTTATGCCCTTAGAGCTTACTCCCGCTGGCCGTTATTTGCAAGAGGACAAAGGCTGACAGGCGTAGGCGTTTTATCAGCTCTCAGCCGGCGCCCATCGCCTGCGCCGCGCCCGCTCCTCCCCCAGGGCGGCGGCGCCGGCCAGGACGAGGCCCCAGGCCCAGCCGCCCAGGATGTCGCTGGGCCAGTGGACTCCCAGCCAGACGTTGGGCGGCCCCGCTAGCGGGAGCATCACGACCGACGCCAGCCCCAGGGGCCACCGCCAGGGAGGAGGGGCATGCCCCCGCCAGGCCAGCCACAGCAGGTAGCCATAGAGGAAGGCGGGGCTCATAACGTGGCCGGCGGGGAAGCTGGGGCTGGAGTAGCCGGCCCGGAGCTCCGACCAGGGCGGGCCGGGCCGCGGCCGGTCCACCGCCTCCTTCAGCCCCGCCTGGAGGAGGGGCAAGAGCACCAGGCCCAGGGCGAGGAAGAGGGCCTCCCGCCGGTGGCCCAGAGCAACCAGCGCCAGGGCCAGGACAGCGCCCGTGGCCATGACCACCTGCGTGCCGGTCACCGCCCGGATGGCCTCGGCGGCTGTCCGGCCGGGGAAGGGGAGCGACTGCCCCCGGGCCAGCAGATAGGCGTCGCCGGGGAGGGGCGTCTCGATGGCGGCCGCCACGGTGAGGCCGACGCTGAGGACGAGGAGGCCCGCCCAGGCGAGGGTCGCCCACGGGAGGCCTCCACCGCGCAAGTCCTGCCACCTCCGGAGGAGAGTCAGGCCAGAGGGAGGCTGGTGAGGGCAGCGTTGGCGAATCCCAGGAGCTGCTCCCGCCGCGCCTGCGAGGTGCCGCGGGCCGGCAGGTGTCGCCCCAGCAGGGTGTCCAGGAAGGCGGCCAGGATGACGTAGATGAGGCTGCGGGCCACCACGGCAGCGTCCCGGCCACCCAGTTCGCCACGAGACTGGTAGCGCTCCAGGACAGCGGTCAGGGCCGCCTCCCAGCGGTCCATCAGACGACGGTACTGCTCGGCCGTCGTCTCGTCCCCCGCCAGCCCCTCCATGACGATGAGGCGGACGAAGTCCCGGTTCTCCTCCATCAGCGTGATGGCTCCCCGGGCCATGTGCTGCAGGCACTCCAGGAGAGGGAGATCGGCGGCGGAGCCCTGCTCCAGTTGCTGGATGCTGGCGGTGAACCCCCTCTCCTCCAGTAGCGCCTCCAGGAGCTCTTGCTTGGAGGAGAAGTGATAGTAGATGGCGGCGTCGGTGATCCCTACATCCCGGGCGATGTCACGGATGCTGGTGCGGGCGACCCCCCGCTCCGAGAAGAGACGTAAGGAGACGTCCAGGATGTGCTTGCGGGTCTGGGGGCCGCGTCTGGTGCCGCGGCCAGTCCTGTGCTCTCTGCTCCTAGATATCCTGGCCATGGCCCCCCCTGCATATGACCACCCTCCAGGGGCGAGGGCCGCCCCCGGCTACTGATGACTCACGTCTGGAACGGCACTATGAAGCGGGCGTAGGGGAGTTCGGTGTCGGCCACGGCGTGGACGGCGATGATGGGCCCCCGGAAGGGCACCAAGTGCCAGGGCGCCCCCTCCGAAGGCTCCGGATAGCTGACCTCGGCCCGCCCTCGCCATGCCTCGTGGATGGTGTAGGCGGGGTCGATCTGGGCCATCGCCACGTAGGGCGGTGGCTGCCCCTCCTGCAGGCTGGAGAGCATCCGCAGGTTGAGGATGGGGTCGAAGCGCACCGTCTCGGGCTCTATGGCACGGCCTTCCCTGAGGGCGATGGCCGCCACCGTCCGTCCCGCCACGCGGATGCGGGCCTCGGCCTCCCCCTGCGCCACCCGTAGCTCCACCTCCCCCAGCCGGCAGGGGAAGCCCCATTGCTCCCGCAGGGCCAGCAGCGCCTGCTGGGAGTCCGTCACCGCCTCGAAGCTGTAGGAGCGCACCAAGAGCCGCGCCCGCGCCCCCAGCGATTGCACGGCCAGGGAGAAAGGGCCCACCGGGCTCTCCGGGTAGTGGGCCACCAGGATCTGGGCGTAGGGGGGCACCGGCCGCATCAGGCTGGGCGGCAGCCAGCGCAGGAGGGCCTCCCGCTCCGTCTCGAAGGTCACCCGCAGGAAGCGGGCGCCGGGCAGCGGCCAGGGCGGCGGCGGATAAGAGGGCGCCGCCAGGGGCAGCGCATGCGGTAGCTTCTCCTGTTCCAACCAGCCGTAGTCCGGCATCGCCCGTCGGCCCTCAGGGAGTGGACTTCTGGGCGCCGGCCGCGGGCTTGGCGGAGGCCTTGGCCGCCGGCGCCTCTCGGTCGAACTTGGGCATCACGTGCTCGGCAAAGAGGCGCAGGCTCTTCAGCACCTTCTCCTGCGGTATCGCCTCGCCCATGTTGAGGAGAAAGACCATACGGTCCATCCCCAGCGCTTCCCACAGCTTCATCTGCTTGATGACCGTCTCCGGGTCTCCTATGGCCATCCCCTCGCGGATGGGGCCACTGCGGGCACCCTGGCCCGGCGTGCCGGCAGCGGTGGCCTCCGCCCTCTCCTGAGCCTTCTCCTGCTCCCGCCTCAGGCCGAAGAGGAGCCCAGGCACCTTGTAGAGGGGCGTGGGGTAGATGGCGCTGACGGCCGGGAACTGGGCGGCCAGGGCGGCGAAGGCCCGCACCAACTGGCTGCCCCAGTAGCGGGCCTCCTCCTCGGACTCGTCCACGTACATGAAGGTGACGCCGTTCACCTGCTCGTTGACGAACTCGCCCACCGGCTCGCACTCGCGGATGCGGCGGCGGTACTCGTTGACTCGCTCCTCGTATTCCTTGGGGGTGCCCACGGAGACGCCCAGCAGCCCCAGCCCTCGCTCCGCCGCCTGGATGGCCGTTTCCGGGCTGGTCACGGCCACCCACATGGGGGGGTGGGGCTTCTGGTAGGGCTTGGGTATCACGTTACGGGGGGGCATGGAGAAGAACTTGCCCTGATAGCCGAAGGCTTCCTGCGTCCACATCTTGGGGATGACCCGGACGCACTCGTCCCACATCTCCTTGGTCATGTCGGGGTCCACACCGAAGCCGCCCAGCTCCGTCCAGGTGGCGGAGCGCCCGGTGCCGAACTCCAGCCGGCCGCCGGAGACGATGTCCAGGGCCGCGGCCCGCTCGGCGATGCGGATGGGATGGTTGAGGGGTGGCAAGCAGAGCACCACACCGTGGCCGATACGCGCCCGCTTCGTCCGCATAGCCACGGCGGTGAGGAAGACCTCCGGCGCCGAGCAGTGGGAGTACTCCTCCAGGAAATGGTGCTCCACCGCCCATATCTGGTCGAAGCCCAGCTCATCGGCCAGTTGGGCCTGCTCCAGGGCGTTCATGTAGACCTGGTACTCGCTGTCGGGACGCCAGGGCTTGGGTGTGGACAGCTCGAAGAAGATCCCGAACTTCATGGCTTCACCCCCGCTTTGCGCTGACTGTAGCAGAGGCTTACCGGGGGTGTCAATATCCGGCGAGGGCCCGTCGCAGCTCCGTCAGGAGCCTCTGGCGGACCGTCTCCCTCTCCTCGCGGGTCAGGGTGAGCAGGCGGACATCGGGGCGGGCCTTGACAGCGTCGGCGAAGGGGTGCCGTGCCAGCATGATGGTGCCGAGCACGGGCCTCCCGCTCTCCAGAGCGGCCAGGACGGCCTCCCGAAAGCGCTCGGAGAGGAGCTCCATCTTCCCTATCTCGTCGATGACGACCAGGGCAGCACCCTCGATGGCCTGGTAGATGGCAGGGACGCCCACCGTCTCCATCTCCGTCAGCTCCACGCCGTAGCGGGCCACCCGCAGCGGCGATACGCTCTCCACGGAGGCCAGGAGGGCGCGACGACCGTCCAGGGTGACAAGCCGGAAGCCCGTGCGCCGCCCTCCTTCCCTCACCTCCTCGGTGACGAAGCCGCCAGCGGGCACCCCCAGTTCCCGCACCAGCTCCAGCACCAGCGTCGTTTTGCCCGAGCCGGGCGGCCCGGTGAGGAGAAAGGCCGTCATGACCTGCCCGCCCCTCCGGCCCTCAGCGGGAGAGGGCGAAGAGGGTAGCCTGCATGGCCACCACCACCGCCCAGTGAAAGGAGACGGGCGCCGCCAGCCCGCCCGTGCGCAGCCTCAGGACGCTCATGAGCAGCGAGCCCACCGCCAGGCCGACCAGCGACGCCACCTGGGCAGCGACTGCCAGCGACGGCACCTCCCCCACTGCCGTCTCCTGGACTGTCCGGTGGTTGATGATCAGATGGCTCACGGCGAAAGCCCCCGCCACGAAGAGGAGCCCTCGCGACAGCCCCCAGGCCCGCACCGCCAGCCCCTGCAGGAGGCCGCGGTACATCGCCTCCTCGAAGAGGGCCGTCCCCAGGGGCTGCTGCACCAGCGCCCACAGCAGGAAGCCTCCCAGCGTCATGCCCGCCACTCCCTCGTAATCGATCTCGCCCCGCGGCACCCCCAGCGGGAAGAGGAAGTAGATGACCACGGGACAGATGACCAGGGCGCCCAGCCCCGCCCCCAGCAGGGCGTTGGGCATGGGCCGTCGCTCGGCCAGGCCCGCCTCGGCCCGGCCCAGGCCCGCCCAGCGCAGCGCCCACACCACCGCCGCCGCCAGGGCCGCCATCTCCCCCAGGACCAGCGCCCAGGCGTAGCGCTCCTGCGCCTGGGCCGGGAGCAGGGAGACGAGGTTGTTGTAGAGGACGAGGAGGATGCCCAGCCCCAGCGCTGGCCACCACGATGCCCGGGCGGCCTCCCGAGGAGCGCCCCGTGCCGGACCCGCCCAGCTTGGCGTCCTCCTCACTTCGCCTTATTATAATGGGCACGATAAAGAAAGGAGGTCACGACAGAATATAAGACCATATCCTGAATGGAGAGGAAGGTGCCTATGGCCGCGAGGGCTCTCGAAGGCGTACGGGTCATCGAGTGTGGGCACATGGTGGCGGCGTCCTACGCCGCCAAGCTCATGGCTGACATGGGGGCCGATGTAATAAAGGTAGAGGAGCCCGGGGGGGACATTGCCCGCACCCGCGGCCCCTTTCCCGACCATCAGCCCCACCCGGAGAAGAGCGGACTCTTCCTCTATCTGAACTGCAACAAGCGGGGCGTCACGCTGGACCTGACCAGGCCCAAGGGGCAGGAGCTCCTCCGGCGCCTGGTGGCCCAGGCCGACGTGCTGGTCCACAACTACCCGCCTCCCCTCATGGGGCCACGCGGCCTGGACTATGAGGCCCTCTCTAGGGAGAACCCCGGCCTCGTCATGACCTCCATATCCCCCTTCGGGCAGACGGGGCCCTACCGGGACTACAAGGCCTACGACATCACCACCATGGCGGCCGGCGGCTGGGCCTGGATCAACGGCTGGCCCGGCCACCCCGAGGAGCCGCCCCTGAAGGCCTACGGTCAGCAGACGGAGTACCAGACGGGGGCCACCGCCGCCGTCGCCACCATGTCCGCCCTCTTCCATCGCCTGCGCACCGGGCAGGGTCAGCACATAGACGTCTCCGCCCAGGAGGTGGTGGCAGCCCTCATCGAGATGAACTTCACCTACTGGCCCTACATGGGGGTCATCGCCGTCCGCTGGGGGCAGCGGCCCATACAGCCCCTGGACTTCTTCCGCTGCAAGGACGGCTGGATCTTCGTCATCTGCGTGGAGGAGCACCAGTGGCGGGCCCTGGTGGAGATGATGGGCAACCCGGAGTGGGCGGAGTGGGAGGTCTTCGGCGACCGTCTCAAGCGGGCGCAGAACTACGACGCCCTCCGCCCCTTCCTGGAGGAGTGGGTGGCCCAGTGGACGGTGGAGGAGCTGTATCACGCCGCCCAGCAGCGCCGCATCCCCCTCGCCCCCGCCTCCACCATGGGCGACCTTCTGAACTCGGAGCATCTGCGGGCCCGCGGCTTCTTCGTCACGGTGGCCCACCCGGTGGCCGGCACCTACGAGTATCCCGGTGCTCCCTACAAGCACACGGAGACGCCCTGGGATCTGAGGTTGCCGGCGCCCACCCTGGGACAGCACAACCAGGAGGTCTACGGCGGGCTGCTGGGCCTCTCCCAGGACGAGATAGCCTCCCTGCGGGAGGAAGGCGTCATCTAGGAGGTAGGAGATATGGCGGAGCACGGGAAGGGACCCCTGGCTGGCATAAGGGTCGCTGATTTCACCTGGGTCTGGGCGGGGCCTTTCTGCACCATGCAGCTAGCCCACCTGGGGGCGGAGGTCATCCGTATCGAGACCAGCAAACGCACCTGCGTCACCCGCCTCCTCCCTCCCTTCGCCGGTGGCCAGCTCAACCCCTCTGCCTCCGGTTATTTCAACCAGTACAACCAGGGAAAGCGCAGCATCCAGCTCGACCTCAGCCGGCCGGAGGCGGTGGAGCTGGCCAAGCGTCTGGTGGCCATCAGCGACATCGTGACAGAGAACTTCGCCGCCGGCGTCATGGAGAAGCTGGGCCTCGGCTACGAGGTCCTGAGGCAGATCAAGCCGGACATCATCATGATCAGCATGTCCGGCTACGGCCAGACAGGCCCCCTCAGGCACTACATCTCCTACGGCCCGGCCCAGGTCCCCATGGCCGGCTTCTCCACCCTCACCGGCTACCGGCACTGGGAGCAGCCCATGCACCTGGGGATCTCCTACGGCGACCCCAACGCCGGCATCCACGCCGCCTTCGCCGTCCTGGCCGCCCTCTACTACCGTGAGCGCACCGGCAGGGGCCAGTACATAGACATGTCCCAGTGGGAGTCCACCATAGTCCTCCTGGGGGACGCCGTGCTGGCCCAGTCCATGAACGGGGAGCAGCCGCCCCGCCTGGGCAACCGCGACCCCGTCATGGCCCCCCACGGCTTCTTCCGCTGCGCCCCTCTCCAGGGCGATAACCTGCCGCCCGGCCAACTCCCGGACGACCGCTGGATCAGCATCGCCTGCGGGAGCGACGAGGAGTGGCAGGCCCTCTGCCGGGTGATGGGCCGCCCCGAGCTGGCCCAGGACCCCCGCTTCGCCACGCGGGAGGCGCGCAAGGCCAATGAGGACGAGCTGGAGCGGATAGTGGAGGAGTGGACGCTGACCCAGGACCCCTTCGAGGCGACGCGCAGGCTGCAGGA
>DAOTWZ010000057.1:0-14101 GCA_034435615.1 Dehalococcoidia bacterium
GTGCTGGAGGCGGCGGTGGTGGGGCTGCCCCACCCCCACTGGCAGGAGCGGCCGGTGGCCGCCGTCGTCCCCCGGCCAGAGTTCAGGGAGAGCCTGAGCCCCGATGAGCTGCGTCAGTTCCTGGCGGAGCGGGTAGCCCGCTGGTGGCTCCCGGACGAATACGTCTTCCTGGAGGCCATCCCCAGGACCAGCGTCGGCAAGTTCGACAAGAAGGTGCTGCGGGAGCAGTTGGCCCACATCGCCCAGCGCTGGACGCAGGCATAGGGGAAGGGCGGGCGTCCGGCCCCGGAGGAGGTAGAGAATGGCCATCCGCATAGAGGAGAGGTTCCAGGTGCAGGCGCCCCGGGAACGGGTATGGGCCTTCCTGCTGGATCCCCACCAGGTGGCGGCCTGCGCCCCGGGAGCGCAGTTGCTGGAGGTAGTGGACGAGCGCACCTTCAAGGGGAACGTGCGGATCAAGGTGGGCCCCATCACCGTCAGCTACGGCGGCCAGGCCCAGCTCCAGGAGGTGGACGAGGAGGCGGGCCTGGTGCGCATGCTGGCCCAGGGGAGGGAGACGGCCGGCAGCGGCTCCGCCCGGGCCACCATGGTAGCCCGCATCCAGCCCCTGGGCGAGGGCGCCACCGAGGTGCAGGTGGAGGCCGATATCGACGTGGCAGGGCGGCTGATGCAGTTCGGGCGGGGGATGGTGCAGGACGTGACTCGCCAGCTGTTCCACCAGTTCGTCGCCTGTCTGAAGGAGCGGCTGGAGGGGCCGGCCCAGGCCGGCGCCCCGCCGGCGGCCAGCGAGCCCATCTCCGGTGTCGCCCTGGCCAAGGAGGCCCTTCGCTCCTCCCTGGGGCGGCTGGTCCGCCGGCCCCGCCCGGAGGGCGAGGAGAAGGGCCCGCGGCGGTAGGGGAGGGGCCGCCTCGCCCGAGGTTGAAGTAGTCAGAGCACCGCTGTAGTCTGGTCTCCAGATGCGGAGGCCGCCTCCCCGCGGCCGTCCCCGAGCTTCGGTCTTTCGCCTTCAGGGCCAAAAATGGAGCGGAGGTAAACGGTGAAGGTCCACGAATACCAGGCGAAGGAGTTGCTGGCCAGCTATGGCGTCCCCGTCCCCCGGGGCCGCCTGGCCGAGACGCCGGCCCAGGCTAGCGATATCGCCCGCGAGCTGGGGGTGCCGGTGGCTGTCAAGGCCCAGGTGCATGCCGGCGGCCGCGGCAAGGGCGGCGGCATCAAGCTGGCCCAGGGGCCACAGGAGGCCTACGACGTCGCCAGCCAGATCATCGGCATGAGGCTGGTCACCCACCAGACGGGGCCGGAGGGCCGGCTCGTTCGGAAGGTGCTGGTGGAGGAGGCGGTCCAGGTGGCCCAGGAGCTCTACCTGGGCATCGTCATAGACAACTCCCTGGGGATGCCGGTGGTGATGGCGTCCGACGCCGGAGGCGTGGACATAGAGGAGGTGGCGGCCACCGCGCCGGAGCGCATCCACAAGGTGGCCGTGGATCCGGCCATCGGCTTCCAGCCCTTCATGGGGCGACAGCTCTGCCTGGCCATCGGCCTGCGGGGGGAGCTGATGCGACAGGGCGTCCAGGCCATGGACGGTCTGTACCGCCTCTTCGTGGAGAAGGACTGCTCCCTAGCCGAGATCAATCCCCTGGTGGTGACCGGCGACGGCCGCCTCCTGGCCGCCGATGCCAAGGTCAACTTCGACGACAACGCCCTCTTCCGCCACCCGGACGTGGTGGCCCTGCGGGACCCGGCGGAGGAGGACCCCCTGGAGGTGCAGGCCCAGTCCCTGGGCATCAACAACTACGTGAAGCTCTCGGGGAACATCGGCTGCGTGGTGAACGGGGCCGGCCTGGCCATGGCCACCATGGACGCCATCAAGCTGGCTGGCGGCGACCCGGCCAACTTCCTGGACATCGGCACCGTCAACAACGTGGACCGCGTGGTCAACTCCTTCCGCATCCTGACCAGCGACGAGCAGGTGCAGGCCATCCTCATCAACATCTTCGGCGGCATGGCCCGGGTGGACGTCATCGCTGAGGGGGTCGTCCGCTCGTTCCAGGAGATGGAGGTGCGGGTGCCGGTGGTGGTGAGGCTGGCGGGGACGAACCTGGAGGCGGGTGAGCGCATCCTGGCCGATTCGGGCCTGCCCGTAGTCCGCGCCCGCGACCTGGGGGAGGCCGCCCGCAAGGCGGTGGAAGCCGCCAACTCACGCGGTCGCTGAGGCCGGCACTCATACCATGCCACAGGAGCGACGGAGATGAGCATTCTGGTCAACAGGGAAACGCGGGTAGTCGTCCAGGGGATCACGGGTCGGGAAGGCTCCTTCCAGACCCGCCGCTGCATAGAATACGGGACCAAAGTGGTGGCCGGCGTCACTCCTGGCCGCGGCGGCGAGACGGCGGAGGGCGTCCCGGTGTTCGATACGGTGCGGGAGGCGGTGGCGGCCACGGGGGCGGACTGCTCCCTCATCTTCGTCCCCGCTCCCTTCGCCGCCGATGCCGTGCTGGAGGCGGCCTATGCCGAGGTGCCAGTCATCGTCTGCATCACGGAGGGGATACCGGTCCTGGACATGATGCGAGTGCGCCGCTACCTGCGGGGCAGCGGCATACGGCTCATAGGCCCCAACTGCCCGGGCGTCATCACCCCTGGCGAGTGCCGCGTTGGCATCATGCCCGGTGACGTCTTCATGCCCGGGCCGGTGGGGGTCATCTCCCGCAGCGGCACCCTGGTATACGAGGCGGTGGCCCAGCTCACCGCCCGCGGTATAGGCCAGAGCACCTGCGTGGGCGTGGGAGGTGACCCCATCATCGGGACGCCGCCCCTGGAGGTGCTGAGGCTCTTCAACGAAGACCCCGATACCAAGGCCGTCGTCCTCATCGGCGAGATCGGCGGGACGGCGGAGCAGGAGGCGGCGGAGTACATTCAGCGGGAGATGTCCAAGCCCGTCATCGCCTTCATCGCCGGGGCCACGGCTCCCCCGGGGAGGCGCATGGGGCACGCCGGCGCCATCATCGTCGGCGAGGCAGCCAGCGCCCAGGCCAAGAAGGAGGCGCTGGCCCGCGCCGGCGCCGTCATAGCGGAAAGCCCGGCCGAGATCGGAGCCGTGACGGAGCGCGTCCTGCGAGAGCGAGGCATCATCTAGGACCGGCGGGGCAAGCCGACGGGGGGTTGCCCCCTCTCGCCGTATTAAGGTAGACTGGCAGGAGGACTGGAAGGACAGGGACAGAATCATGGCCTATAAGATCCTGGACTGGTGCATCGGCTGCACGGCCTGCAGCAAGCGCTGCCCCACGGAGGCCATCTCCGGGGAGCGGAACAAGCTGCACGTGATAGACCCTGAGCTCTGCATCGACTGCGGCGCCTGTGGCGTCGTCTGCCCCGTAGAGTGCATAGCCGATGACCAGGGCGATATCTGCAAGGGGTTCCCCCGCCGCGAATGGCCCAAGGCCACCGTCATCGAGGACAACTGCATCGGTTCCGGCTGCGAGCTGTGCATCAACATCTGCCCCTTCGAGGCCCTCTACCTGGACACCAGCGGCGAGCGGGTGGGTGACTTCTTCGGGGTGGCCACCGTCATCGAGAAGCGCTGCACGGGCTGTCGCCTGTGCGAGGACGCCTGCGGCTGGGGCGCCATCTACATCGACCCGCCCCGAGAGGCGCTGAAGAAGAAGATATATGAGCCGGTGGAGATGGCCGAGGCCCGGCCGTCTCCCTGAGGTACAACCCTTCGGCCCGCCGATAGAGTGAAGGTCCTGGTAAGCGGCTCTTCGGGCCTCATCGGCTCGGCACTGGTGCCGGCCTTGCGGCAGGCTGGTCACCAGGTGGTGCGCCTCGTCCGCCGCCGCCCTGAGCCGCCGGACGAGTTCTTCTGGCTCCCCGACGCTGGACAGCTCGACCGCTCCGCCCTGGAAGGGGTGGACGCCGTGATCCATCTGGCGGGGGAGACCATCGGCAAGCGCTGGACGTCAAGCGTCAAGGAGCGCATCCGGACCAGCCGTATAGAGGGGGCGCGCCTCCTGACGGAGGCGATGCGGGAGATGGGTACGCCACCCCGGGTCTTCGTCAGCGCCTCCGCCGTCGGCTACTACGGCGACCGTGGCTCCGAGATCCTGGACGAGAACGAGGCCCCGGGTCGCGGCTTCCTGGCCGAGGTCTGCAAGGACTGGGAGGCGGCCACCCGCCCGGCGGCGGAGCGAGGGGTGCGAGTGGTAAACACCCGCACCGGCATCGTCCTGAGCGGCCGTGGCGGCGCCCTGAAGGCGATGCTGCCCCTCTTTCAGCTCGGCCTGGGGGGCGTCCTGGGAGACGGCCGTCAGTACATGAGCTGGATCGCCATCGATGACGCGGTGCGGGGCTACCTGCACCTGCTGGAGGACTCCGGCCTGTCGGGCCCCGTGAACCTCACCTCGCCCAACCCTGTCACCAATGCCGAGTTCACCCAGACCCTGGCCAAGGTGCTGGGCCGGCCCGCCTTCCTGCGCGTCCCCGCTCAGGTGCTGGCCCTGCCCCTGGGCGAGATGGCCCAGGAGACGCTGCTCGCCAGCCAGCGGGCCATCCCCCGCCGGTTGCTGGAGCGGGGCTTCCAATTCCAGTACCCGGAGCTGGAGGGAGCGCTGCGCCACGTCCTGGGGCGCTGAACCGTTGCCCGCGGCCTAGGGGCCGTCAGCGCTGAGGGGACGGCGCCGCTGCCATATCTGCCAGCCGGCTATCCCCACTATCCCCACCAGATAGACCGCCAGCAGCGCCAGGCCCAGGAGGGCGCCCGGCGTGAGGGGGTCTCGCTCGGCAGGGGCCACGTCCGGCAGGCCGCCCGGCCCGGTGACGAAGGTCTCGTCCACCACCGTGGAGCCGATGCTCCCCACCAGGCGGAACCGATACTGGCCCAGAGCTGGCGGGACGAACACCCCCTCGTAGACGCCGGGACGGTCGCGGGCGGGGCGGATGGTCACCGGGACATTACGGCTCACGTCCTGCAGGGGGAAGACTCGCCCCTCCATGCTCAGGGTGCGCTCCAGCCCCGTGACGGGAGAGCCGTCGCGAGTGTCGGTGACCTCCAGGACCAGGGCATTGATATCGCCCAGGCGGGGCGGGTGGTCGTACTGGACGCGGAGGCGGTAGGGCCCCACCTGCCGCTCCAGGGACTCCGCCCCGGCGGTGGCCGTCCCCAGGGCCAGGGCGACGGCCAGGAAGAGCAGCAGGGCCAGCCAGGTGGGGCGGGTCACGGCCACACCTCTCCCAGGGTGTCCAGGAGCAGGCGGCAGCAGAGGGAGCCCATGAGGGCCGTCGGCAGGAGGAGACGTGGCTCGCCCCAGCGCCATTCGGTGTAGCGGGTGACGCCCTCCTCGCCCTCCGCGGGCAGGCGGGGCGGCCACTCCTCGGCGATGGCGGCGTAGAGGAGCATCGTCAGGACGGTGTCGCTCCGTAGCTGCTCGCCCCGGGCCAGGAGCTCGCCTGGCCGCAGGGCGATGCCCAGCTTGTGGCGGCCCAGCCTGGCTATCGCCTCCTGGGGCGTCTCGCCCGGGCGCAGAGTCGCCGCCGGCAGTCCCCAGAGGCCGGGGAACTCCTCGTCCGGGGACTCGGGCCGGCGCACCAGGAAGAGACGACCTCGTTCCCCAGGCTCCCAGATAGCCACGGAGACGGCCAGCGAGCGCGGCGGCGTCCTGGTAGGGGTGGCCTCCATGGCGTCGGTCAGACCTCCGGCCAGCGGAATTCCTCCACCTGGACGCCGGCGAGGGCCATCTCCAGCAGCGCCCCTATGTCCAGCCCCGCCTCCAGGCGCTCCAGTTGCTCCGGCGTGGAGGAGGTGGCCACCCGGGGCGGCACCAGGAACTGGCAGCAGTCCATGTCCGGCTCGATGGAGGTCTCATAGGTGCCGATGCGCCGCGCCTCGGCGATGATCTCCTGCTTGTCGAAGCCGATGAGAGGGCGCAGGACGGGCAGGCCGGCCGCCTGGTCTATGGCCACCAGGTTGTCCAGGGTCTGGGAGCCCACCTGCCCCAGGCTCTCCCCCGTCACCAGCGCCTTGCAGCCCTCCCGATGGGCGATGGCCTCGGCGATGCGCACCATCATGCGGCGGTACATCAGTATGCGGTAGCGGGGCGGCACCGTCACCACGATGCGCTGCTGCACCTCCCCCAGGGGGACTACGTAGAGCCGGCTCTCCTGCTGGTAGCGAGTCAGCAGCCGCACCAGGACGCGGCACTTGTCCCAGGAGGAGGTATCGGTGAAAGGGTAGGAGGTGAAGTGAACGAAGACCACCTGGCAGCCCCGCTTCAGCATGCGGTAGGAGGCCACCGGCGAATCGATGCCGCCCGAGAGGAGGGAGACAACGCGTCCGCCCGTGCCCACCGGCAGGCCGCCCGGGCCGGCCACCTGCTCAGTGGCGCAGAAGGCCCCTTCGGGTTGCACCTCCACGTAGAAGGTGAGGGTAGGGGACGTCAGGTCGACGCGGGCCCCCGTCCGCTCCTTGATGCGGGCGCCCATCTCTCGTTCTATCTCCTGGGAGGTGAGAGGGAAGCTCTTGTCCCCCCGGTGGACCCGCACGGCGAAGGAGGGCGGCGGCCCGGGGACGAGCAGCCGGGAGGCCTCCTCTATGGCCTCCAGGGTAGGGGGCACCCGCAGGCAGAGGAAGAAGCCCACCACGCCAAAGACGTGGCCCAGACGCTCCCGCACCTCCGGCCAGGCGCTGGCCTCCTCCAGCCAGACGAAGCAGCGGTTGGGCCGGATGGCGACGCGAGAGACGGGGAGCCCCCGCAGGGCCCGCTCTATGTTGCGCCGTAGCGCTCCCATGAACATCCGAAGATGGCCCTTCTTCAGGGCCACCTCGCCGAAGCGGACCAGCACCACCCAACGGGCCTGCTCGCCCCCCAGGCGGAGGTCGGCCAGACCGGCTGTCCCCGACTGCGATGCCAGCTCCATGAACGGGTGATCCCCCTTGGTCATGGCCCTTCCCTTCCAGTATAAGGCGCTGCAACGGCCAGGCGCTGCCCCACCGATGGTTGACACAGCCGCCCCCCCGTGGTTTCTCTAAATTCGATTGGCGAGAACGAACAGGAGGGAAGCCGCATGAGCGTGGAATACCGGCGCGAGGGCCGTATAGCCATCATCACCCTGAACCGGCCCGAGAAGCTGAATGCCATCTCGCCCGAGATGTACGAGGAGATATCCGCTCGCCTCCAGGAGATAGACAGAGACCCGGAGGTCTGGGTGGGTATCGTGACGGGGGCGGGCCGGGCCTTCTCTGCCGGGGCCGACCTCCTGACGATGCACGACCCCAACCTGCAGGGGCCGGGCTGGCGTCCCATCCGCCCCGACCGCTTCGACCAGGGGCTCGCCGTCCAGAAGCCCCTCATCGCCGCCGTCAACGGCTACTGTCTGGCCGGGGGCCTGGAGCTGGCCCTCTTCTGCGACATCCGCATCGCCGCCGAGGACGCCCAGTTCGGCTGCCCGGAGGTGCGCTGGAACCTGCTGCACGGCTACGGCGCCATGCGCCTGCCCCAGCTCATCGGCCTCTCCCAGACCCTCTACCTCCTCCTCACCGGGGAGTTCATAGACGCGCGGGAGGCGCACCGCATCGGTCTGGTGCATGAGGTGGTGCCCAATGAGCGATTGATGGAGCGGGCGCTGGCCCTGGCCGGCCGGATCTGCCAGAACGCCCCCCTGGCCGTCCGCATGTCCAAGGAGTTGGCCCTGCGCAGCAGCGAAATGAGCCTGACTGCTGGCGTCCAGCTCTATCAGGAGTTCGTGCGCATCCTCAACAATACCGAGGACGGCCGGGAGGGCGATCGCGCCTTCCGGGAGCGTCGCCAGCCCGAATACAAGGCCCGCTGAGAGCTCAGCGTCCCCGACGCTTGAGGCGGGAGGCCACCTCTTCGGCCAGGCGCCGTAGCTGGACGGCGTCCACCGGCTCCAGGCCGGGCAGGACGGGCTTGTCGAAGTCGTTTATCGCCGTCTCCTCCCGGAAGATATCCAGGAGGCCACTGTCTACCTGGGGGCCTTCGTCCTCTTCGGCCCACAGGCCGTCGTTGGAGGGCGTCTCCACCCCCGCCTGGGGACTCAGCTCTCCCCACAGGTCCCTGTCCTGGGGAGGCTGATAGGGTGCAGAGGCCTCCAGGGGCGGCGCCGGGGCCGGGTCAACGGGGCCGCTGCCCTTGGCCTGGTCTTCCTTCTTGCGCAGGATCCATCGCATCGCTGTCGTTCCTCCTTCACGACATGATGGTGGTGAAGAGCATGTCCATGAGGCGGGGGACGATGAGGAAGGCCATGCCGGTCATGGCCAGCATGATGCCGCCGTGGTAGAAGAGCTTGAAGGGGTGGCCCCCGTAGGCGGAATAGACGGCGTAGGCGTTGGCTATGGTGAGGGCTATCGTCACCAGCTTCATGAAGCCGGCGAGGAAGCCCATGTCCAGTCCCCCCTGGACGCCCAGCACCCCTGGCAAGGGCATGGCGGGCAACTGGGAGAGCTGGTCCTGGGATATCTCCGGCAGGTCCATGGCAGAGACCGCCCTGGAGAAGGAGCCCACCAGTTCCAGAGAGAAGAGGAGGAGCCCCACTATCACCAGGTGCAGGGGGAAGGAGAGCCAGGAGAAGGTATCGGCCACAGTACGGCGCTTGGCCCGGAGGAGGGCCACCTTGAGGGCGTAGGCCGAGGAGCGCACGCCCACCTCGGCGGGGTCGCCGCCCCGGCTGACGCCGTCCCAGAAGGCCCGCACCGTGCGCTCCACCAGAGCGCTGCCGCTGCCCTGAACGAAGTGGTGCCAGCAGTTCTCGGGCAGGAGCTTGCTGCGGAGCCAGGCCCGCAGCCGACGCACCTCCGCGGCCAGAGCGCCGGTGGAGCGGTTGTCCAGGTAGTTGAGGGCCTCGGTGAGGGTGGTGCCCATGGCCCGGCTCATGCCGCCCAGGGCCCGCACGAAGGTGCCTATGTCCATGTCCCGCAGGTAGATCTTGCGCTCGTCCCACATCTGAACGGCGCCCATGGGGATGAGGCAGGCGGCGGTGGTGAGGAGGATCCATCCCACATCCGCCCGCAAGAGGAAGAGGAGGGCGGCCAGCACCACGGCGGCGGGGAGCAGCACCCTGGCCAGGAGGGCGTTCAGACGCTGCTCGGGCGAGCCAGGGCCCATGTGGTGAGTGATGGGCTCCTGAGGGGCCACGCGGGCGATGATCCAGGCGCCGGCGAAGGCCGCCAGAGGGCCCAGGACCATGAGGGGCAGGAGGATGGCCTCGTGCAGGTGGTATACCATCAGGGTGAGGAAGGCGATGATGACCACCAGGGAAGCGGAGACGAGGAGGGCGCTGTAGGCGTCCGTCCACTTGCGCAGGGACTCGATCTGCCGTTCGTACTCCTCGCCGTAGGCCTCGCCCTGGATCTGGGCCTCTCGCCAGAAGAAGGTCTCCATGGGCTCGCCGGAGGCGAGGGCGGAGGAGAGGCGGAGGAACATGAAGCGGACGTTGTCATCGTGCGCCCTCTCCCCCACGATGCGGAAGGCCTCCGCGTAGTCATACTTGAGCCCCTTGACTAGGCGGTGCACCTCCCGGAAGTAGCGCGTGGAGGGATAGGGCAGGGAGGAGGCGGCCTCGAAGAGGGCGTAGCGCGATATCCCCGCCGTGATGACGGAGGCCAGATAGGACATGTGAAAGAAAAGGTCGAAAGGCGGGACTATCCTAGAAGAGCCCTTGTCTTTGGGCCGAGGCAAGGACGTCGACAAGCTCGTAATAGCCCTTCACCCCCTTTTCGTGCAGGCGTTTGAGGAGACGGGCCCGCCGGTCCAGCTCGGCGTAGATCTGGCGGCGGTCCCGCATACGGCGGCGCAGCGCTATCTTGTTCTCCAGCAGATAGCTGTTCATCTTGCCGCTGAAGATGAAGGAGTCCGTTATGGGGTCCCAGCGGAAGATCTCTACATAAGAGAAGGAATCGGACGAGGGGTCGTAGCCGATGATCTCGGCCACGCTGATAGCCCGCCGGCCGAGCTGCCCCCCGGGCAGGCGGACGCTGTTCATGGCCACCACCACGTTCAGGTTGTCAATGTAGGACTTGGGGATGTTGATGGGATTGCCCGTGATACGCTGGATGAGCCGCTCCACGGAGGAAGCGTGGAAGGTGCTCATGACCGCGTGGCCAGTCTGCATGGCCTGGAAGGCGATGGCCCCCTCCTCGCCACGGATCTCGCCCACGATGATGTAGTTGGGGCGCTGACGGAGGGCAGCCTTCAGGAGCTCGAACATGGTGACGGCGCCATCCTTCTCCTTGGCCGCCGCCACCTCTCGCACCCAGTTCTGATGGGGTAGCTGGACCTCCGGGGTGTCCTCCACGGTGACGATCTTGGCGTTGATGGGTATGAAGGTGGTGATGGCGTTGAGCATCGTCGTCTTGCCGGAGGCCGTCTCCCCCATCACGAAGACGTTCATTCCTTCCTCCAAGATGAGGGAGAGGTAGGCGGCCATCTCGTAGTTGAGGGTGCCCCGCTCGATGAGCTCCAGGACGCTGAGAGGGGTACTACTGAACTTACGGATGGTGAAGTTGCTCCCCCGCTGGGAGACGTGACGGCCGTAGACGATGTTGATTCGGGAGCCGTCGGGCAGGGTGGCGTCCACGATGGGCCTGGCGATGCTGATAGGCCGCTTCACCCGCTCCGCCAGACGGATGACGAAGGCGTCTAGCTCCTCGTCGTCATCGAAGACGATGCTGGTCTGCAGGCTGCGGAAGATCTTGTGCTCTATGAACAGGGGCCCCAGGCCGCTGCAGCTTATGTCCTCGATGTAGCGGTCCTGGATGAGGGGCTCCAGCACGCCGAGGCCTATCTTGTCCCGCACCATCAGGTAGTTGATGGCGTAGCGCTCTCGCTCGTCTACCTTCAGGGGCTTCGCCTTGTAGAGGAGCCTGGCCAGGAGGTCGCGGTGGCCGTTCTCCCCCTTGATGGCCTTGTCCAGGCAGCGCAGCAGGACCTCTCGCTGCTCCTCCGGCGTCTCCGCCTCAGCTATCAGGTCGGCGTAGTCGAAGAGGCGCTCCTCCACTTCACGGAGGAGCGGCTCCAAGGGGGTGGCGTCCATCACCGGCTCCACCGGTATGTACATGTCCCGGGAGCCGCTGGGGCTGGGGCAGATATGGGCGAAGACCCCCCGCCCTATGGGGTAGATGAGGTTGGGGCGCTCCATCCCCTGCATATCGGGCGTGAGGCGGGGGTAGAACTGAGGGATACCCACCTCCTTCAGGGGGACGTGGTGGAGGTACTCCAGCAGGTGCAGGTTCTCCCGGGTCACCTCCTGGAGAGGCGCCGGGAGGAGCTTGTAGAGGCCGCACTCCAGTAGCCCCTGGCCATTGTGGGACTCCGCCGAGTGCCCGTTCTGCGAGAACGGTAGCTCTACCCGCGGCATCGCTCCTAGGCCTTGGCCTTGCTGACAGGGATGATGCGCATGCCGATGCCCGGCTCCACATCGAAGGCGACTATGTTCCCGGTCTTCTTCTCCGCCCCTCTCACCTTGGCCACCTCCAGCACCTTGACGAGCTGGTCTCCCACCTCCTCGATGCGCAGGCGCAGGTCGGCATCGCACAGGGAACGGAGGCGGATGAGCATCCGCTCATCGAAGGCGTAGGAGTGGACTACCGTCACCACCGTCTTGCCCTGCTCGCACACCTCCCGCAGCTTCTCGAAGAAGCCGATGAGGCTGCTCTCGTCGGTCTCCCGCAGGAGGGCATGGGCGCCCAGGCCGGTGAGGGAGTCCACGACGAAGAAGTCGGCGGGGAGGCGGCGCATGCTCTCCTCTACCGCCTGGAGGACGCGGCGCACGGGCCAGTCCGGCTTGGAGAGGGGCATGGGGTAGAGCTTGAGGCGGCCCATGAGGAGATAGTCCGTCACGTCCAGGTTGAGGCTGATCATGTGACGGACGAAGCTGGGGAAGGTGTTCTCGGTGGTGTAGAGGACGACCCTCCGTCCCTCCCGCAGGGCGCCCCAGGTGAGCTGGTTGGCCAGCACCGACTTGCCGGCGCCGGACTCGCCCTCCATGAGGGTGAGGGAGCCCACAGGTATGCCTCCCCCCATCTTCTGGTCTATCTCCCGGTTGCCCGTGGAGACGACGTTGTGCACCTGGACGCTGTCCTGCTCTTCTATCTCGTCCATGCCGTGCTACCTTCCTCCCACAGTCCGGGGCTGGGCTGTCAGAGCTCCTGGCGGTCTCCCTCCCACAGGAGGGCGAGGAGGCCCATGTTGGCGCCGCCTCGCGCCCCCAGGGCGGCGTCCAGCCGCAGGAGGGCCAGGGTGCAGTCCCGCATAGTGACCTTGGCGGGTGGCTCCTCCTCGTCCGCCAGGTCCAGGAGCTGGCCCAGGGCCTGTCCTGTCTCTTCGGAGAGGTAGCCGCTCAACTGGTAGACGCGGACCAGGGCCTCGGCGCGGCGTCGTCCCACACGGCGGACGGCCCACCAGGCCCAGTTGGCCAGGGCGCTGAGGGTGGCTATGTCCATCTGTCCCGTCTGGTGGCGGGCCAGCACGGGCAGGCCGCGGAGGTCTGGCAGGTCGCCGTCCAGGCCGTCCTGGGGGGGACGCTCCTCCTCCGGCACTGGGGCGGGGGGTGCCGGCTCCTCCATCTTGGGGGGAGCGGCGGGCCGGGCCGGCTCCTCTCGCTCCTTGACGCCTGTGGCGGCCGGGGGTGTGTAGTCCGCGAAGGGGCTCTCCCAGTGGAGGATCTGCTCCCGTATGTCCAGGAGCACCTGCTTTATCTCGTTCTTCAGGATGTTGAAGTCCTCCTCCAGACTGGCGAGGCGGTTGTTCAGCTCCATGTGGGAAGCCTCCTTTCTCTCAGAAGTAGACCGTATAACTGAGGCCGCTGGGGGTGCTGACTACCAGCCAGCGGTCCGTGTTGGCGGTGTCCACTGGCGGGTCCAGCCAGACCTCCAGGACCATCGTCTCGCCGGGGTCCACCATGCCGGGATTGCGGCGGTCTCCCTGGATGGCGGTGATGGTCCAGGTGTTCTGCTGCAGGGGGCCATCGGCGTAGGGGTACCAGGAGGAGTGCCGCTGGCCGGCCTGATCGGTGTAGCTCACCATCAGGTCCATGAGTCGGGGGTCGGCTATGGGGGTGCGTCCCCGGTTCTCCAGGGTGACGGTGACGCGGTCGCCGCCAGCGTTGAGGGACTTGTCGGTCACGCTGAGCTCCGTCCCCAGCCTCTGCTCCGCCGTGGCGACGGCCTCCTTGAGGGAAGGCGCGGTGCTGCTCCAGTAGGTCCTGGCGGCTCCCGCCACCACCAGGGAGGTCATGATCATGGCCGCCGCCAGGATGAGGGAGGGAATGGTCTGCTCCATGGCCAGGCCCTCTCTTCACAGGGAGAAGACAGTCTCCACGGAGAGCCCCGAGGGCAGCACCAGCTTGACGGTGTAGTCCTTGCCTGCCTGGAGGCCGGCCGTCAGATAGATGGTGAGCCGCACCGTGGCGAAGGGGCTCCACTCGGTGTCGTTCTCCAGGGCATACTGCCAGCAGGGGGCGGTGCGCAGGGCGGGGTCGGAGCAGTTGCTGGAGGGGTCGTAGGTGATGCGCTGGAACGCTCCCACCTCGCCGAAGAAGACGTCCGTGCGGTCGACGTTGCCTATCTTGACCGAGCCGACGTTCTTGACCCACACCTTGACGGTATCGCTGCCGGCCGAAGAGGCGACCTCGATGATACGCACATCGGTCCGGATGCGGCTGCTGACCTCCGAGCCGACGCCGATGATGTCGCTGCCTGCGCGGTGCACCGCTGGCATGACTGTCCCCACCACGATGGAGCTGGCCACCGCCGAAGCTACCAGCAGGAGAAGGGTGACCAGGACCTTGTCCACTGACGGCTCTCCTCGCTCAGGGAGTAGTCCCGCCCCGCTGGGGCCCCCAAAATGGGGGTGCTGCGGACGGCAGCGAGCACCACTGCAGCAGCGCCCCTCCGCCAGCAGCACCCCCGGTCACTTGCCAGACCGTGGTTAGCTCTCCACCTCCTCCTTTCTGTGGCCCGCAGTCCACTCTCACATCCTTGAGTTGGCCGCCGCGGCCCGTCCTCCGTCCTAGTGCAGGTTCATGACGGCGTCGATAGCCGCCGGCATAGTGCGGGCGATGAGCATGGTGCCGCCCTGGGGGGCCACCACCTCGATGG